>DASQPA010000253.1:0-2337 GCA_035644215.1 Thermoanaerobaculia bacterium
CGAGGAGGGGGAGCTCGGAGAGGCGGCGGAGCGGATCGGCGACCGCCCCTTCGAGCAGGCGCGCAAGCTGCGTGGCGAAGCGCGCCATCGTCGTCCGATCGAAGAGGTCGCGGTCGTAGTTGAGCTCGCCGGAGAGGCCGCCCTCGGACTCCAACAGCGCGAGCAGCAGGTCGAAGCGCGAGGTCTTCGTCTCCACCCCCAGCGATTCGAGGAGCACGCCCGGCAGGCGCATCGAAACCGCCGGCGTGTTCTGGAGCACCAGGAGGACCTGGAAGAGCGGCGAGTAGCTCAGGCTGCGCTCGGGCTGGAGCTCCTCGACCAGCTTCTCAAAGGGGAGCGACTGATGGGAGTAGGCGCCGAGCGCCACCTCCCGCGCCCGCCCCATGAGCTCGGCAAAGCCGGGGTCCGAGCCGGTGTCGACGCGCAAGACGAGAGTGTTGACGAAGCAGCCGATCAGCTCCTCGACCTCGGCGCGCGTCCGGTTGGCGATCGGCGTGCCGACCGAGAGGTCGCTCTGTCCGGAGAGTCGGGCGAGGAGGGCGTCGAAGCCGGCCAGGAGCGCCATGAAGAGGCTCGCTCCCTCCCTGTGGGCGAGCCGCTGGAGGCCCTGGACGAGCGCCTCGGGGAGGCGCAGGAAGTGGCGCCCGCCACGGAACCGCTGCGCCGCGGGACGCGGTCGGTCGGTCGGCAGGTCGAGCCGCGGCGGCGCTCCCGCCAGGCGCTCCCGCCAGTAGACGAGCTCGGTTCCCAGGAGCTTCCCCCAGAGACGGCTGCGCTGCCAGACCGCGAAGTCGGCGTACTGGATCGGCAGCGCGGGCAGGGGCGACGGCACTCCCGTGAGGAACGCCCCGTAGAGTGCCGCCAGCTCGCGCACCAAAACTCCCATCGACCAGGCGTCGGTCACGATGTGGTGGAGGTTGATGACCAGCGCGTGCTCCGCTTCCGCGCCGTCTAAGGTGGGCGCGCCGGTGGCGAGAAGGAGGAGCCGCAGGAGGGGGCCGGAGGCGAGTTGGAAGGGCCGGCGCGCCTCCTCCGCGCCGAGGGTGGCGGCGAGCGCCTCCCGCCGGCCGGGAGCCAGGCCTCGGAGGTCGACGAGCGGCAGGTCGGGGACGAAGGGCGGCCCGACGACCTGCACCGGATGCCCCCGGCGCGTCGCGAAGGTCGTCCGCAGGCTCTCGTGCCGCGCGACCAGCGCAGCGAACGAGCGCGCGAGCGCCCCGCGGTCGAGGCGGCCGCGGAGGCGCATCCGCGTGGGGACGTTGTAGACCGAGCCGTCCGGCACCAACCGGTCGAGGAACCAGAGCCGCTCCTGGGCGAAGGAGAGGGGGAGCTCCGCGCCCGCGCTCCGCGGCGTCCGTGGGATGGGAGGGGCGACCGCGCCCGTCGCGATCTGCGGCGCGAGCTGGGCGGCCAGCCGCGCCACCGTGGGCGCCTCGAACAGGCGCCGTACCGGGAGCTCGACGCCGAGGGCCTGGTAGACCCGCGACGTCACCTGGGTGGCGAGGAGCGAGTGGCCGCCCAGGGCGAAGAAGTTGTCCTCGATCCCCACCCGCGCCAGGCCGAGCACGTCGGCCCAGATCTCGGAGAGCACCTCCTCGACCGGCGTGCGCGGCGCGACGTAGCGCTCCGCCACCTCCTCGCGTCCCGGCTCCGCGCGCGCCAGCGCCCCCCGGTCGAGTTTGCCGTTGGCGGAGAGGGGAAGGGCGGGGAGGAGCGTGACGGACGCGGGCACCATGTGCTCGGGGAGGAGCGCCTCCAGGGAGTCGCGCAGCTCTCTCGCCTCGGGGCTCGCCCCGGGCTCCGGCACGACGAAGGCGGCGAGGCTCGGGCCGAGCCGCGGGTCGTCGCGCAGCAGCACCGCCGCTTCCCGGACCTGCGGGTGAGCGAGGAGCGCGGCCTCGATCTCGCCGAGCTCGATGCGGAAGCCGCGGAGCTTGACCTGGTGATCGATGCGGCCCAGGTACTCCAGAATGCCGTCGGAACGGAAGCGGGCGAGGTCGCCGGTCCGGTAGAGGCGCTGGCCGGCTTCCCCGTCGGGGTCGGGGACGAACCGCTCGGCGGTCAGCTCTGGCCGCCGCCAGTAGCCGCGCGCCAGCTGGACGCCGCCGATCGCGAGCTCGCCGGCGACGCCGGCCGGCACCGCCCGGAGGTCGCGGTCGAGCACCCGGATCACGGTGTTGGCGGCCGGCCGGCCGAGCGGCACCGGCTCGCCCTCGCCGTCCGTCCGGCAGCGCCAGAAGGTCACGTCGACCGCCGCCTCGGTGGGGCCGTAGAGGTTGTGGAGGGCGGCCGGGGTGGCCGCGAAGAGGTCGTGGAAGCGCCGTTCGAGGTCGGGGC
>DASQPA010000254.1:0-31486 GCA_035644215.1 Thermoanaerobaculia bacterium
GTCGACTTTTCATCCGTCCGGGTCGACTTTCCATCCATGGAAAGTAACTTTCCACGTCTCCGGGAAGACTTTTCATGCGTGGTATTTTACTTTCCATGCATGCAGCTCGACTTTTCGGGCGTGGAAAGTGACTTTCCACGCTTCCGGGAAGACTTTCCACGGTTTTTGAAGCTCCCGGAGAGCTTCCGGACACGTCCGGAGGGTTTCGGGAAAGCGGCCGGAGGGGTTGGGGAACCTCCCGGAGGGGTCCTGGAAGCGTCCGGAGGGACTCGGGAAGCGCCCGGAGACCGTCCGGAAGCTCCCGGAGAGGCTCCAGCCGACTTTCCACGGGTGCCGCAAGACTTTCCAGGCATTCCGGAGGCTCCCGGAGAGGTTCTGGAAGGTCCCGGAGGCGGTCCGGAGGTTCCCGGAGAGGAGAGGAACGCCGGGGGACACCGGAGGGAAGCCGCCATTCTGGTTCACCGTCCCCCCAACCACCCCCTTGACATCCTGAACCACGTCCGTTAACTTAACGACGTTAAGTAACGGAGGGTCGTTCATGGGAACCAAGGAGAGACGCGAACGGGAGCGGGCGGAGGTCCGGGAGAAGATCCTGGAGGCGGCGCGGGAGCTCTTCGTCTCCGAGGGGTACGAGGCGGTCACCATGCGGAAGATCGCCCTACGGATCGAGTACTCCCCCACCGCCATCTACCTCCACTTCAAGGACAAGGAGACGGTCCTCCGCGAGCTGTGCGACGCCGATTTCTTCGCCCTCGCCCAGACCTTCACCAAGATCGCCCGCATCGAGGACCCCATCGAGCGGCTGCGGACGACCGCCCACGCCTACACCGACTTCGGCCTCACCCACCCCAACCACTACCGGCTCATGTTCATGACCCCGCACCCGCCCATGGGTCCGGAGGAGAGCGCGGTCGAGAAGGGCAACCCCGAGGAGGACGCCTACGCGTTCCTGAAGGCCATCGTCGAGGAGGCCCTGGCCGCCGGCCGCTTTCGCCCGGAGCTCGACGACCCCGATCTCCTCGCCCAGACCCTGTGGGCCGGCCTCCATGGCGTCATCGCCCTGGAGATTGCCAAGGCCAACGACCCCTGGTGCGACTGGCGCTCGACGACCGCCCGCTCGGGGCTCATGGCCGACGTTCTGATCCGCGGCCTGGTCCGCACGGAGGAGTGACCGATGGTCGACCTGGCGCGCAAGAACCTGCTCTACGACAAGCTGCGCTTCCTCATCACCGTCTCCGGGGTCGCCTTCGCCGTGACCCTCGTCTTCGTCCAGGTCGGCCTCTTTCTGGGCCTCATGGACAACGCCACGATCACCATCGAGCACCTGGACGCCGACCTCTGGGTGACCTCGAAGAACACCGCCAACGTCGACTTCGCCCAGACCTTCCCCGAGACCTACGTCGAGCGCCTGCGCTCGGTCCCCGGGGTCCTCCGGGCGGACAACTTGATCGTCTGGTTCATGAACGTCGGCCTCCCCAGCGGGGCGCGCGAGGGGACCCTGGTCTATGCCCTCTCTGACTTCAAGCGCTGGAAGCTCCCCTGGAACTACGAGGGCAACCTGGACGACCTGAAGCGCGGCAAGTACCTCTTCCTCGACAACTCGGCGAAGAAGCGCTACGGCCCCTTCACCGCCGGCATGGCCGGCGGCGACTACCGGGAGGTCCTCGGGCACCGGATGAAGATCATCGGCCGCACCCACGACGCCCTCTCCTTCAGCACCACGCCGATCTCCTTCGTCGACTTCCGGCGGGCGCAGGAGCTCTCGCCCCAGGAGCTCACCGGCAACACCACCTACATCCTCTTGAAGCTCGCCCCCGGGCTCGACCCGACGGCGCGGGCCGCGGTGCTCCGCGAGGTCCGCCGCCGGGTGCCGCACAACGACGTCTGGACGCGGCAGGAGTGGGCCGAGCGCTCGCGCCGCTACTGGGTGGAGAGCACCGGCCTGGGGCTCAACATGATCATGACCGTCTTCCTGGGCTGCCTGGTCGGCCTGGTGGTCGTCGCGCAGACGCTCTACACCTCGACCATGGAGCACATCAAGGAGTTCGGCACGGTCAAGGCGATCGGCGGCGGCAACGGGACGATCTACAAGATCCTCGCCAAGCAGGCGACGATCTCGGCCTTCGTCGGCTTCCTCTTGGGCGGCGCCCAGGCGTTTCTCCTCCGCCCGGTGATGGAAAAGATCGATTTGAAGCTCATCATCCCCCCCTCCTTCGCCGGCATCGTCTTCGCCGGCACCCTCGTCCTCTGCCTCGCCGCCGCCATGATCTCGTTCCGCAAGGTGGCGGGCATCGACCCCGCCCTCGTCTTCCGGGGCTAAGGAGAGAATGCCATGACCGTCCTCGAAGCCCAAGGTGTCGCCAAATCGTTCCGCGAGGGGAGAGGCGAGGAGGTGCGGGTCCTCTCCGGCGCCTCGCTCACTCTCGCCCGCGGCGAGGTGGTCGCCCTGGAGGGACCCTCCGGATCGGGCAAGACCACCTTCCTCTCCATTCTCGGCTGCATTCTGACCCCCAGCGCCGGCCGCCTGGTGGTGGACGGCGAGACCGTCGACCCGCGGCGGCCGGAGCGCCTGCCCGCCGTGCGCCGCCGCTCGATCGGCTTCGTCTTCCAGCAGTTCAACCTCTTCCCCGCCCTCTCGGCCCTGGAGAACGTCGAATACGCCTTGAACGTCAAGGGGATGCGGGGGCCGTCGGCGCGGCGCGAGGCGGAGCGGGTGATCGAGGCGGTGGGCCTCTCCGACCGTCGCGGCTTTCTCCCCCGCGACCTCTCCGGTGGCCAGAAGCAGCGGGTCGCCATCGCCCGGGCGCTCGCCGGCGGGCCGCCCATCGTCCTCGCCGACGAGCCGACCGCCAATCTGGACGCGCAGGTCGGCCAGCAGGTCCTCGAGATGTTCCAGCGCCTCGCCAAGCAGGAGGACCGCGGCCTCCTCATCGTCACCCACGACCTCAAGGTCCGCACCATCGCCGATCGCGTGGTGCGGATCGAGAACGGCCGCATCGCGGCCTGAAAGGCACTCGCCATGGATAGCGTGCTCTCCTGGTTCAAGAAGGCGCTCGTTCCACTCCTCGGGTTGAGTCTCGCCCTCGCCCTGCTGCCGCAGGTCAAGGCCTGGAGGGGACGGGCGGGCGGAGCGGTATCGACGACAGCCCCTCTCGCCAGCTCCACCTCCGCTCTTCCCGCCGCCGACCCCGGCCGGGTGACCGCCGAGGGGCGGCTCGTCACCTACCCGGGCGCCCAGGTGGTGGTGGCGACCGACCTCGCCGGCACCCTGACCCGGCTCCACGTCGCCGAAAAGGACCGGGTGAAGAAGGGAGCGCTCCTGGCCGAGCTCAAGGCCGACGACCTCAAAGCCGAGCTCGCCGAGCAGCGGGCCAAGGTGGCCGAGGCGGAGGCCGACATCCGCTTCGCCGATGTGAACGTCGCCCGCGCCGAGCGCCTGCTCGCCGCCCAGGTAGGCACCCAGGATACGGCGGACCGGACCCGCAGCAATCGCGACGCCGCCCACGCGCGCCTCGCGACGGCGCGGGCGGCGGTCGAGCGCCTGGAGGCGCGGCTCGCCAAGAGCCGGCTCACGGCGCCGATCGACGGCACGGTGCTGGAGCGCAGCGCCCAGCCCGGCGAGCACCTGGCGGCGGGGACGCCGCTCCTCACCCTGGCGGATCTCAAGCGGACGCGGATCGAGGCGGAGGTCGACGAGTTCGACACCGGCCGGGTGGCCCTGGGCGCCACGGTGCAGGTGACGGCGGAGGGCTACGACGGCCAGAGCTGGCGCGGCCGGGTGGAGGAGGTGCCCGACGCGGTGGTCAACCGGCGCCTGAAGCCGCAGGACCCGGGCCGGCCTTCCGACACCCGGGTGCTCCTGGTCAAGATCGCCCTCCTCGAACCCACCCCGCTCAAGCTCGGCCAGCGGGTGGAGGTGGCGATCGGGAAGCGGTGACCCGGCGACGCTTCAGGTCCGAATGTCCAAAAACCGCCGCAGCGCCTTGTAGATGAGGGCCTCCTCGCCCGGCCGCAGGGGATCGAAGGCGATCCCCGCGGCGTCGCCCTCGCTCCAGGAGAGGGTGCCGGTGATGTCCAGGATCGGCGGCTGGCCGCGGGGAGCGATGGCGAACTGTACCCGCTGGCCGGTCTGCCAGCCGCCCGCCACCCCGGAGAAGGCGATCCCGCCGAGCGAGAGGTTTTCGAGCATCAGCTCCTGGCGCCGGCCGTCGGCGAGGACGACCTCGGCCGGGACGCCCAGCCGGATGCGCACGTCGCGCTGCCCGGCGAGCCCCAGGAGGGCGGAGACGTTCATCCCGTGCCGGCGGATGATCTCGGCGCGGAACTTGAGCTCCAGACTGGGGTTGTCGGCCAGCACCTTGAGCAGGTCGGCCTTGTCGATGCGCAGCAGGCGGGTGGGACCGGCGGTGCGCGCCGAGGCCAGCCGGCCGGCCCGGTTGAGGAGCCCCATCTCGCCGAAGTAGCCTCCCTCTTCGAGACGGGCGAGGAGCTGGAGCGGCTTCCCCCGGGCGTCGCGGAAGACCGTGACCCCGCCTTCCGCCACCAGGAAGAAGGCATCGACCGGATCTCCCTCGCGGAAGAGGATCTCGTTGCCGGGATGGCTCTCCTCCCGCACCAGGCTCGCCAGGCGCGCCAGCTGCTCCTCCTCCAGATCGGCAAAGAGGGCGACCCTGCGCAGAAAATCTTTGACCAAACGGACCTCCGTTCCGCGGCCACCCCCCCTCGGGTGCACGGGCGAGGGGCGATCCGGAAGAACGACCCTGCTGTTTAAGAAACGAGACTATTTTGTCCCGGAATGCGGCTTCCGGCAAGAGCCCCCGCCGCGGACGACCCGAGACTACCCCTCCAACTCCCGGACCATGGCCTCCAGCTTCCCCCGCTCGGCCGGGTCGCGCTCGAGCAGGAGGGCCTGGCGGAAAGCACGCAGAGCATTGGGTTTGTCGGCGAGCTCGAAGTAGTAGATGGCGCCCAGGGTCTTCCACAGGTCGGTGCGCTGCGGGGCGAGACGCAGGAGGTCCTCGTAGAGCTGGGCCGAGACGCGGACCTGGTGCAGCTGGTAGGCGGCCTTGGCGGCGTTTTCGAGCGGCACCGGGTTGGCCGGGTCGCGGTGCGAGGCCTCGCGGAAGTCGGTCAGGGCGCCGGAGAGGTTCCCCGACTCGGCGCGGGCCAGGCCGCGCTCCAGGTAGACCTCGGGCGAGTGGGTGCCGCCTTTGAGCGCCGTGTCGAGGATCGCCGCCGCCCCCGCCCGGTCGCCGCGCTCGCGCAGGAGCTTGGCGAGGTTGGCCGCCGCCTCGGGGAGGGTGGGGTCCAAGGTCAGGGCGTGGCGGTACTCGCGCTCGGCGTCCTGCTTCTTGCCGAGGGCGAGGAAGGCGCCGGCGGCGTTGGCGACCGGCACCGGGGAGAGCTCGTTCTCCTTCGCCGCCTTCTGGAAGAGGTTGAGCGCCGACTCCACCCGCCCGGCCTCCTTGAGACAGAGCCCCGCCAGGTCGAGGGCCGGGAAGTTGTGGGGGTCCTTCTGCACGATCTTCTGCAGCGCCGGCAGGGCGGTCGCGCACTTGCCCTGCTGCACCGACTCGGCCGCCTGGTGGAGGGCCTGGGCGACGTCGGTCATCTGCCGCGGGTCGGGCAGACTGCCGGTCACCTTGCCGCCCCCGCCGCTCCCCGCGTAGCCGAGGCTCGCCAACTGGCGCCGCTGCTCGTCCGAGAGGACGTTCTCCGCCCGCACCGTCGGCTCCAGGGTCTCGCCGTGGGCGGTGAGGAAAGCCTTGAGGTCGGCCGCCCAGCGGCGCGCCACCGCCGGCTGCGCCGGGGCGAGGTCGGCGTCCTCCCCACCTTTTCCGGCGAGGTCGTAGAGGCTCCCCTTCGGCCCCTGGAGATAGAGCGAACGCTGGTCCGCGAGAGAGCGCAACGGATACCACTTGTAGGCGAAGAAGGGGAGGAAGCTCTCGCTGTAGCTCCGGCGCACGTCGCCATGGTCGGCGGGGCCGGGCAGGGGCAGCAGGGTCATCCCGTCGAGCCCGGCGGGGATCTTCTGGCCGGCCAGCTTGAGGAGGGTCGGCGTGACATCGGCGGTGCGCACCAGGGAGCTCACCACCTGGCCGGCGGGGATGCCCGGACCGGCGAGGATCAGCGGCACCCGCCGCACCCCCTGGTTCAAGAGGAGGCCGTGGGTGAGCTCGCCGTGCTCGCCCAGCATCTCGCCGTGGTCGCCCACCGCCAGCACGGCGGTCCCCGGGGGGAGCTTCTTCAGCAGCTCGCCGATCTGCTCGTCCATGTAGGCGATCTCGCCGTCGTAGAGCCGGTTGGGGCCGGTCGCCGCGTCGGCGAACTTGGTGGGTGGCCGGTACTCCTCGTGGGGATCGAAGTAGTGGACCCAGAGGAAGAACGGCGGCTTGAGAGCACCCAGGGTGGCCACCGCCGCCGCGGTCGTCCGCTCGGCCTGCCGCTCGGAGACCAGGGTGCCCGCCGCGTACCCCGATCCCAAGTCGTCGTCGTAGATGCGGAATCCCTGGTCCAGCCCCTGGCGGCGGGCGAGGACGACCGCCGAGACCACCGCCGCCGTGTCGTAGCCCGCGGCCGCCAGGCGTCGGGCGACGGTCTCGACGCGGCCGGGGAGGACGAAGGTGCCGTTGTCGCGCACCCCGTGGCGCGGCGGGTAGAGGCCGGTCAGCAGGGTGGAGTGGGAGACCAGGGTGATGGGCGCCGCGGTGTCGCAGCGGGCGAAACGGGTGCCGCGGGCGGCCAGGGCGTCGAGGTTGGGGGTGTGGGCGTAGCGCCAGCCCCAGGCGCCCAGGTGGTCGGCGCGGGTGGTGTCCAGGGTGAGGAGGACCAGGTTGGGGCGCGCCGCGGACCCGGCGGAGCCGGAGGAAGCGGCGGGAGCCGGGGGAGCGGCGGGGCGGGCGAGGAGGGCCGCGGTCAGGAGCAGAAGAGCGGCCACTCCGGCCGCCACAGGAAAAGCGGCTCGCTTCTGGTCCCCGGGCGCACCTTGGTTACGAATGCAGTTCATCTTGCGCTGTCCCATCCGAGTAAGAGCAACGTTGGTAGAGACAGCATAGCAGGACAGACTACCGAGACCCGATCGCGCTTCGGCATTTCCGGTAGAGCGGCACGTCGCCGCCTCCGAGTCTATTGTCGGTGCAGTGAACCTCTATGCAGTGTCCCCGAGGAGGGGGACAATTCATGGCCAAGTCTCGTACCAACCTGTCCCACGTATTCCTCGCTCTCTTGGTCTTCGCCACGCTGTTTGCCGGCGCGGCGCAGGCCCAGGTGGCCAAGCAGGGCAATGACACGCTCTCCAGCCTGTCTTTCCGCAGCGAGCGCCTGCAGGTCGCGGAAGAGCTCGAAGCGATCGACAACGTGCCGGGCCTCGTCGCCTCGGCCACCCAGACCGCATGGTCGAGTTTTCGCCTCACCGCTCCCACCGAGTGGCACGCCGTGGTCGACAAGCGCCACGGCCAGGTCTCCTTCGCCGAGGGCGGCAACATCGCCTGGATCCCGGGCAAGGGCAACTCCCTCAGCATGAGCGACGTCGCCGTCTTCGTCACCCCGGGTGCCGCGAAGGTCGACCTCGCCGCCATGGAGAAGATCGCCCGCACCTTCCTGCCCAAGGTCTCCGGCATGCTGGGGGTCGATTCCAAGTCGCTGGTCCTCTCCGTCGGCCGCTCCGGGCAGCCGGCCGGCCACCTCTGGTTCGTCGACTTCGACGTGATGGTGGGCGGCATGAAGGTCGAGAACGCCCGCGTCGTCTTCCGCGTCAACAACGGCAACCTGATCCAGTTCGGCACCGAGAACCTGCCGGCGGCGAAATCGGTCGCCCCGCCGGTCAAGGTCACCCAGGCTCAGGCCCTGGCGGCGGTCGCCAAGTACATCGGCGGCTTCAGCTCCGGCGACACCTTCCGCGACAACGGCAGCCTCCACCTGCTGCCCGCCAACATCGCGAGCACCCGCTCGGCCGACGGCTTCGACTTCGGCGCCGGCCGCGGCCTCGCCAAGGTCTACCAGTTCGTCTTCCATCGCGACGGCGTGATGGGCACCTGGCAGGCCCGGGTCGACGCCAACTCCGGCGAGGTGCTGGAGCTCATGGACGTCAACGACTACGTCACCGCGGCGGTCAACGGCGGCACCTTCCTGAACTCGCCGACGACCGGCAGCGAGGTCGTCCGCCCGGCTCCTTATGCCGACCTCTCGATCGGCGGCAACGCCAACTCGGCCGGCCTCTACAACTTCACCAGCGGCACGGTCACCTCGACCCTGAACGGCCCGTTCGTCAAGATCACCGACACCTGCGGCGCCATCTCCCAGGCCTCGGACGCCTCGGGCAACATCGCCTTCGGCACCTCGACCGGCACCGACTGCACGACGCCGGGCCACGGCGGCGCCGGCAACACCCACGCCTCGCGCGAGCAGTTCTACCAGGTCAACCGGATCAAGGACGTGGTCAAGGGCTGGCTGCCTTCCAATACCTGGCTCGGCACGAAGCTGACCGTCAACGTCAACCTGAACCAGACCTGCAACGCCTACTGGAACGGCTCGACGCTCAACTTCTTCAAGTCGGGCGGCGGCTGCGCCAACACCGGCATGATCGCCGGCGTCTCGCTCCACGAGTTCGGCCACGGCATCGACCAGAACGACGGCACCGGCACCGCCCCCGAGGGTGGCACCGGCGAGTCCTACGGCGACACCACGGCCGTCATCGCCCTCCACAACTCCTGCATCGGACCCGGCTTCCTGGGCAGCAACTGCGCCGGCTACGGCGACGCCTGCACCGCCTGCACCGGCGTCCGTGACACCGACTTCGCCAAGCACGCCGCGAACACCCCGGCAACGGTGTCGAACTTCACCCAGGTGCGCTGCGGCACGGGCTCCGGCCCCTGCGGCAAGGAAGTGCACTGCGAGTCGTACGTCCCCTCCGAGGCGATCTGGGACTTCGCCAACCGCGACCTGCCCGGCGCCGGCACCGGCCCGGCCTGGACCACCCTGGACCGCCTCTGGTACCTCTCCCGGAACACCGCCACCAGCGCCTTCACCTGCAACCACGCCAGCACCCCCTTCACCTCGAACGGGTGCGGCGCCGGCAGCTGGTGGAAGACCATGCGCGCCGCGGACGACGACGACGGCAACCTGTCGAACGGCACGCCGCACAGCGCCGCCCTCTTCGCCGCCTTCAACCGCCACGGCATCGCCTGCACGACGGACGCCGGGGCCTCGACCAGCTTCAACGGCTGCACCCCGCCGGCCACGCCGACCCTGACGGTGACCGCCGGCAGCAACTCGGCGGCGCTCTCCTGGACGGCCTCCGGCAGCTCGGTCTACGACGTGTTCAGAAACGAGCAGGGCTGCAACGCCGGCTTCACCAAGATCGTCAACGGCGGCTCGGCCACCTCGCTCGCCGACTCGAACGTCGCCAACGGCCTCACCTACTTCTACCAGGTGACCGCCTTCCCGACCGGCAACGAGGCCTGCGCCTCGGCACCCTCGACCTGCATCTCGGTCACCCCGAGCCCCACGGTCACCCCTGACTTCACGATCGCCGCGGCCCCGGCCTCGGTCTCGATCGTGCAGGGCAATACGGGCACCTCGACGATCACCACCGCGGTCTCCGGCGGCTTCAACTCCGCCATCTCGCTCTCGGCCTCCGGCCTGCCGGCCGGTGTCACCGCCGCCTTCAGCCCCAATCCGATCGCGGCCCCCGGCTCGGGCAGCTCGACGCTGACCTTCACCGTCAGCGCCGGCGCCACCCTGGGGACCTCGACGGTCACCATCACCGGCACCGGCGGCAGCATCACCCACACCACCACGGTCAGCCTGACCGTCACCAGCGTCCCGACTCCGGACTTCACGATCTCGGCGTCGCCGAGCTCGGTCACCATCGCGGCGGGCGGCTCCGGCAACTCGACCATCACGACCGCGGTCTCCGGCGGCTTCAACTCCGCCATCGCGCTCTCGGCCTCCGGTCAGCCGACCGGCGTCACCGTCTCCTTCAGCCCGGCCTCCATCGCCGCCCCCGGCTCCGGCACCTCGACGATGACCATCACCGTGGCCGCCTCCGCAACCGCGGGGACTTCCACGATCACCGTCACCGGCACCGGCGGCGCCATCACCCACACCACCACGGTCACCCTGACGGTGACCACCGGCACGGTGCAACTGATCGGCAACCCGGGCTTTGAGAACGGCTCGGCCAACCCGGCCCCCTGGACGGCCACTCCGGCCGTCATCGACAACTCGGCGGGTGAGGCGGCTCACTCCGGTGCGTGGAAGGCGTGGCTCGACGGCTACGGCACGACCCACACCGACAGCATCCTCCAGACCGTCACCATCCCGGCCTCGGCCACCACGGCGACCCTCGCCTTCTGGCTCCACATCGACACCGCCGAGACGACCACAATTACCGCGTTCGACACCCTCAAGGTGCAGATCCGCAACACCTCGGGCACGGTGCTTTCGACCCTCGCCACGTTCTCCAACCTGAACAAGGCGACGGGCTTCTCGCAGAAGAGCTTCAGCGTGCTCGCTTTCAAGGGACAGACCGTCCAGGTCTTCCTGGTCGGCACGGAGGACAGCTCGCTGCAGACCTCCTTCGTCGTCGACGACTTCACGCTGAACGTCCAGTAGCAACGTCTCAGCTGCCAACGAGAGCCCCGGCGTCAAGCCGGGGCTCTTTTTGTTTCTGCCCCGATCTTTGCAACTTCTTTGTGGCCGATCCTGTCCCTTTCGATTGCGCCGGCACACCGTCAATTTCATAGCCGGCCTCGCGTGTCCTTGGAGTCGGGCGCATTGCCACCTCTCCATTTTTTATGCAGCACTTCCTCGTGCGTCCCCAAGGAGGGGGACAAACCATGAAGGTACCGGGTCGTATCAAACTGTCGTGCATCTGCCTGCTGGCGCTCGCCTCCCTGGCGGCTGGCGCCGCGCAGGCCCAGATGATGAAGCAGGGCCATGACACGCTCTCCAGTCTGGCGTTCCGCAGCGACCGCCTGCAGATCTCGGAGCAGCTCGAGCCGATCGACAACGTGCCGGGTCTCATCGCCTCGGCCACCCAGACCGCATGGTCGAGCTTTCACCTGAACGCTCCGACCGAGTGGCGCGCCGTGGTCGACAAGCGCCACGGCCAGGTCTCCTTCGCCGAGGGCGGTAACATCGCCTGGATCCCGGGCAAGGGCAACTCCCTGACCATGAATGACATCGCCACCTTCGTCAATCCGGGCACCGCGAAGGTCGACCTCTCCTCCATGGAGAAGATCGCCCGCACCTTCCTGCCCAAGGTCTCCGACATGCTGGGCGTCGACCCCAAGTCGCTGGTCCTCTCCGTCTCCCGCTCCGGGCAGCCGGCCGGCCACCTCTGGTTCGTCGACTTCGACGTCGTCGTCGGCGGCATGAAGGTCGAGGGCGCCCGCGTCGTCTTCCGCGTCAACAACGGCAACCTGATCCAGTTCGGCACCGAGAACCTGCCGGCGCAGAAGTCGGTCGCTCCGCTGGTCAAGGTCACCCAGGCCCAGGCCCTGGCGGCGGTCGCCAAGTACATCGGCGGCTTCAGCTCCGCCGACACCTTCCGCGACAACGGCAGCCTCCACCTGGTGCCCGCCAACGTCGCGAGCACCCGCTCGGCCGACGGCTTCGACTTCGGCGCCGGCCGCGGCCTCGCCAAGGTCTACCAGTTCGTCTTCCATCGCGACGGCGTGCAGGGCACCTGGCAGGCGCGGGTCGATGCGACCTCCGGCGAGGTGCTGGAGCTCGTCGACGTCAACGACTACGCCACCGCGGCGGTCTCCGGCGGCACCTACCTGAACTCGGCGACGACCGGCAGCGAGGTCGTCCGCCCGTCGCCCTACGCCAACGTCTCCTCCGGCGGCTTCACCAACGCGGCCGGCCTCTACAACTTCACCAGCGGCACGGTCACCTCGACCCTGTCGGGCCAGTTCGTCAAGATCACCGACACCTGCGGCGCCATCTCGCAGGCCTCGGACGCCTCCGGCAACATCGCCTTCGGGACCTCGACCGGCACCGACTGCACGACGCCGGGCCACGGCGGCGCCGGCAACACCCACGCCTCTCGCGAGCAGTTCTACCAGGTCAACCGGATCAAGGACGTGGTCAAGGGCTGGCTGCCCTCGAACACCTGGCTCAACACGGTGCTCACCGTCAACGTCAACCTCAACCAGACCTGCAACGCCTACTGGAACGGCTCGACGCTCAACTTCTTCAAGTCGGGCGGCGGCTGCAACAACACCGGTGAGATCGCCGGCGTCTCGCTCCACGAGTTCGGCCACGGCATCGACCAGAACGACGGCACCGGCACCGCGCCCGACGGCGCCACCGGCGAGTCCTACGGCGACACCACGGCGATCATCGCCCTCCACAACTCCTGCCTGGGACCCGGCTTCCTGGGCAGCAACTGCGGTGGCTACGGCGACGCCTGCACCTCCTGCACCGGCGTCCGCGACGCCGACTTCGCCAAGCACAGCTCGAACACCCCGGCGACGGCGGCCAACTTCATCTCCCCCCGCTGCCCCGCGGCCTCCGGCGGCGCCGGCCCGTGCGGCAAGGAAGTCCACTGCGAGTCGTACGTGCCCACCGAGACGATCTGGGACTTCGCCAACCGCGACCTGCCGCTCCCCGGCACCGGCACGGCCTGGACGACCCTGGACCGCCTCTGGTACCTCTCCAGAAACACTGCCACCAGCGCCTTCAGCTGCACCACCGGAACGTTCGCCACCAACGGCTGCGGCGCCGGCTCGCTGTGGAAGACCATGCGCGCGGTGGACGACGATGACGGCAACCTGTCGAACGGCACGCCGCACGGCGGCGCCCTCTTCGCCGCGTTCAACCGCCACCTGATCGCCTGCACGACGGACGCCGGCGCCAGCACGACGTTCTCGGGCTGCACCGCGCCCACCTCGCCGACCCTTACGGTGACCGCCGGCAACAACTCGGCGGCGCTCTCCTGGACGACCTCCGGCTCGGCGGTCTACGACGTGTTCAGAAACGAGCAGGGCTGCAACGCCGGCTTCACCAAGATCGTCAACGGCGGCTCCGCCACCTCGCTTTCCGACACCGCCGTCGCCAATGGCCTCACCTACTTCTACCAGGTGACCGCCTTCCCGACCGGCAACGAGGCCTGCGCCTCGGCGCCTTCGGCCTGCGTCCAGGTCACCCCGACCGTCACGGTCACCCCGGACTTCACGATCGCCGCGGCGCCGACCGCGGTCTCCATCGCGCAGGGCGGTACGGGCACCTCGACGATCACCACCACGGTTTCCGGCGGCTTCAACTCCGCCATCTCCCTTTCGGCCTCCGGCCTGCCGGCCGGCGTCACCGCCGCCTTCAGCCCCAACCCGATCGCCGCCCCCGGCTCGGGCAGCTCGACGCTGACCTTCACGGTCGGCGGAACTGCCACCCTGGGGACCTCGACGGTCACCATCACCGGCACGGGCGGCTCCACCACCCACACCACCACGGTCAGCCTGACCGTCACCAGCGTCCCGACGCCCGACTTCACGATCTCGGCGTCGCCGAGCTCGACCACCATCGCGGCGGGAGGCTCCGGCAACGTCACGGTCACGACCGCGGTCTCCGGCGGCTTCAACTCCGCCATCGCGCTCTCGGCCTCCGGTCAGCCGACCGGCGTCACCGTCTCCTTCAGCCCGGCCTCCATCGCCGCTCCCGGCGCCGGCACCTCGACGATGACCATCACCGTCGCCGGAACCGCCGCCGCGGGCACCTCGACCCTCACCGTCACCGGCACCGGCGGCGCCATCACCCACACCACCACGGTCACCCTGACGGTGACCACCGGCACCACCCAGCTGATCGGCAACCCGGGCTTCGAGAACGGCTCGGCCAACCCGGCCCCCTGGACCGCCACTCCGGCCGTCATCGACAACTCGGCGGGTGAGGCGGCTCACTCCGGTGCGTGGAAGGCGTGGCTCGACGGCTACGGCACGACCCACACCGACAGCATCCTCCAGACCGTCACCATCCCGGCCTCCGCCACCACGGCGACCCTCGCCTTCTGGCTCCATATCGACACCGCCGAGACGACCACAATTACCGCGTTCGACACCCTCAAGGTGCAGATCCGCAACACCTCGGGCACGGTCCTCTCGACCCTCGGCACCTTCTCCAACCTGAATCACGCCACGGGCTTCTCGCAGAAGAGCTTCAACGTGATCGCCTTCAAGGGGCAGACCGTCCAGGTCTTCCTCGTCGGTACGGAGGACAGCTCGCTGCAGACCTCCTTCGTCGTCGACGACTTCACCCTGAACGTCCAGTAGCAGAGTTTTCGCTTCAACAGGAAAGGGGGGCCGCAAGGCCCCCCTTTTCGTTTTGTCCCTCCCCGGTCGGGATGGCGCACCGATCTTGGTAGAAGGTTATCCGGTTCATCGCCCCGATTGGAGGAATTCGATGATGCGTAAGTTGTCCTTGACCCTGTTATCGCTGCTCGCCCTCTCCGCCCTCTCGATCGGCGGTCTGAAGGCGGTGGGCGGCACCACCCCCGTCTGGCCGGCGGTCGAGAACCAGCTGGCCCGCGACCACGTCCTGCCCGGGACCGCCCTGGAGAAGCTGATCCGCGCCAACCAGGACTTCTCGCTCCTCCGCCCCGAGGAGGCGAACGACAAGCTGATCATTCCCCTCTGGTTGCGCGTCAACTGGCGCCAGGCCCACCCCGAGGGGACCTTCACCGCCGACGATCCGACCGGCGGCTATCCGCTGGTCCTCCGCGAGGTCGCCGAGTGGATGGTGCACCACCAGAACCTCGAGGCCCCGCCCGACGCGTTCGACGTGCCGACCGGCCGGGCCGCCACGGTGGGCGCCAACCTGCGCATCTCGGGCGCCCAGACCAGCCCGCGGAGTGAGTCGGCCATCACCATCAACGTCAACAACCCGAGCCAGATCCTGGCCGCCTCGAACGCCATCGTCGCGAGCGGCAAGCAGGCGATCTTCTTCTCCTCGAACGGCGGCGCGACCTGGGGCCAGAGCTCGCTCTCCCCCTTCTTCACCGGCGACGCCTTCCACTCCGATCCGACCGCCGACTGGACCTCGGACGGCGCCGCCTGGTCGATGACCATCGGCATCAACAAGAGCGGCACCAAGCTCCACATGCGCTCCTACAAGTCGACCAACGGCGGCTCCACCTGGGCGACCGACGCCACCTTCTCGGGCAGCCAGACCTCGACCGACAAGGAGATGCTGTGGGTCGACCACAGCACCACCTCGGCGTTCAAGGACAACCTCTACGCCTGCTGGCACAACGGCAACCCGGGCTTCGTCAACCGCCGCACCGCCGCCGGCTGGGCCACCATGATCCAGGTGACCGGCGCCGAGTCGACGGGCACGGCGATCGGCTGTGACATCAAGACCAACAGCGCCGGCGATGTCTTCACCTTCTGGCCGACGACCGGGAACCGTCGGATCGTCGTCGCCAAGTCGACCAACGGCGGCGTCTCCTGGGGCGCCGGCACGGTCATCGCCACGACCTTCGACTCCTTCGACATCGGCGTCCCCTCGTTTGCCAGCCGCCGCGCCTTCATCTACGTCTCGGCCGGCACCTTCAAGAACGCCACCACCAACAACGTCTACGCCTCCTGGCTCGACTTGACCGGCGCCACCGGCTGCAACACGGCGGCCAACGAGCCGGGCACCAATGCCGCCTCGACCTGCAAGACCCGCATCTGGTTCTCGCGCTCGACCGACGGCGGCACCACCTGGTCGGCGCCGGTCATGATCAACAACCAGGCCTCTTTGAACGACCAGTTCAACCACTGGCTGGCGGTCGATTCGAACACCGGCCGGATCGGCCTCATGTACTACGACACGGTCGGCGACGCGACGCGCAAGAAGACCAACGTCTGGTACCAGTCCTCCGGGGACGGCGGCGTCACCTGGAGCGCTCCGCTCCAGGTCACCACCGCGCAGACCGACGAGACCATCGCCGGCGCCGACTCCGGCAACCAGTATGGCGACTACAACGGCCTGACCGGCTTCCTCGGGAACTTCTTCCCGTCGTGGACCGACCGCCGCAACAACGCCAAGGAAGAGATCTGGACCGCCCCGATCGTCGATCCGTAGCCCACTCCACGCTCCGGGCAGGGAAAACGGCGCCTCCGGGCGCCGTTGTTTTATCTGTCCCTCCTTTGGTCCCTTCGCTCGTCGCGTCGCGGTCGACGCTCACCCGCACCGCCAAGGCGACCCTGGTGAAGACCCAGCAGTAAGGCTGTCCCAGCCGTACGTCGCGGCGGCGCCCACCCCCCCGGGCGCCGCCGGTTCTTGCCTGGATCGCTTTTTTCCCCCTGGCGCACTTTGCTTTTAGGACAGTTCTGTAACTTGGGAGGACCACTCTCTCATCCTCAGTCCTCGATCCAGCAGCACTTCCGCCGTATTCCCCAAGGAGGGGGACTCATGATGGCCAAACCTCGCACCGCCGTCTCGTCCGTGGTCGCCCTGCTGGCGCTCGCTCTGCTCTGCAGCCTTCCGGCCGGAGCCCAGGTCGCCAAGCAGTCCAACGACACCCTCACCAGCCTGGCGTTCCAGAGCGAACGCCTGGCGCCCTCCCAGCCTTTCGATTCCATCGACAGCGTGCAGAGCGCGATCCCCTCGCCCACCCAGAACGCCTGGCAGAGCTTCCGCCTCACCGCTCCCGCCTCCTGGCAGGCGGCGGTCGACCGGCGGACCGGCCGGGTCGCCTTCGCCGAGGGCGGCAACATCGCCTGGATCCCCGGCCGTGGCAACGCGCTGACCGCGAGCGACCTGGCCGCCGTCCTCCCGCCCGGCAAGAAGGTCGACCTCACCGCCATGGAAACGATCGCCCGGAGCTACCTCCCCAAGGTCGCCGGCATGATGGGCGTCGACCCCAAGTCGCTGGTGTTGAACGCCGGCCGCTCGGGCCAGCCCGCCGGCCACGTCTGGTTCGTCGACTTCGACGTCGTCCTCTCCGGCATGGTCGTCGAGGGCGCCCGCGTCGTCTTCCGGGTCAACAACGGCAACCTGATCCAGTTCGGCAGCGAGAACCTGCCGGCCCCTGGCGCCAACACCGTCGTCCCGCCGACCACCCTGACCCGCGACGCCGCCTTGGCGGCCGTCGCCAAGTACATCGGCGGGTTCGGCTCGGCGGACCGCTTCCTCGACGGCGGCAGCCTCCACCTCCTGCCCGCGAACCTCGCGAGCACCCGCTCGGCCGACGGCTTCGACTTCGGCACCGGCCGCGGCCTCGCCAAGGTCTGGCAGCTCACCTTCCACCGCGACGGCGTGATGGGCACCTGGCGCGCCCGGGTCGACGCGGCGACCGGCGAGGTCCTGGAGCTCTCTGACGTCAACGACTACGCCCTGGCCCAGGTCTCCGGCGGCATCTACCAGAACTCGCCGACGACCGGCCCGGAGATCGTCCGCCCGATGCCCTTCGCCAACATCATCGGCGGCGCGGGCGGCTTCGCCAACTCGGCCGGCCTCTACAACTTCACCACCGCCACCAGCTCGACGCTCGCCGGCCAGTTCGTCCGCATCTCCGACACCTGCGGTGCCATTTCGCAGGCCTCGGACGGCGCCGGCAACCTCGCCTTCGGCACCTCGACCGGCACCGACTGCGTGACCCCGGGCCACGGCGGCGCCGGCAACACCCACGCCTCGCGCGAGCAGTTCTACCAGGTCAACCGGATCAAGGAGGTCGGCCGTGGCTGGCTCCCCGCCAACACCTGGCTGACCCAGCAGCTCGGCGTCAACGTCAACCTGAACCAGACCTGCAACGCCTACTGGAACGGCGCGACCCTCAACTTCTTCAAGTCGGGCGGCGGCTGCGGCAACACCGGCGAGATCGCCGGCGTCTCGCTCCACGAGTACGGCCACGGCTTGGACCAGAACGACGGCACCGGCACCGCCCCCGAGGGCGGCACCGGCGAGTCCTACGGCGACTTGACCGCCACCATCGCCCTCCACAGCTCCTGCGTCGGCCCCGGCTTCCTGGGCGGCAACTGCGGCGGCTACGGCGACGCCTGCACCGCCTGCACGGGCGTGCGCGACATCGACTTCGCCAAGCACGTCTCGAACACCCCGGCGACGGTCGGCAACTTCACCCAGGTGCACTGCGGCTTCGGCTCCGGCCCCTGCAGCCGCGAGGTGCACTGCGAGTCCTACGTCCCCTCCGAGGCGGTCTGGGACTTCGCCAACCGCGACCTGCCCGGCGCCGGCACCGGCCCGGCCTGGACCATCCTCGACCGGCTCTGGTACCTGTCACGCAACACCGCCACCAGCTCCTTCACCTGCCACACCGGCACCAATCCCTTCACCTCGGACGGCTGCGGCACCGGCAACTGGTGGAAAGTGATGCGCGCGGTCGACGACGACGACGGCAACCTGGCGAACGGCACGCCGCACGGCGGCGCCCTCTTCGCCGCCTTCAACCGCCACGGCATCGCCTGCCCGACCGACCCGGGCGCCAGCATCAGCTTCGCCGGCTGCGCCGCACCCGCCACGCCGACCCTCACCATCAACCCCGGCGACAATTCGGCCGCCCTCTCCTGGACGACCTCCGGCACGGCGGTGTACGACGTGTTCCGCAACGAGACCGGCTGCAACGCCGGGTTCACCAAGATCGTGAGCGGCACCGCCGCCACCTCGCTCACCGACACGGCGGTCGGCAACGGCCTTACCTACTTCTACCAGGTGACTGCCTTCCCGACGGGCAACGAGGCCTGCGCCTCGGCGCCCTCGACCTGCATCTCGGTCACCCCGTCCTCCGGACCCTGCGTGCCGCCCGCCGCTCCCGCCAGCCTGACCGCGACGGCGGGCGCCGGCAGCGTGGCGCTGTCGTGGGCTTCGGTGAGCGGCGCTTCCGAATACCACGTCCTGCGCTCGACCACGACGGGCGGCCCCTACACCCAGATCGCCACGGCGACCGGCACGACGTTCACCGATACCGCGGTGACCGGCGGCACGACCTACTTCTACGTCGTGCGCGCCGCCAACAGCGCGACCTGCGAGTCGGGCAACTCCCCCGAGGCCTCGGCCACACCGACGGCGACCGGGGACTTCACCCTGTCGATCAGCCCGGCCTCGGTGACGGTAGCGCACAACGGTGGAACCGCGACCTACACGGTGACGATCACCCGCACGGGCGGCTTCAGCGCCCCGGTCACCCTGTCCGTCGCCGGTCTCCCCGCCGGCACCACCGGCAGCTTCAGCCCGAACCCGGCGACCGGCAGCAGCTCGACGCTGACCCTGACGGTCAGCCGGACGACGTTGCGCAACACCTACACCTTCACCGTCACGGGTACCGGCGGCTCGCCGACGATCACCCGCACGGCGACGGCACAGCTGGTGAAGAAGTAGCGACGTAGAACGAGCGACCCTCAAGGCGGCGCCCCCCGGGGCGCCGCCTTTTTTCTGGATACGTGCCATAATCCGCCAGCTACCCTACGACCCAAGGAGGGATTCCCATGTCGACCGCGCGGTGCGTCCTCGCCCTGCTCCTCTTCGCTTCGCTCCTCGCCTGCCAGCCCAAGCAGTCGGGAGAGAGCGCCCCCGCCGCGTCGTCTTCCTCCTCTTCCACCTCCTCCACGAGCGAAGCCGATCGCACGCGCGAGCTGGAGAAGAAGGCCGCCGACCTCGACCGGCGAACCGAGGAGCTGAAGACGATGAACGGCACCGATCAGGAGAAAATCGACGCCGCCAACCAGATCGACAAGGAGCGCCGGGAGCTGGCCGAACAGCAGTCCGGCCACTGAAGCCCCGGCCCCTGAATCCGACCTCCCCGGCCGCGGCGTATTCACCGGGATGACAAGGGAGGGAGCACCATGAGCACATGGGAACGCCTGGGCGCGGTCAATGCCGAGCCTTTTCTCGACGCCCGGCTGCAGCTCCACTGGGCGGCGCAGATCGCCGCGGCGCCGGGCAAGCAGCTCCTGCCGCCGCAGCCGGACGGGAGCGAGCAGAGCTTCCAGTGGGACGCGGCCGCCGGCGCCCTGACCCAGGGCACGGTCACCGCGCCCCGGCCGTTCCGGTCTGCGCTGCGGCCGGCCGCCCTCTCTCTCGCCCTTCTGGACGAGGGGGGAAGCGCCCTCGCCGAGCTGCCGCTCGCCGGCCGTACCCTCGACGCGGGCTACGCCTGGCTGACGAAGGAGCTCGAGACCCTCCTCGGCCGATCGCTCGCCCGGCCGCTCGACCGGCTCTGTTCGGCCGACGGCCTCCCGGCCCATCCGGTCGAGACTGGCGCGCCCTTCTCCGGCATCCCCCCGGAAGCCTACGTCGAGGTCGCCCGCTGGTATGCCAACGCCGACCGTCTGCTCCGCGCGGTCCAGACGGCAAATCCGGAGGCCTCCCCGGTGCGCTGCTGGCCGCACCACTTCGATCTCGCCACCCTGCTCACCCTCGATCCTGGCATGGACGCCGAGTCAGCCCGCTCGATCGGCGTCGGCCTCTCTCCCGGCGACGCCGGCGACATCGGTCGCCCCGAGCCCTACTTCTACGTCACCCCCTGGCCCTACCCGAAAAGCCCCGCCCTCCCCTCTCTTGCCGGTGGCGGCAGCTGGAACACCGAGGGGTGGCTGGGCGCGGTGCTCGAAGCCCGGGCGTTCGTGGGCGGCGCCGATCAGGAGGGCCAGGTCCGGGATTTCCTCGAATCCGCGATCGCCGCCGCCCGGCGCTTGATCGATACCGCATAGGAGTCGCCATGGCCGAAGAGCGCTGGTACGACCTGGGGCCGGTGGAAGAGCTCCAGAAGCATCCATTGAAGCAGCTCACCGCGGGCCGCGTCCGCCTCGCCCTCTCCTACCAGGACGGGCAGTTCGGGGCCATCTCCGCGGTCTGCAACCACGCCGGCGGGCCGCTCGGCGAGGGGCATCGCGACGGCGACTACGTCGTCTGCCCCTGGCACCACTGGAAGTTCCACTGCCGGACCGGCGCCGGCGAGCCGGGTTTCGAAGCCGACCGGGTACAGAGCTACGCCCTGCGCGAAGAGGGCGGCCGCCTCCTCGTCAACCTGGAGCCGGCCAGCCCGCGCCAGAAGCTGCGCCACGAGCCCCACGCCCTCGCCCGTCCGGTGGAGCGCGCTCCCGGCCCGGTGCGGGTACTGGGGATCTCGACCTCGGTCATGGACCGCGCCCATCCGCGCTACTCGACCTCCGAGGCGCTCCTCGACTCCGCCCTGGCCGCCGTCCCCGCTCTCGGCGCCGAGCCCCAGCGCATCCGCCTCAACGACCTCTCCTTCCGTGCCTGCGAGGGCTATTACTCGAAGAGCGCCCACGCCTGCACCTGGCCCTGCTCGATCACCCAGATGGACCCCGACGACCAGCTCGACGTCGTCTACGAGGGGTTCGTCCACTGGGCGGACGTCATCCTGGTCTCGACCCCCATCCGCTGGGGCTCGGCCTCGGCGCTCTACTACAAGATGGTCGAGCGGATGAACTGCATCCAGAACCAGGTGACGATCGCCGACCGGGTGCTCCTGCGCAACAAGGTGGCGGCCTTCATCATCGTCGGCGGCCAGGACAACGTGCAGGCCGTGGCCGGCCACATGCTCGGCTTCTTCGCCGAGATCGGCTGCCTCTTCCCGCAGTTCCCCTACATCGCCCACACCCGCGGCTGGGACGCCGAGGACATGGAACGAAACGTCACCTTCGTGCAGCGGAGCGAGTCGCTCCACGAGGGCGCGAGGGCGCTCGCCAAGCGGGCGGTCGAGATGTCCCAGATTCTACTGGCGGCTGACTGCGACACCGGGAAGATCGAAAGGGCGGGGCGGAAGGCGGGGGCGCCGGAGATGGTGGGCGAGGAGTGATGAGCCCCGAATCAGCAAAAGGATCAGTAGTGGGCCCGGCACGACTCCCGCAGCCTCCTTGAATTGCGAGATTCCTCGTCCGGATCCTCTCCGATCTCAGCCAGCAATCCCAGATCTGCCTGCTCCAGCAGGCATGTCAGCTCATGCGCTTGCCCACAGCCTCGGAGACCGAGCAGCGGTTAGCTTGACCACCGCGCCCGGCGGCCGACGGCCCCCAGATTGACCCCCAAGTCCTTATTCAGGAAATACTACTCATGGTCGTTGCGTTGCTACTCGCGGCTCTCGTTGGCTAGTATCAACGTACAACCTTATGAAGGCAACCCGAATGAACAGAAAGTACGTCGTCACTCTCCTCCTTCTCTTGATGCTTCCCCTTGCGGCACCGCCTCGGGCTGAGGCCGTGAAACCAGGCCCGCTCGTCGATTTCTCCGCCCATGTCCGTCCCGAGGAGCAGCCTTTCGCGGACCTCGCGCTCAAGGCACCGAGCAGTGCCGGCTTCTACTACGACAGCACGGGTGGTGTCGTAGTCTTGGTACGGGACGCGGCGCACGATGCTGCTGCCCTCGCACATATGCACAATCTCGCTACCTCGCACCACCTCCGCGGACTGGATATCGAAAAGCGGACCGGTAACGTCAGGGTGGCGCGTGCCCAATACACTTTCTCGCAGCTCGCGGCTTGGCGTGATATCGCCTTCGACCATGTCCTCGGTCAGATGGATGGAGTGGTCTCACTCGATCTGGACGAGGTTAGTAATCGGGTGACGCTCGGCATCACCGCCGATCAGTTCGCGAGCATGCAGGGAAAGGTGAGGGAGAAGCTCCACTCGCTCGGCGTCGATCCTGCTGCTGTGGCCTTCAAGCAGGTCAAGCAGCCACCTACCTATGATACGGTCTTCAATCCTCCAAACACCATCAATGACCAGACCTCCGACCCTATCGCCGGAGGGCTGGCGATGCACATTCAGAACAACGACGGCGGGTTGTACGGGTGCACGATCGGCTTCGCCGCCCAACGCGACGGGGTGGCAGGACTGGTGACCGCCTCGCATTGCACGTCGAACCTGTTCAATCCCGACACCGACCCGGTCTTTCAGCTTTATCCGCGCCAGATTGCCACGGCCTCGGTAGATCCGGACGCGTACACCTGCGGTATCTACCGTTGTCGCGGCGCCGATGCCGCCTTTTTCTCATCGACTAACGTCGCCCCGATGGGCGTGGGACTTATCGCCCGCACCACGGCCCCCAATGGCGGCGGACCAGGAGGTGGCATAGGGTCATTCACGATAGACCAGAACCATCCGTATTGGTATATCACCGGGGAGGAACAGGAGAACCTCTATGTCGGGCAGCGGGTGGATAAGTTAGGCGCGACTACCGGTTGGACTTACGGGAGCATCACTGACACCTGCGTTGACCGCTACTACTGGCCCAACACCAAAATGCGGTGCGCGTACGAGGCAAACTACGTGTCCGATAGTGGAGACAGCGGCGGGCCGGTGTTTGTCATCACCGACTGGGATTACTCGAACGTGACCCTCGCCGGTATCCACTCGGCTCACGACGACCATGCGATATTCGCCAAGCTGGCGCGGATCAAGAGCGACCTTGGTGGAATATGGGTCGTGAGGTACCCGAACCCTCCGCTTCGGCTCTCGGCCTCCATTAGCGGCCCGACTTCAGTCGCGGCCGGGCAGACGTACACCTGGAGCGCTGCTCCCTACGGTGGTACACCACCCTATACCTACCAGTGGGGCGGCCCCGTCTCGGGGGGAACCAGCTACTCGACGACAGGCGCGCTTTACTCGGACGACGTGATTGGCCTCACGGTCTGGGACGCGACCGGCGCCTCCGTTTATACGACTCTCTACGTCACCGTCTGTCCGGACAACCAAGTCACCTGTTGAGCGCAACGGTATGAGCTGGTGGACTTGACCACCGGAGTACGCTCCAGGCAAGCCTCGCCGTGACTTCGTCTCTTCCGAAAAATTACCGATGGCACCAGCTCACAGAGCGTGGGGAGCGGGGTAGGGCAAGGACCCTACCCCGCTTGGAGCTATGGAGATCCAAGTCGGAAGTAGGGCACCTCCAAAGCGAAAGTAGGGAGCTCCTTGCTCTTCGCCGAAATCGGCTGTCTCTGAGCGAGCGGGGCGGAAGGCAGGAGCGCCGGAAATGGTGGAGGAGGTGGAGGAGGGGGAGGGCCGAAAACCCTCGTCAGGCGGTCATCGCCGAGCATCAGGCGGTCATCGCCGAGCGTCAGGCGGTCATCGCCGAGCGTCAGGCAGTCATCGCCGAGCATCAGGCGGTCATCGCCGAGCATCAGGCGGTCATCGCCGAGCGTCAGGCGGTCATCGCCGAGCGTCAGGCAGTCACCGCCGAGCATCAGGCGGTCATCGCCGAGCGTCAGGCGATCATCGCCGAGTGTCAGGCGGTCATCGCCGAGTGTCAGGCGGTCATCGCCGAGCGTCAGGCAGTCACCGCCGAGCGTCAAGCGGTCATCGCCGAGCGTCGCGCAACTACGGAGTCCTCATCGGCGGTGGAGTATTCGGTTTGCGGCTGAGCGGCCGCGCTCTTCAGCGACCCACTCCATTAGCCGGCACCCGAAGCCTCTCGATACTGACCAGAGTCCTCACCCAGTTCACGATCCGGTTGCGGTTCAGTCGACAGCCTAAGGCTTCGGAAGACGATTTCGATCTCGCGCGCGGGAGCAAAAAGGATCCGGTGCACGAAGCTATTGGGCAGCTCTAAATCGATCTCGTCATACCGCAACTCCGTCTCAGTGTCGGTTGCGATGGCCCGAAGCATGCCAACATCGAGCCGGTCCGTGTCGACATCCACATAAGACAGGTCGACGTCACAGTAGCCTATCTGGAGGTCACCGCAACGCAGGCTGATCGTGAGAATTCGAGCCCCGCGATCCAGTGTGACGCACCGAATCAAACCATCGTGCAGGTTGATGTCGACAGCGAGCTTTCGTACTGCGGGAGATAGCTGAGGCTTGAGCGCCTCGATCCGCGCCCAATACGCGTCTCGAATCGCTGACCCTTGCTCCTCGGTAAGGTCGCCGCTGCTCCAGATCTCTGAAAAGTACCTCATGCCTTCCTATACCTTTGCCGAGCCAACAGCGCCTCCTGCGTCGAGGGTCACGATCCTTGAGGTCGTCCACTAGCGATTTCGTCTCCATCATACTGCCGCAGTTACACGATGAAAAGCGGGCGGTTCAATCCAAGCTAATCCCTACTGCACAAGATGCACTGTGTGATAGACGTCCTCGAACTCTTGCAACTGGTCGCCTCCGAAATCGTCGTGCCGGCCGGCCCTCCTTTTCCGATCTCGTCCCCGCCCTGCTGCGCGGCGACGGGGACGTCATCGGCAGCTCCTTCAGCATCACGCCGGAGCGCCAGGCGAAGGTCGAGTTCAGCGCGCCCTTTGACCGGGCGGACCTCGAGCGCCACCGTCCAGTGCAAGCGCGGAGGCATGGACTACATCAATCGCTCTCCCAAACTGCCTCGACATCGATCGTGATGGACACCGTGTTACCCACCACCACCCCAGCCCTGTCCATCGTGTCGTTCCAACTCACACCGAAGTCATGGCGATTGATCTCGGTGGTCGCTACAAAGCCCGCTCGCAACCTCGGTCCCTTGTCGACCCATTCTCCCCCCTCCTCTTCCCACCAGGGTGTTTGCCATTGACCGAGGTAGCTGACCGTGAGCGAGACGGACCGGGTGACCCCCCGGATCGTGAGCTCGCCAGTCACGACATAATCGTGATCACCGCTCAGCTCCACCTGATCGCCTTTGAAGGTGATCTGCGGAAAGTTCTCGACGTCAAGGAAGTCGGGGCTGCGCAGATGAGCGTCGCGTTGCGGTTGGCCCGTCCAAATGCCTGTGGCTTCAATCGATGCCTGGACAGAGGATAGGCGTGGACTCTCGGGATCGAACTCCAGCGTGCCCTGCACATTCTTGAAGGCACCACGAACGTGGGTGACCATCATGTGACGCGCCCGAAACTCCGCGGCTGTATGACCTGGCTCGAATGTCCATCTTGCCATCAGTGTCCTCCGTTTTCATCGGTTGGCTCCAAACCGGGTGACGGTCGCCGACCGCGTCATCGTCGGCGGCCAGGACAACGTGCAGGCCGTGGCGGCAACCTGCTCTGCAGCCCGGCCTCCGCGTCCTCCACCCGGCGCCCGCGGCCCAAGCTCCCTTCACCGCAGTGAGCGCAGGAGGTGAAGAGCTCCGAGTCCTTGGGGTCACATCCCCAACTACAGCCCTGAAGGCCCACGTAGTAGCTATTCTAGCAGGGAGCCCGGCGCCAGAAGTAGAGAGCTACAAACCAGAAGTAGGGAGCCCGGCGCCAGAAGCAGGGAGCTACAAACCAGAAGCAGGGAGCCCAGCGCCAGAAGTAGGGAGATCCAAGACAGAGTCCCGGGCTCGCCGTTCCCCAGACGCCGCCCTACGGGCGAACTGCCCCTCTCGGCGAGAAGGGCTCCATCCTCTCCGCCTGACTCCCGCCCCCCACTTCCTCAACAGCACAGCGAGTGGAGCTGGTCGAGTCCGGTCGCCGCCCCCGCGGCCAGAGAGTCGCCGCCGGGTGGCGGAACCGAGGCGGTGGTCAGGTCCGCGAAGAAGCTCGTGGAAACAGGCTCCTCCGCCCAGCCGGCTTGGGCGAACAAAACGACGGCGAAGACTGTGCAGACGATCAGCTTGGCCATGACGTCCTCTCCTTTCGTTCGGCTGCGAGCTCTATCTACTTATCGCAATAGAGGGGTTCTGGCAAAACATAGTCTATCCGGCCGCCCGATAGACGATCGGGAGCCGGATCAGAGCACATCTCTTCCCGCATAGACATTTGGGCGACGAAGCTCGCCAGCTTGGCGAGCCGATAGAGCCTCTCGGCTTCCTACCCGCGCTCCGCCAGCCGAGCCCGCAGGCGAGCGATCTCGGCTTCCGCGGTCTCCGCCCGTTCGCGCTCGGCTTCCTCCGAAGTCGGAATCAGGCGGCCGTCGCTGTCGTAGAGCCGCAGCCAGGTGGTGTCGAACTCCTCGCGCCGGCCCTGCCAGCGACCCAGCCACAGTCCGAGCTCACGGCTCCAGAGTCGGCCTTGCGCATCCGGCTTCAGCGGTTGGTAGGCGCCGTCGAAAAGACGAAAACCCTCGAGCCCCTCGGTCTGGGGATCGTAGAGGAAATACTCGGGGGTGCGGAAGACGTGCTCGTACAGCTCCTTCTTGGTCGTGCGGTCGACATGGGCAGTGGACGGCGACAGCAGCTCGACGATGAGATCGGGGTAGCGCCCCCCCTCCTCCCACACGACCCAGTACTTGCGATCACGCCGGCCGTCCACCCCGGCGACGAAGAAGACGTCCGGGCCGCGGAAATGGAGGTTCTTCTCCGGCGGCTCGGTGGCGATGCTCCGGGCCTGCTCCAGGCTGAAATAGAGGAACATGTTGCCGCCGGCGAAGAAGTCCGGCCGCTGGCGCTCGGCCATGGCCCGGCCGATGACGTCGATCAGGAAGGTGATCTGGATGCGCTGCCAGTTGCTTTCCAAGGGTTCCCCGTCGGAATCGATCAGCTCCGGGATGGAGTCTTCAATCGGCTTGATCGCGGGCTGGCTCATGGGGTACCTCCGGAGGACCGCGCCCCCTCCCGTCATAGTAGCAGACTCTCCGAGGGCAGTCGTCGCCCCCTGAACGCGATCTTCGAATGCCGGGAATGCCGGGCGGCAACGGTCAATCCCGCCCCGACCGGCACGCCTGGAAACCGGCCGCGTTGCGTGGGTAGCGCCGCTGGCACTGGAAGGTCCGCACGGCGTCGCGCAGCGCGCCCGGACCCGACGGGTACACCACGGTGCGCTGGCTGCTGGACCAGGTCCGCTGGGCACCCAGCCGGCACATGGTCTGCTCCATCCAGTCGGCGAACATCTCCCCGCAACGGCGGTATTTCACCTCCGGACCGCCCACCCGCTCCAGGGTGGCGTTCATCTTGCGCAGGGCGGCCTCCCGGGCGCCGGGGGAGGGAGCCTCCTCGTACTCCTGGAGCGCGGCGGTGATCTCCGCGTCCCCGGGCACGACCTGGCTCTCGTCGACGACGACGTGCTGGTCCCTGGGCTGGCGCCGCGCCACGAGGTTCGCCAGCTTCGTCGCGTTCTGATCGAGCTCTTCGATCGGAAAGGTCTTGACCTGCCCGGCCTGATCGAAGTACGCCACCATGCCGTCCTTGATCAGAGAGGCACCGCGGGTTTCGATCCGGCCACCATCTTTGCGGACCAGCCAGTCGGCGCGACCGGCGACGACCGTGGAGAGCAGGCCGAGACCCGCCAACAGCAGGACCCTCGTTCTACGGAGCTGTGCCATCGCGTTCCCTCCTCGCAGGCTTCTTCTCTGGAGTGGCGATTGCCGCGAAAGCATTTCAGCACCTCGGGGCTCACCCCCCGGAAGGCCCCACCGGCTGCATCATCAGCCGCTCGATCCGCCACTGGCCGTCCGCCTCGTGCCGCCACTCGGCGACGTAGCGGCCGTTGTAGGTGGCGAAGGGGCCGGCCTTGGGTCCCGCCTCCTGCCGGTAGGTGCCCCACTGGTAGGCGACGGCGCCCAGGACGTCGAGCGACTCGGTCGCCATCTCGACCGACTTGACGGTGAACTGGTCGGCGAGCGGCGCGAGAAACCCGCGGATCGCCTCGCGGCCCTGGAGCGGCGCCATGCCCGGCTGGAGGAGCTGACCCGTGGCGGTGAAGCTCGCGACAGTCGCCGCAACCGGGCCGGTCCGCAGGTGCTCGGCATAGCGCCGCATGGCCGCCTCCACCGCCTGGCGCTCCGGGCCGACCGCCGGCTCGACGGCCGCCGCGGCGCCCCGGGACCCCAACCCCGAGCCCGCCTTGTCGCCCAGATAGCGCTTCACGATCTGGTCGAGCCGGCCGTTCACCTTGATCGTTGCCAGGTAGGCGTCGAGCGCCGGACGGAGATCGCTCTTCGGCGCCACGGCGAAAGCGTAGAGGTCCTCGCCGGGAAGCACGAAAGCCCCCTTGAGCTCGGGGTAGGCGGGGAGGACGCGCCAGGCGGAGCTCTCGTCCACCACGGTGAAGTCGGCCGCCTTTTCCTTCAGGGCGTCGTAGTTCCAGCGGGTGAAGTCGACGTAGTGGAAGCGGACGCCGGGGAGCTTCTTCATCCGCTCCTCGAGGCTGGAGCCGGGGACGGTCGAGCCGGTCTTGCCGGCGAGGTCGGCCTCGCCGTGAATGGGACTGTCCCTGGGCACCACGACCACCGTGCGGCCGGCGAAATAGGGGGAGCTGAAATCGACCTTCACCTGGCGCTCCGGGGTGATGCTGAAGGAGCTGCCGATGACGTCCCCGTCGCCGCGCAGCAGGGCGGGGATCAGCTCGGCGAACGCGGGCTTGACCGGGTGAACCTCGAGCGCCACGCCCAGCGACTGCGCGAACCCCTCGAGGATCTCGTAGTCGATGCCGTCGTAGTGCTGGAGGTCGACCTCCACCTTGACCCTGATGAAGGCGCTTTCCTGGTGGGGGAAGGCGAGCATGACGAGCTTGCCGTGGGATTTCACCTCGGCGAGGCTGCTCGCTCCGGCGGAGACCCCGGTGAGGAAAAGGAGGGACACCAGTCCGATCGGGCTGCACTTGCGCAAGAGGGTAACGAGCATCGCGCCTCCACGGGTTGTCTGGCTTCGCACGAAGAATCTAGCACAGGCCGGTCCCGGCACGGAGGAGGGGCGGAACGGCCAAGTGCAGATCGCCGGTGATCCAGGACGGCTACCTCGTGGGCATCCTCTCCGAGGCCGACTTCGTTCGCTTCGCCCCCCCTACCCCGACGCCCAACTCTCCTGCCCGACCCGCTCTTTCTCCTCCCGCCGGCGGGCGAGCTCCGCGGCGAGCGCGGAATCGATCCGGCCGGTGGTGAAGACCGTCCGATAGAGCTCGGGAGCGAGGGCGTCCCGGCCCTTCTGGCTCAGCCCGTAGGCGATCTTCCGCGCCGCGCCGAAGCGGGTCGCCGGCTCGCCGATCGTGTCGTCCCGGTCGTGCACCCAGTTGCCCGGGTTGGCCCCCATCTCGGAAGCCAGGGCCGCCCAGAGCCGGGACTCGGGAGAGGTGAGGTCCGTCCGCGGGAAGATCAGCCTGCCGACCTTCTTCTTGTGGTCCTCCCGCCACGCCTCCGTGAGCCGCTCCGTGGGGGTCTCCTGCTCGGAAAGGAACGGGATCCAGAAAAGCTCGAAGACGACGTCGCCAGCGGCCTGGAGCTGCGCCCACTCCTCGCTCACCGGGTGCTTGCCGGCGGCAGGCCCGGCGTGGCGCTTCTCGTCTCGCACCGGGACCAGGTTGAACCTGGCCCCCGAGCCGCCGATCTCCTCGATGCCCGTCCAGTAGCTCTGGAAGGCGGTCGAGTGCGAGGTCCGCGCGCTCTGCCCGAGGACGTGGGCGAGCGTCTTCGCGCCCTGGAGCGCGCCCCGCCGAGACGCCAGCGCCGCGGCGAACTTCGCCTGCTGGACGACGAGGTTGGGCGCCCCGGCCGACTCTCCCGTCGCGTGGAGCACGTCCATGAACTCGCGATGGTCGTTCGCCGGGAAGGCCGGCTCGTTGAGGGCGAGGAAATCGACCCGCCGTCCCCGCGCGGTCGCGAAGGCCGCCATGAGCCCCAGGAAGTCCGGATCGGTCTCGGCGTGCGGCGTCCCCAGGCAGGTCGAGAGCCGGCCGACGCCCTCATGCCGCGCTCCGGCCTCGAAGAGGCCGATCCCGGCGAGCTCGGCCGGGAGCTCCGGCGCGATCTCCAGGACCACCTTCCCGCCGGCGATCTGATACTGATGGGCGACGCGATCGGGAAGCTTCAGATGGTCGTCCCGCTCGACCAGGAGCCGCTGGAGCTCCGGGATCTCGGCAACTTCCGCGGCGAGCGCCGCCAGGTCTTCGGCGGCCGGCCGGAAGGCCGCGAAGGGGCACGTGGGATGCTCCGCCATGTCACACCTCCCTGCGAGCGAAGGTACGCTCTACCGACATAGGCGCCGGCCGGCCCGGTTTCATTACAGGCCCCCCTACGCCTCCGGCGCCTCCCCCTTCCCCGCGCTCCCCTGCTTGCGCACCTTGTCGAACAGCTCGGTGAGCTTCATGCCGGTCAGCGACTCGACGACCGGCGGCACCTGGGCGATGACCTTGGCGACCTCGCCGGTGATCCGCGAGAGGCCGTCGCCACCGGCACCGTTGCCACCCGTATTGACCAGGGTGATGCGGTCGATCTTCGCCAGCGGCTCGGCGATCGCCCGGGCGATCTCGGGGAGGATGGGGGCGAGGATCTGGATGATGGCGGCCTCGCTGTACTTCCGCCAGGCCTCGGCCTTCTGCTCCATGGCGGTGGCCTCGGCGAGACCCTGGGCTTTCCGCGCCTCGGCCTCGGCCAGGCCCTGCGCCTCGCGGATCTGCGCCTCGGCCAGACCGCGTGCCTTGTGCGCCTCGGCCTCGGCGAGGCCGGTCGCCTTGGTCACCTCGGCGGCGGCCAGGCCGCGCGCCTTTTCGCCCTCGGCGACGGTGGTGAGGCGCGACCGCTCGGCCTCCGCCGCCGTCTCCACCCGCTGCCGTTCGGCCGCGGCCAGGGTCTCGATCTCGTAGCGCTTGGCGTCGGCCTGCCGCCGTATGGTGGCGTCGAGCTCCTTTTCCTTCCTTTTGATCTCCTGCTCCTGGACCTGGATCTCGACGGTCTTTTTCTGCAGCTCGTAGGCCATCT
>DASQPA010000255.1:0-5850 GCA_035644215.1 Thermoanaerobaculia bacterium
GTCGACTTTTCATCCGTCCGGGTCGACTTTCCATCCATGGAAAGTAACTTTCCACGTCTCCGGGAAGACTTTTCATGCGTGGTATTTTACTTTCCATGCATGCAGCTCGACTTTTCGGGCGTGGAAAGTGACTTTCCACGCGTCGGGGAAGACTTTCCACGGTTTTTGAAGCTCCCGGAGAGCTTCTGGAAGCTTCTGGAGAGTTTCGGGAAGCACCCGGAGGCGGTTCGGAACCTCCCGGAGGGGTCCCGGAAGCGTCCGGAGGGACTCAGGAAGCGCCCGAAGGCGGTCCGGAAGCTCCCGGAGAGGCTCCAGAAGACTTTCCACGGGTGCCGGAAGACTTTCCAGGGGTTCCGGACGCGTCCGGAGAGGTTTTGGCAGCTCCCGGAGGCCTCTCGGAGGACTTTCCTCGGGTTCCGGACGCTCCTGCCTGCCGTTGAGGCGCCCCGCTTTGCCGCCAAGGGGCCGTCCACAGCCGCCTTCTCCTGCGCCCCGGCCAGGAGATCAACGAGATCGGCTCACCTCGCACATCACGCTACGGAATCCTCCTGATCCCAACATTACACGAGAAGCTGCACAACAATGTCTTGCCGCTCTGCGCTCTTGGAAAGTGCTAGCGTCGGCGCCGCGGTTCAGAATATCGGCAGTAATTTATACTCTTAGGGCTTCGGCAGCACCAGATGCCCCCGATCGAGCCGGACCGGCACTCGGCTGCGGACCAGCCGTGCGATCTCCGCCGCCGAGCGGCGCTCGGGCCGCAGGTCCCACAACCGCGCCGTCCCGTCTTGGCTCGCGCTCAGGAGCAGTCCGCCGCTGCGGTCGAACCGTAGCGACCGGATAGAGCCGAGGTGGCCGGTGAGCTTCAGCAGCAGCTTGCCGTCCCCAGTGCTCCAGAGGAGCACCGCACCCTTCTCTCCTCCGGTCGCGAGGAGGGTCCCGTCGGGGCTGAAGGCCGCCGTGTCGTACGCCGATTCGAGGGTGGCGAGCAGGCTGCCGTCGCCGGCGCTCCAGACTTTTCCGAGCCCGCCGCCGAGCGTGACGACGCGCTTGCCGTCGGCGCTGAACGCGGCGAACTCCACGCCCTCCGTGTGACCCTGGAGCTTGAGGACGAGCCGGCCGGTGTCCGTGTTCCAAACCTCCGCGGCTTCTCCTCCGATGGTCACCGCGCGACGCCCATCCGAGGAGAGCTCCCCGTAGCAGGCGCGGTCCCCGATTTGGCGCGATCCCTGGCGCGCACCCGTACGCGCGTCCCAACTGATAGCGCGAGACCCTGCGGCCGTCATGACGCGGCGCCCGTCGGCGCTGAAGCGCGCATACCGCACTTCACCTCCAACCTCCAGGGTGTGCAGGAGCCGCCCGGTTCGGGCGTCGAGGATCTCGGCCTTGCCGTCAAAGCCAGCCGTCAGGACCCTCCCCCCGGTCCGATCGAAGGTCGCTTCCCAAACCCATCCGCCGTGGCGGCCCAGGTGTTCCGGGTAGCGAGCGCGCCCTGGCGTGCCGAGAGCGACGACGTCGGCGACTCCTTCCTTGCGCGGAACCAGGAGATGGCTCGCATCCGGGCTGAAGACCTGACCGGTACCCCTGGAGACCGACTGCTTGAGCTCGGTGACGAGGCGCCCGGAGCCGGTCTCCCAAACCCAGGTGTCATAGCCGGAGCCGACGACCAAGCGCTCGTCAGGGCTGAACGCGGCCGACCACAGCTCGTGTCCGGGGCGAAACACAGCCTTGAGCGGAATGAGGGCCAGGTCCCACAATCGGGCCGTGCCGTCGTGAGCGGCGGTGGCGAGGGTCCGTCCGTCGGCACTGAATGTCAAGTCTTCTAGCGAATCCTGGTGTCCGGACAGCACGATCAGCAGGGCGCAGGAGTCGGCATCCCAAATCCGGGCGAGCTTGTCGGTCGCGCCCGTCGCGAGTCGGCTGCCGTCCGGGTTGAACACCGCAGCTCCGATGGATCCGGCCTGACCCACGAGGGAGCAGACCGGTTTGCCAGAGGGGACTTCGTAAATGCTCGCTTTGTCTGGGTAGCTCCAGGAGGTAAACACCCGCGAGCCGTCGGAGCTCAGCGCCAAGGTCGTAGGCTGGCCTCCCAGCGTGGGGATGGTCACCAGCGGCTTGTCGTCGGCGACGCTCCAAACCTTCAGGCTGTGGTCCTGGGAAGCCGTCGCCACGCGCCGGCCATCGGCGCTCAATGCAATCGCCCGCACGAGATCGGTGTGGCCGTTGAGACGGCGGATCTCGTGAGCGTCGGCGGCCTGGCGGAGCACGACGCTGTTGCCGAAGTCGGTTTTCGCGTACAGCTGGTCATCGGCGCTCAGCGTCCAAGTTTCCCAGCCGCGCGGCCCGGCGTGCCCGTCGATCCGGCCGAGGAGGCGCCCGGTGGCCGAATCCCACGCCTGCGCCAGAGGACCGTCACTGAGAGTCAGGATTCGTCCGCCGTCCAGGGAATAAGAGGCGAGAGCCAGCGGCGCTCGGCCAGCGTCGAGCTTGAGCAACAACCGCCCGGTTCCGACTGCCCAGACGCGCGCGGCGCCGTCGCCGCCAGCGGTGACCAACCGGCGTCCGTCGGGGCTGAAGCGCACTGAGCGCACCGAGACGAGATTTCCCTGGCCGGAGAGCGCTCTCTGGGTATCCACCGCGGCGAGAACCGCGCGCTGGGCATCCACGCCTCGCACCGCTTGGCCGATCAGGACCCGCAGCGCGGTCGACGCGCCGCCCGCTTGGTAGGCCTCCCCGAAGTAGACCAGGCCGCGCAGGGAATCGCCGCCCAGCGACTCCACTCGACCCTGCTCCTCATACAGATCCGCGAGCCGCTGCTGTGCCTCATGGGTCTTGGCGTCGGCCCGCTCCCGTTGTTGGCGCTCCGCGTCCTTGGCCTTGCGCTCGGCTTCGGCGGCAGCCTCCGCCTGCTTCTGCTTCCAGCTCGCCACGTTTCGGGCCGCTACCGCGCCAGCCCTCTGGCTGTCGGCCTCGTCGCGCTGCTCGGTGGCGACCCACGCCTGCCATCCCGCGATCACGGCCAGGACGGCGAAGGTGGCGACGACCCCGCGGGCGAGCCGGCGGGCGCGGCGGAAATGCCGTACGTCTTCGCCGTCGAGCGCTTCCTTGTCGACGCCGCGCACCGGCGCGAGGATGTCGAGCACCGCGCCGCGAAATTGAGAGTGCCGGACGCTCAGGCGGTCCGCGGTACGCGCCCAGCGCAGATCGACATAGGCCGGCTCGTCCTGGAACTTGCCTGATAGCAGTCGCGGAATGGCCGTCGTGCCCTCCCAGTCGAAGTCGCGCGCAGCCCGGTTCCAGGCGATGTCACCCCCGGTGAGCAGGATCAACATCTGCTGCTGCGATCGATTCTCCAGCCACCACCGCACCTCGTCCTGGACCCACGGGGATGCCGCCGCTTGCGGGGATGCCGCCAGCAGGAACCATCTGGATTCCTGCAGCGCGGCTACGATCGAGGGCCAAAGGGCCGGGTTGGCGGAAAGACTGGTCCGGTCCCGAAACACATGGACTGCGGCGCGAAACTGATACCAGGGCCTGGCAAAGCCGTGGAGCGCCGTACGCAGCGCGGGCGCGAGGAGGCCGTCGGCGGCGTGGCTGTAGGAGAGGAAGGCGTCGTATTTCATGGCGAGCCTGAACCGCGATCGGCGAACCGGGTCATGGGCTCTGCGTGCGGTCCTTCCAGCGACTCTGCTGGCGCTACGACCCTCAAGGAGATAGGCGTCCGCCTCGCCCGTTCGTTACCAGGTAAACAGCGGCGCGGTCCGTCCCCTTGCGCTTCGACAGGAGGGGCTGGGCTAAAGACCTGGCACTTAAGACTGGCAGCAACGTCTCAGCGCCCCGGAAACTCCGGAAGATCTCTTTCGCCCTCTATCGCGCCGCCGGCGGCGCCAGGGTGAGCCGCGCCTCGGCGTGGGCGCGGACCGCGGCCGCGCCGAAGCGCATGGGGTAGTCCTCGATCGCCTCCCACTTGGGGATCTGGTCCTCCCGGTGGCGGTGCCAGAGCTGGCCGTTCTGGCCGGTGCTGTTGACCCAGGTCGAGCCTTCGAGGTCGGCGAGATCGGCGATCATCCGCTGCGAGGTGCCGAAGTTCACCGCGAAGGGCTGGGGCTGAGTGAAGTCGGACACGGCGGCATCGACCGTGAAAGCGGTGCCGCGGGCCGGGAAGGTGGCGCTGTTGAACAGGCGCTCCAGCGGCGCGATGCCGCTCTGCCCCAGGGGGGCGTGGACGAAGGTGACCGAGTGCACCCGGCCGTAGGTCCAGCCCGCCGGATTGTTGCCGTAGCGCTTGGCGAGCCAGGCCACGGCGTGGGTGAGGCTCCGGCGGACGATGTCGTCCCGATGCTCGACCGAAGGGGTCCGCCGGTCGTCGAACAGCGGGTCGTCCGGCCGCGCCATGAGATCGAGGATCGGCGGCACCTCGCTCAATCCCACCTCACGGTACTCCTTCAGGACGTCCGGCCCCAGCTCGTCGCCCAGGATGTCGCCCAGGAGGTACCAGTACCAGACCTCGTAGACCGTGGCGCCGACCGCGCCCGGCTCGTAGCGCAGGTCCCAGCGCCGCACGAAGTCCTGCGCCTGCCGCTCGCGTTCGTTGGCCGGCGGCACGGCGAGGAGATAGGGGCGCAGGGCCCGGGCCGGGAGGCCCAGGGTCTCGGCCTGGATGGCGCGCAGGCCCTCGCGGGTGAAGCGATGCCCGGCGGAGAGCAGCTCGTTCAGGCGCTGGGCCCGGTAGGGGTCGGCCATGTCGACGGCCAGGAAGTGGGGGTAGTCGTCGCCCACCACCTTGTTGTTGGCGGTGACGATGTAGCCGGCCGGCGGGTCGAGCAGACGCGGCATCTCCTCGTAAGGAAGGAATCCCTGCCACTCGGAGCGACCGTCCCAGCCGGGGACCGGCACCGTCCCGTCATGGCCGGCGGCGCGCACCGGGACGCGGCCGGTCGACTGGTAGCCGATGTGGCCGTCGACGTCGGCATAGACGAAGTTGACGCTCGGGGTGTCCCAGGCGGCGAGAGCCTGGTGGAAGGAGGGCCAGTCGCGCGCCAGATTCAAGGCGGAGAGCGCGTCGATCAGGTGGGTACCGGCGAGGGCCGTCCAGCGCAGGGCCGTGGGCGGGCTCCCCTTGAGCTCGGCGATGGCGTCGTTGACGATCGGGCCGTGCAGGGTCTCGCGGACTTCGAGGACGATCGGAGGCTTGCCCTTGACCGCCACCTCCTCCCGGCGCACGGCGAGGTCCTTCCAAGCGCCCTGGAACTGGTAGCGCCGCGGGTGCGCCGGATCGTCCAGCTTCTCGACGTAGAGGTCCTGCACGTCGGCGCAGAGGTTGGTGATCCCCCAGGCGATCCGCGGGTTGTGGCCGATGACGACGAACGGCATGCCGGGGAAGGAGAAGCCGACCTCGTCGTAGCCGCCGCCGTGGAGGCCGATCTGGTACCAGACGGAGGGCAGCTGGAGCCCCAGGTGGGTGTCGTTGGCGAGGAACGGCCGGCCGCTCGCCGTGCGGCTGCCGGCCACCACCCAGCCGTTGCTCCCCCAGGTCCCTCCCCTGCCGGCGATCGGTCCCAGCAGCGACAGGAAGGGGGAAGCTGCGATCTGGGCGGAACGCCCCCCTCCTATCCCATGAGGGAGGGACCCACCGCCCGCACCGGGCGACACGATCGTCAGCGCGTCCGCCGGATAGGGGGCCATGAGCCGCCGCGCCACCGGCTCGCCCAGCTTGGCGATCAGGTGGGAGCGCAGGATCTCGAAGGAGTTGTTCAAGGAGAGGTTCAGGCTCATCAGCTTGCCCCAGGTCAGCGAGTCGATCGGCGTCCAGGGGCGGGGGTCGACCCCGAGCAGCGTGAACTCGACGGGCAG
>DASQPA010000256.1:0-11895 GCA_035644215.1 Thermoanaerobaculia bacterium
CCCGGAACCACCGCCGTCGGGGCGTCTCCGCAGGTCGGGGACACTGAGATCTCGGCAGCGTTGGAGACGCCCCGACGGCGCGGTAACGGCAAGGATTTCGATAGCGCCTGGGGCGTCTCTACAGGAATTTCCGCCTGCGACGCGATTTTTTCACAGCCTCTCCGCTCACCTTCGCCGGCACCGTGCTCCTCTTGGCCCTGGTCGCCCTCGTCGCCACCCTGATCCCGGCCCGCCGGGCGACCGCGGTCGACCCGGTGCTGGTGCTCAAGGGGGAGTAGGCCGGCGGCTTCTTCCCGGATCCGTTCTCGGATCTCGTGTGCCTGCGCGCAGTGACCGCGCACCTGCACGCAGCGATCGTGTACCTGCACGCGACGATCGCGCGCCCGTGCGCGTTGGCTGGGTGCAGGCACGCAATCACCGCGCGCCTGTACGCAGTGACCCCGCGCAGGGACGCAAGGACCGTGCACCTGCACGCGATGACTGTGTACAGGGACGCAGGGACTGCGCGCCTGTACGCGAGGTCCGCGCGCCTGTACACGATCACCGTGTGCCTGCACGCGACGACCGCACGCCTGTACGCAGAGGCCGTGTGCAGGGCTCCTGTCGGAAGAACCGGGAGGTGAGAGTGATGGCTCCCCCAAAGACGGACGCCTTGGTCGCGGCTTGTGTTGAAAACCCAAGTTTACAAGATTGCGAATCTTCCACTCTCCGAGTAGCGTAAGCGTTCAGCGCCGTTCAGCTTCGAGGCAAGCCCTACGCGAAACCTTCGCCGGACCGCTACACCCGCCGCTTTCGACCGTTCGCTCCGGCGACACGCTCTCCATGCGCCTTCCAGCGGAAGGCGCTCCATGCCGGCGACAGAGGGTCGCCGAGCCTTCCCGAGAGGAGGATGTATGAAAAGCACGTCCAGCGGTGCGCGGTGGCTCGCGTTGGGAGTGGTTCTGCTCGCGGTCCTCGTCGCCTCGCCCGTTCTGGCGGGAGAGCGGCTCACCCGGGGCGCTGACCTCTGGGAGACCTCCACGGGCCTGTCGTACAGCAGCTTCAAGGCGGAGCCCATTCCGGCGGACTTTTTCTGTCCCGGCTCGGAGCCGTTCACCGGCGTGATCCAGTTGAACGGCAAGCCACTCGCGACCGCGCCGGCCGGCGCCCTGGGCAACATCGACACCATCGTCCACCGGCTGGACGACGCGAGGCTGAACGAGAAGGGCGAGGCCTCGACCCGTATCCAGCTGATGGCCCTCTCGCTCGCCAGCGTCAAGCCCATCGAGACCCGCTGCGGCCGCTACGACGTCACGTCCTCGCTCGCCGGCGCCCAGCCCATGACCACGATGCGCATCCGGAAGACCAGCGACGGCGGCGGCACCTACATCGCTCCCCTCGAGCTCAACGTCAAGCTCACCTTCACGCCGGTCTCGGGCCAGGGGGCGAGCCGCGAGCTTTACCACCACGTCAACATGAGCCCGGCGAGCGGCGAGGTGTGGTCCTTCGTCAAGCCGGTCCTCGCGCGGACGGGCACGGTACGGGTGGACACGGACGGCGACGGAGTGCCCGATTCCGAGGTCCCCGGCCCCTCCAACTTCCGCGCCGGCGTCGCTCCGGTCTCCACCGTCACTTACGTGGCCTGCCCGGTTTGCCACTGCTCGACCACCTCGACCGACCCCAATCAGTCGGCCGCGGGCTGCGACCATCTGCACTGCACCACCGTGCAGATGCAGGGGCCCTGCCCGGCGGTGAACACGCTCAACAGCACCGAGTAGGAAGCGCACGAAGAAACGCCGCGGCGGTCCTCCGGGAACGCCGCCGCGAACCCGAAAACCAGAGGATACAAAGTTGTACATCTGCTGCAAGTCGTCTACTTTTGGGGGTCTTTTGGGGGTCCATCCGCTTCGATCCGCGCCCTGTAGACATGCCGAGGACGGGCAGCGGGTTGCGGCGGCCCTGCACCCAGGGGTAGCACCATGGCGAGTCTCCGGCAGCGCCTGTTGAGCATCGATCCCGACGAGACTTCGTTCGCGCGGCGGAGGTTCTGCTGCGAGGACGCGGCCGTACGGGAACGCCTCGAAGGGGTCGGCTCCGCCTTCCTCCACGGCTACCACGCGGCCCTGGCCGAGGATCGCCCGGCGGCGCTGGCGGACCGGCTCGACCGCCTGGCGCTAGAGCTCCGTGGGTTCACCTACGAGGGCGCGGCGCTCGGCCTGTCGCTCCGCGACTTCCTCACCCCCTGGAAACGGAACCGGCTGCGCCGCTTCCTGGACGGCCCCGCCGCCCCTCACACGTACCTGGCGCACGTCGGCGCCGGCTGGCTCCTCGCCCGGGCGCCGGTGCGGGTGAACGCCCTCCTCGCCCGGCTCGATCCGCTGCTCGGCTGGCTCGCCCTGGACGGCTACGGCTTCCACCAGGGCTTCTTCCACTGGCCGCAGGCGGTCGAGCGGCAGGAGGTGCCGAAGCGCCTCGCAGGCTATGCCCGGCGGGCCTTCGACCAGGGCCTCGGGCGGAGCCTGTGGTTCGTCGACGGCGCCGACGTGCGCCGGATTCCGCGTACCGTGGCCGCCTTTCCCGCCGCGCGGCAGGCCGACCTGTGGAGCGGGGTGGGGCTCGCCTGCGCCTACGCCGGCGGCCGCGACCGCGCGGCGGTCGCCGAGCTCGCCCGGGCGGCAGGCCCCCACGCCCCGGCCCTCGCCCAGGGCGCCGCCTTCGCCGCCCAGGCGCGGGAGCGCGCCGGCAACCCCACCCCCGAGACCGCCCTCGCCTGCGAGGTGCTCTGCGGCCGGAGCGCCGCGGCGACCGCCGCGCTCACCGAAGAGACCCGCCGGGACCTGCCGGACGACGGCGTGGTCCCCGCCTTCGAGGTCTGGAGGCAACGCATCCAGGACCGCTTCACCACCCCCTTGGGAGCGACAGCATGACGACGCAACCGGGTTTCCTCCGCAGGAACGCCGTACGGCTCACCGCCCTGGCCCTCCTTTTCACCCTCTACGGCTTCACCCGGCTGCCCGAGCTGCCGACGGCCGAGCGCGCCCGGATGGCCGCGCGCTTCGCCTTCACCCGCGAGCCGCTGCCGGAGGCGACCGGCCTGCCGCGGCGCGCGATCCGCCAGGTGAACCCCAGCCTGCAGCGCATCGCCGCCTGGATCTCCTCGGTGGGGGCGGCAGTCGCCCTGAACGACCTCGACGGCGACGGGCTGCCCAACGACGTCTGCTACGTCGACACCCGGGTCGACCAGGTGGTCGTCGCCCCGGTGCCGGGGACGGGAGCGCGCTATCCTCTCTTCACCCTCGACCCGGCCCCCCTCCCCTTCGACCGGAAGACCATGGCGCCCATGGGCTGCCTGCCCGGCGATTTGAACGAGGACGGCTGGACCGACCTCCTGGTCTACTACTGGGGCCGGCCGCCGGTCGCCTTCCTCCGCCGCGCCGGGGCGGGCGCCCCCGGGCGGGGTGCTTATGAACCGGTCGAGATCGCCCCGCCCGGCGAGCGCTGGTTCACCAACGCCGCGACCCGCGCCGACCTCGACGGCGACGGCCACGTCGACCTGATCATCGGCAACTATTTCCCTGACGGCGCCCGCATCCTGGACGCCCGGACGACCCAGCCCGACGAGATGCAGGACACCATGTCGCGGGCCGCCAATGGTGGCAGGAAGCACCTCCTCCTCTGGCAGGGGGGGACTTCCGGCGAGCACCCCACGGTCCGCTTCGCCGACGCCTCGGCGGCGCTCGACGAGGCGGTCGCCCACGCCTGGACCCTGGGGGTGGGCACCGCCGATCTCGACGGCGACCTGCGGCCGGAGATCTATTTCGCCAACGACTTCGGCCCCGACCACCTGCTCCACAACCTGTCGACCCCCGGTCACCTGCGCTTCCGGACGCTCACCGGCACCAAGACCTTCACCGTCCCCTCCTCGAAGGTCCTCGGCCGCGACTCCTTCAAGGGGATGGGGGTCGACTTCGGCGACTTGAACGGCGATGGCCGACTGGACATCTACGTCAGCAACATCGCCGACACCTTCGCCCTGGAGGAGAGCCACTTCGCCTTCCTCTCGACCGGCGACGTCAAAGCCATGGAGAAGGGCGTCGCCCCCTATGTCGACAAGAGCGAGGATCTCGGGTTGTCGCGCAGCAGCTGGGGCTGGGAGACCCGGCTCGACGACTTCGACAACGACGGCGTGCTCGAGGCCCTGCAGGCGACCGGTTTCGTCAAGGGCGAAATCAACCGCTGGCCCGAGCTGCACGAGCTGGCGATGGGCAACGACGCCCTCCTGCGCTCGCCCCGCGACTGGCCGGTCTTCCAGCCCGGCGACGACCTTTCCGGCCATCCGCACGACCCCTTCTTCGTCCGTTCGGCTTCCGGCCGCTATTTCGACCTCGCCGCCGATCTGGGGCTGGGCGATCCGCACGTCACCCGCGGCATCGCCACCGCCGACGTCGACGGCGACGGCCGGCTCGACTACGCCATCGCCGACCAGTGGGAGACCTCCTGGTTCTTCCACAACCAGAGCAGGAAGGCCGGGGCCGCCCTGGACCTCGCCCTGGAGATCCCGGTCGAGTCGATGGCCGGGACGCTCGTTCTGCCCGGCACACTCCCCGGCTCACCGCGGCCCGGCACGTGGGCCTGGCCGGCGATCGGGGCCACCGCCGCCGTCCGCCTGCCGGACGGCCGGCTACGGGTCGCTCAGGTGGACGGCGGTAACGGTCACTCCGGCAAGCGCAGCCCGGAGATCCACCTCGGCCTCGGCCGGGTGGCGGCCGGAACGCTGCTGCCGGTCGACCTCGCCTGGCGCGATGTGCACGGGGTGGCGCACCATCAGACTTTGAGGCTGCCTCCCGGGCGCCACACCGTGCTCTTGGGCGAGGCCCAGGGAAAGGAGGGCTAGACGATCATGCCTGAGCAGAAACCCGACCTCCGGCTCGCCGCCCTGCGCCGCTTCGCCACCGCGATCACGGTGTTCAACCTCCTCGGCCACACGATTTTCGGCTTCGAGCAGTCGTGGGCGCAGCCCTTCGTCGCCGTCGGCACCGCCTACGCCGCCGAGATCCTCTTCGAGCTCCTTTTCGCCTGGAGTACCGGGAGCCAGGATCGCCGCCCCCGCTTTCTGGGCGGTCCCGTGAAAGCGATCGATTTCCTGCTCCCGGCCCACATCACGGGGCTCGCGATCTCGATGCTCCTCTACGCCAACGACCGGCTGCTGCCGCTGGTCTTCGCCACCACGGCGGCGATCGCCAGCAAGCACCTCTTCCGGGTCCGGGTCGGCAACGGCAGCCGCCACTTCTTCAACCCGTCGAACCTGGGCATCACGGCGACCCTCCTCTGCTTCCCCTGGGTGGGGATCGCCCAGCCCTACATGTTCACCGAGAACCTGACCGGGGCCGGCAAGTGGATCCTCCCCGGCCTCCTCGTCCTCTCGGGCAGCTTCCTCAACTTCCGCTTCACCCACAAGGTGCCGCTCATCGCCGGCTGGCTCACCGCCTTCGCTCTCCAGGCGACCGTCCGCTGCCTGGTCTTCGGCACCCCGCTCGTGCCCAAGCTCCTGCCGATGACCGGCGTCGCCTTCCTGCTCTTCACCTTCTACATGGTGAGCGACCCGGCGACCACCCCGGAGCGGCCGCGCAACCAGGTGCTCTACGGCGTCTCGGTGGCCGCCGTGTACGGCCTCCTGATCACGTCGCACATCGTCTTCGATCTCTTCTTCTCGCTCTCCATCGTCTGCGTTTCACGCGGGCTCGGCCTCTGGTGGCTCGCGGAGCGCGCCAGGGCGCGGGTCCTGCGGCCCGCGACCTCCACGGCGGCCGCTATTTCAGCAACATCGGTCGAGGGATCGGGGGCATGACACCCGGCCGAGGGATCGCGGTTGTCGGCATGGCCTGCCGCTATGCCGACACCCGGTCGCCCGCCGAGCTGTGGGAGAACGTCCTCGCCGAGCGGCGCGCCTTCCGCCGCCTGCCGGCCGAGCGGCTGCGCCTCGAAGACTACTGGAGCGCCGACCGGGACGCCGCCGACGGCATCTACTCGCAGGAGGCGGCGGTGCTCACCGACTGGGAGCTCGACCGCGTCCGCTTCCGGGTGGCGGGGAGCACCTACCGTGCGGCCGATCCGGCACACTGGCTGGCCCTCGACATTGCGGCCCAGGCGCTGGCCGAGGCCGGCTACCCGGATGGCGAGGGGCTGCCGCGCGAGGCGACCGGAGTCCTCCTCGGCAACTCGCTGACCGGCGAGATCTCGCGCGCCAACCTGCTGCGCCTGCGCTGGCCCTACGTGCGCCGGGTGGTGGAGGCGTCTCTTGCCGATCTTGCCGAGCAGGGCTGGGACGCCGCCGAGCGGGCCGGCTTCCTGGCTCGTCTGGAGGAAAGCTACAAGCAACCGTTCCCGGCGATGACCGAGGAGTCGCTCGCCGGCGGTCTCTCGAACACCATCGCCGGCCGCATCTGCAACCATTTCGATCTGAAAGGCGGCGGCTACACGGTGGACGGCGCCTGCGCCTCCTCGCTCCTCGCCGTCGCCCAGGCCTGCTCGGCGCTCGCCGCCGATGACCTCGACCTGGCGCTCGCCGGCGGGGTGGACCTCTCGCTCGACCCCTTCGAGCTGGTGGGCTTCGCCCGCACCGGGGCGCTGGCCGGCGGCGCCGATCCCGAAATGCGGGTCTTCGACCGGCGCTCGGCCGGCTTCATCCCCGGCGAGGGCTGCGGCTTCGTGGTGCTGATGCGCGAGGACGACGCCCGTGCCCAGGGTCGCCGCGTCCACGCCACGATCCGCGGCTGGGGGATCTCCTCCGACGGCCACGGCGGCATCAGCCGGCCGGAGGCCGCCGGCCAGCTCCTGGCGATCGAGCGCGCCTACCGCCGCGCCGGCTTCGGCATCGAGACCGTCCCCTACTTCGAGGGGCACGGCACCGGCACCGCGGTGGGCGACGCGACCGAGCTCGCCGCTTTGGGGCTCGCGCTACGCCGGAGCGGCGGGGTCTCCGGGGTGCCCGAGCCTGCTCCCGCGGTGGGCTCGGTCAAGGCCAACCTCGGCCACACCAAGGCCGCGGCCGGCCTCGCCGGTCTGCTCAAGGCGATCCTCGCCGTCGGCCACCAGGTCCTGCCGCCCAACACCGGTTGCGACGAGCCCCACCCGGCGGTCGAGCAGGCCGGCCTGCGCACCCTCGGGCAGCCGGAGGTCTGGCCGGCCGACCTTCCCCTCCGCGCCGGGGTGAGCGCCATGGGCTTCGGCGGCATCAACGGTCACCTGGTGATCGAGGGCACGGCAACGCATCGGCGGCGCACCCTGGGGAGCGCCGAGCGGCGCCTCGCGGCCTCCGCCCAGGACGCCGAGCTGTTCCTCCTGGCGGCGCCCGACGCCGCGGCCCTCGGCCGGCAGGTCGAACGCCTGCAGGTCGTCGCTCCGCGCCTCTCCCGGGCCGAGCTCGGCGACCTGGCGGCCCGCCTCGCTCGCGACCTCCCGGGCGGCCGGGTGCGCGCCGCCGTGGTGGCGGCAAGCCCGGCCGAGCTCGCCGACCGCCTGACGAAGCTTCGCCTATGGCTGGAAGAGGACCGGGAGGGCGAGGCGACTCGCCTGGACCCCCGGCTCGGTCTCTTTCTGGGGAGGACGGGGCACTCGCCGCGGATCGGGTTTCTCTTTCCCGGGCAGGGCTCGCCCGCCCACCTGGGCGGCGGCCTGTGGCGCCGCCGTTTCGAGAGCGTCGAGGAGCTCTACGCGCGGGCCGGCCTCCCCGCCACCGGGGACGGCATCGACACCGCCGTCGCCCAGCCCGCCATCGTCACCCACTCTCTGGCCGGCCTTGCCGTCCTGGACCTCCTCGGCCTCGAAGCCGTGGTGGGGGTCGGCCACAGCCTGGGCGAGATGACGGCCCTCTGCTGGGCCGGCGCCTGCGGCGAGGAGAGCCTGGTGCGCCTCGCCACCGGGCGCGGCCGGGCCATGGCGGAGCTCGGCAGCCCGACGGGAGCGATGGCGGCCATCGCCGCCGGCCCCGAGGTCGTGGCCGGCCTGCTCACCCCCGGGGTCGGGCTCGCCGCCTTCAACACGCCGGCGAGCACCGTCGTGTCGGGGGAGGCCGAGGAGGTCGCGGCGATCGTGACGCGAGCCCGGGCGCGCGGTCTTTCCGCCACCCGGCTCAAGGTCTCTCACGCCTTCCACTCCCCCCTGGTGGCGGCCGCCACCGAGTGCCTGGCCACCACCATGGCGAGCGAAAGCTTCGGCCCGCTGACGCGCCGGGTGGCCTCGACGGTGACCGGCGCCCTGCTCGCGCCGGAGGCCGACCTCTGCGCCCTGATTCTCGCGCAGGTCACGCAGCCGGTGCGCTTCACCGCGGCCCTGGAAGCGGCCGGTCCCGGTATCGACCTGTGGATCGAAGTCGGTCCCGGGCGGGTGCTGACCGACGTGCTGGACGATTTCGTCACGACGAAGGCGATCGCCCTGGACGCCGGGGGACCGTCGCTCCAGGGCCTGCTCGCGGCGGCCGGCGCGGCCTACTGCCTGGGCGCGCCGATCGACCCCGCCGCCCTGTTCGCCGGCCGCTTCACCCGGCCCTTCGACCTCGATGCCCCGCCGCGGTTCCTGGTCAATCCCTGCGAGCTGGCGCCGCTGCCGGAGACGGCCGTGCTCCCCCTGCCCCTGCCGCATCGGGACCCGGCCCCGGCGCTGGAGGAGACCGCCGCCGCCCCTGCCGCGACGCCCTCACAGTCCTCACCGCTCAACCCGCTTGATACCCTGCGCCAGCTCGTCGCCTCCCGCGCCGAGCTGCCGGTGGCCGCGGTGGGCGAGGACAGCCGCCTGCTCTCCGACCTCCACTTCAGCTCGATCGCGGTCGGCCAGCTGGTCGCGGAGGCCGCACGGCAGCTCGGCCTGCCGCCCCCGACCTCCCCCTCCGACTATGCCCAGGCGACGGTCGGCGAGGTGGCGCGGGCTCTCTCGGAGCAAGCGGCGAACGGCGCGGGACCGGCCGAGGAGGACGGGCTCCCGGCGGGCGTCGACGGCTGGGTGCGGGCGTTCACCGTGGCCTGGGTGGAGCGCCCCCTGCCAGCGATATCGGCGATATCGGCGATATCGGCGATATCCGCAACGGCGAAACCCGCGGGCGCCTTCCGGGTGATCGCCCTGCCGGGGCATCCGCTCGCGGCTGGTCTCGCTGCGGCGCTGGCCGGAGCCGGTCCGGGGATCGCGGTCTGCCTGCCGGCCGAGCCCGACGCCGCCGAGGAGGAACGCGGCAACGCGGTCGATCTGCTGCTCGCGGCGGCCCGCGAGATCCTGGCGTCCCCCGGGCCGATGCCCCTCCTCGTCGTCCAGCAGGGGGGCGGGGGGGGCGGCTTCGCGCGCACTCTCCATCTGGAGCTGCCACAGGTCGCGACCCGGGTCGTCGATCTGCCCTTCGATCATCCGCAGGCCGCAGTCTGGGCCGCGGCGGAAGCGGCGGACGTCTCTCAAGGCTACGGCGAGGCCGCCTACGATGCCGCCGGCACCCGGCGGGTCCGCCTCCTGCGGCTCCTGCCGGAGGCGCCGCCCACCGAAATGCCGGGCCCGCCACTCGGGCCGGACGACGTCCTCCTGGTCACCGGCGGCGGCAAGGGGATCGTCGCCGAGTGCGCCCTGGCCCTCGCCCGGTCCACCGGCGTGCGGCTGGCCCTCCTCGGGCGCTCCCTGCCCTCCGCCGATCCCGAGCTGGCGGCGAACCTCGATCGCTTCCAGGCCGCCGGGGTCGCCTGGGCCTATCTCCCAGCCGACGTCGCCGACCCGCTCGCCGTCGAGGCGGCGGTCGCCGCGGCCGTCTCGGCCCTCGGGCCGGTGACCGGCGTCCTCCACGGGGCCGGGGTCAACACCCCCCGCCTGTTGGGCGCTCTCGACGCCGCCGCCGTCCATGCCACCCTCGCCCCCAAGCTCGCCGGCGCCGAAAACCTCCTCGCCGCCGTCGATCCCGGCCGCCTGAAGCTCTTCGTCGCCTTCGGCTCGATCCTCGCCGAGACCGGCCTCCCGGGCGAGGCCGACTACGCCCTCGCCAACGAGTGGCTGGCGCGCTGGACCGAGCGGCTGGCGCGGCGCCATCCGGCCTGCCGCTGCCTGGCCCTCGAATGGTCGGTGTGGGCGGGGGCGGGGATGGGCGAGCGGCTGGGCCGCCTCGCCGCTCTCCGCCGCCAGGGGATCACACCCATCCCGCTCGACGCCGGGATCGCCATGTTCCTCGCCCTCCTCGCCCGGCCCATCCCGCCGATATCGGCGATGTCGGCGATGCCGCCGGTGTCGCTGGTCGTCGCCGGCCGTTTCGGCGAGCCGCCGACCCTCGCCGTCGAGCGCCCCGAGCTGCCCCTCCTCCGCTTCCTCGAACGACCGCGGGTCTACTATCCCGGCGTCGAGCTGGTGGCCGACACCGAGCTCGGCAGCGGCACCGACCCCTACTTGGAAGACCACGTCTTCCGCGGCGACCGCCTCCTCCCCGCGGTGCTCGGCCTCGAAGCCATGGCCCAGGTGGCGCAAGCGGCGCTGGGGCCGCTGGGGATCCATTCCGGCCCGCCGCCGGTCTTCGAAGCAGCCGAGTTCCCCCATCCGGTAGTGGTGCCGGAGAAAGGGAGCGCGGTCGTCCGGGTGGCGGCGCTGGTGCGCGGGCCGGGCCGGGTCGAGGCCGTGCTGCGCACCGCGGCGACCGGCTTCGCGGTCGATCACTTCCGCGTCACCTGCCGTTTTGGCGAGGCGGAATCCGAGGCACCCGCGGCGAAATCGGCCGCGCTGCCGGGCGACGAGGCGCGGGCGGCGGTCGTCCTGGAGCCGGCCGCCGACCTCTACGGCCCGGTGCTCTTCCACACCGGCCGCTTCCGCCGGGTGCGCGCCTACCGCCACCTCTCGGCCACCGCGTGCCTGGCCGAGATCTCGCCGGACGGCTCGACCGCCTGGTTCGGCCGCTACCTCCCCGCCGACCTGGTGCTCGGCGACCCCGGAGCGCGCGACGCCGCGATCCACGGCATCCAGGCCTGCATCCCGCACGCGACCCTGCTGCCGATCGGCGTCGAGCGGATCGAAAGCGGCCGGATCGGCACCTCCGAGCCCTACCTCCTGGCCGCCCGCGAGCGTGAGCGAAACGGCGACACCTTCGTCTACGACCTCGAAGTACGGGACGCCTCCGGCCGGTCGATCGAGCGCTGGCAGGGGTTGACCCTCCGCGCGGTCGACGCCATTCCCGCACCGGCGACCTGGACCCTCGCCCTTCTGGGACCCTTCCTCGAACGCCGCCTGCAGGAGCTGCTCCCGGAATCCGCCTTGCGAATCGCCGTCGAGCGCCGCGAGGGCGAAGCGCGGCAGAGCGCGAGCGACGCGGTCCTCGGCCGCCTCCTCGCCTCCCTGGGCGCCAATCCCATCGTCCGCCGCCGGCCCGACGGCAAGCCCGAGGCCGAGCCGGCGGCCGGACGGCAGGTCTCGGTCGCCCACGCCGGAGACGTGGTCCTCGCGGTCACCGGCAGCGATTCCCGTGGTGTGGTGGGTTGCGACCTGGAACCGGTCACCTCGCGCGGCCCGGCGGTCTGGCGCGACCTCCTGGGGGACGAGCGATTCGGCCTCGCCGAGCGGCTCGCCAAGGAAAGCGGGGAGGGGGAGGACAGCGCGGCGACCCGGGTCTGGACCGCCGCCGAGTGCCTCACGAAAGCCGGCGCCCTCCAGGGCGCTCCCCTCGTGCTCGACGGTCGGACGGCGGACGGCTGGCAGCTCCTGCGCTCCGGGCGGCTGCGCATCCCGACCCTCGTGGCGCCGGTCCGCGAGCTCGGCGGCCCGGTGGCCCTGGCGGTCCTCGTCGAGAGCTAGCCTCGGGATGCGCGCCTACGAATACCGCCACCGGGTCGGCTTCGAGGAGACCAACCTGGTGGGGAACGTCTACTACGTCAACCACCTGCGCTGGCAGGGCCGCTGCCGCGAGCTGTT
>DASQPA010000257.1:0-9392 GCA_035644215.1 Thermoanaerobaculia bacterium
CGGGACTTTGGGTCAGCGTAAGCGGAGACGGCCCAGCTCCCGGGACTTTGGGCCAGCGTAAGCAGAGACGGCCCATCTCCCGGGACTTTGGGCCAGCGTAAGCAGAGACGGCCCATCTCCCGGGACTTTGGGCCAGCGTAAGCAGAGACGGCTCAGCTCCCGGGACTTTGGGCCAGAGTAAGCAGAGACGGCCGTCTCCCGGGACTTTGGGCCTGCCCCTCGACCCGGATGGGGCGAAGAAAGGCAGAGCAGCCAAGCGCGTGTCGCCCCCCTCCTGTCCTCCCCCCTGATCCAACCGCCCCCTCCCAGGGGGGAGGGACCCGATAGGCAGCTTGCTCTTGAACCCCGACTACCCGACGGCAGCGCCCACTACCGCGTTCCTCCCCCCTGGGCGGGGGGCGCAAGGGGATGGGGGGAGGACAGGAGGGGGGTGACGTCCGGGTACAACCCTCCCTGGACGGGTATTTCAGAAGCAGATCGCCACCGCGCTATTCGTTCGGACTGAGCACAACGCGCGCAAAGCGCCGTTTGCCAACCTTCACCAGGTAGGGTTCAGGGCGTGAAGGGCGCGCCTCAGACCAATCGGTTACCTTGACCCCATCGATGCTCACGCTTCCGCTCTGGATTAGGCGGGTCGCCTCTTTTACGCTCGGAACCAGCCCTGCCTGAAAAAGCATCCATCTCACTGGCAGCGGCTTCGGAGCGAAGATAGGCCCTTTTTCCTCAATATCATCCGGCAACCCGCCCTCCGTGAAGACGCGGTGGAACTCCGCCGCCTTTGCCTCCGCCTCCGCTGGACCATGGAATTGGGCGACCAGCTGGCGGGCGAGCTCCGACTTCGCCGCCTTGGAATGGAGCCGGCCGGCCGCCACCTCCTCCCGCCGACGGGCGATCTCGGCCTCCCCCAGGTCGGTCAGCAGCAGGTACCAGTCCCAAATCAGGGTGTCGGGGATGGACATCGTCTTCCCGTACATCTCCTTCGGCGGATCCTCGACCGCGATGGCGTTGCCCAGGCTCTTCGACATCTTCTCGCTGCCGTCGAGGCCCACGAGGAGAGGCACGGTCAAGACCACCTGCGGTTCCAGGCCCTCCTCCTTCATGAGGTCGCGGCCGACGAGGAGGTTGAAGATCTGGTCGTGCCCCCCGAGCTCGACGTCCGCCTTCAGGAAAACCGAGTCGTACCCCTGGGCGAGCGGGTAGAGCAGCTCGTGCAGATGGATCGGCTGCTTCTCCTGGTAGCGAGTGCGAAAGTCCTCCCGCTCCATCATCCGCGCCAGGGTGTAGCGGCCGGCGAGGCGCACCAGGCCGGCCGAGCCGAGGGCTCCGAGCCAGCGGTTGTTGTCGTCGACGACGGTCTTCTCCCGATCGAGGACGCGGTAGACCTGGCGCAGGTAGGTCGCGGCGTTGGCCGTGATCTCCTCCTCGTTGAGCTGGGGGCGGGTCGCCTTCTTGCCGGTGGGGTCGCCGATGCGGCCGGTAAAGCCGCCGATCAGGAAGATCACCCGGTGCCCGAGGTCCTGGAAGTGCTTCATCTTGCGCAGGAGGACGGTGTGCCCCAGGTGGAGATCGGGGGAAGAGGGGTCGAAGCCGGTCTTCACGGTGAGCGGCGTGCCGGTCTTCTCGGCCCGCTCCAGCTTGGCGCGGAGCTGGGCTTCGTCGACCAGGTCGACGGCGCCGCGCTTGAGCAGCTCGATCTGCTCGTCAATCGGGGGAAAGGTAGGGTTGGCCATCAGAAGTTGATGTACTCCAGCTCGGAGGCGAGGAGCTGCGGTTGGCTGGCGGCGCGGCCCAGGCCGGGCTGGCTCCAGATCAGGTGGAGGTAGGCGCGGAAGACCGTGGCGAACATCTGGAAGCGCGCCCGCGAGCCCTGGATCAGGCCGCGCTTCTTCTCCTTGACCAGGTGCTTCAGATGGAAGAAGACGGTCGTCGTGATCCGCCCCTGGAGCTGCCGGCAGGCCCAGTTGAGACCGGTCTCGATGGCATAGCCGGCGATGTCCTCCGAAGGCACCGCCGCGAAGACCTCCCGCTTGAGACAGCGGATGCCGGAAAGCAGGGGGCCGAAGTGGACGTGGATGGCGTTCAGGAGCGAGCCGCGGTTCCGGATGCCCACGTTCATCTCGGAGCGGCCGTCCAAAACCGGCCGGATCAGCTCTTCGAGCATGGCGTGGGTCAGGTTCAAAATATCGCCGTCGACGAAGACGAGGAGCGGAGCGTCGGTATGGGCGACGCCCACCGCCATGGCCGTCCCCTTGCCGTGGTTTTTCCGCAGGTGGATGATCTTCTGTCCCAGGGCACGGGCGATCTCGACCGTCCGGTCGGTCGAGCCGTCGGAGACGACGATGACCTCGTCGATCAGCGGGGTGGACCGGAGGACCTGGAGGACTTCCGCCAGGGTCTCTTCCTCGTTGTAGGCGGGCACGATGGCCGCGACCCGTGGGGGTAGGCTCGTCATCTCGCTCCCATCACCAGCCCCGTCGGGCTTTCCTTCCAGACGGACGGACGTCACGGTCGCGCTCCGGCCGGGGCTCATTGTATCGGATCTGCGGGTCAGGACCAGGCGGGAGGGGTCGGCTCGACCGCGGCCGCGGCAAGGAGGTCGCCCTGGGCGACGATCCGGGCGTCGCCGGCGAGCGACCACTTGCCTGTCCCGGCGGCGGGATCGGCGGGATCGCCCGTCACGGCGAGCTCGAAGCCACCCTGGGTGAGGACCGAGAGGGGCAGGGTCGCCCGCTTCAGGTGGAGGCCGACCGCCGCCCCGGCGAGAATCCCGGTGCCGCAGGAGAGGGTCTCGTCCTCCACCCCGCGCTCGTAGGTGCGGATCTCCATCCGGTCGCTCTTGGGAAAGCGTACGAAGTCGACGTTGGTCCCGGCGGGGGCGAAGGCAGGATGGTGGCGCAGGGCGCGGCCGAGCGGCACGACCGGCGCCCCGGCGAGGCTCTCCGGCCAGGGCAGCACGAGGTGGGGGACGCCGACGGTGATCGCCCAGCCGGTCCAGGTCTTCCCCAACGCGTCGAGGGAAAGCTCGCGCGGCTCGTTTCCGGCGGCCAGTGGAACCGGCAGGTCGAGGGCGATGCGCTCCGGGTCGAGTTGGCGCGCGGCGACACTCCCCGCGGCGGTGGCGATCCGCACCCGGTCGTGCGCCCAGCCGAGATGGAAGGCGAGCTGGGCGGCGCAGCGGGTGCCGTTCAGGCAGAGGTCGGCGGGGAGGCCGTCGGCGTTCCAGTACTCCATCGCCGCCTCGTCCCCCCGGCGGCGGAGGAGAAAGAGGCCGTCCGCCCCCAGCGAGACGCCGCGCCGGCACCAGGCGCGGATCTGCTCGCGGCCGGGGGCCGGGGCCGACCCCTCGGGGTCGGCCAGGGCGAGGAAGTCGTTGCCGCTCCCCGATAGTTTGAAAAAGCCGCTCACTGCGCCGTGGCCCGGACCTCGGCGGGGTCGCTCTCGTTGCCGGATTGATCGATCGCCGTGATCCGGTAGACGTAGGTCACCCCCGGGGTGACGCTCGGGTCGCTGAACTGGACGTCGGGGATCGCCGTTTCGGTCAGACGCTGGTACTCGCCCTTGACCTGCCGCAAATCCAGCCGGTAGACCCGGTAGCCGGCGAGATCGGGGGCATCGCTGGCGCGCCAGACCAGGCGCACCCGGCCGGCCTCGACCAGGGCCACGGGCTCGCTCGGCACTGGCGGCGGGAAGCGATCGACGTACTTGATCTCGACCTCGCTCTTGATCGCGCTCTCGATCAAGGGGCCACGCGCCGCGACGGTGGTCACGACGTAGATGTAGCTCTGGCCGAAACGGGCGGTGGTGTCGATGAAGGTTCGGTCCCCCACCGCCGCGGCATGGAGCGGCGCGCCGAAACCCTTGACCTGGGAGTCGCGCCGGTAGACGTTGTAGCCGACGATCGACGGCAGCGCCGGCGCCGCCGAGGTTGTCACCGCTGCCGGAGCGGTCCAGGTCACCTCGACGCCATCCCCGCGCGGCTTCACCTGGGTCTCGGCAGGCGGTGTGGGCGGCGTCCGGGGGAGGATGATCGCCTGGTTCGAGTACTCCGAGAGGTCGCCGTGGGGGCCGGAGAGGCGCACCGCGTAGTAGCGCAGCTCCGGTTTCTCGGGGAGCGGCTCGGGCAGCGGCAGGGCGACGACGATGCGGTCGCCCAGGGTGGCCGCCCCGACCTCCGGGCCCTTGAGCTTCAGGACCTGGGTCGCCGCCTTGAGCTCGCGCGGGTCGAGGGGCTGCGGCCCGGCGGGCGCGGCAGGCGCAGCCGGAGCGGCCGGCGTGCCGGGAGCGGCCGCCGGGGTGGGCGCGGCCGGAGCCGTGGGAGCCGGGCTAGGAGCCGCTGCCGCTGCCGACGGCGTCGGAGGAGTCGTCGGCGGGGCGGGGGGCGTCGTCCGTGTCGTCGTCGGTGTTGTCGTCTGTGTCGGTGTTGTCGCCGCCGCCGCCGCCGCCGCCGGCCGCTTCACCTCCCAGACCTCCACCTCCGTGACGCCACCCAGGGCCTGCCCACCGGGGGTGAGCTTGGGGTAGGGCATGTCGAGCAGCAGGCGATACCCCTGCTGCGAGACCTTGAGGTCCTTGGCCGGCGCCGGCACGAAGCGCAGCGGCGGCTCGGGTGGTCCCTTCTTGCCGCAGGCGATCAGGGCCGCGGCGGCCAGGAGAGCCAGGCCGAGCCGGACGGCGATCGGGACCTGCCGCCGCAGCCTAGAGGACATAGCGCGAGAGGTCCTGGTCCTGCACGATGCCCATCAAGGCGTTGCGGACGTACCCGGCATCCACCGTGAGGGTCACGCCCGCCATGTCGGGGGCGTCGAAGGAGACCTCGTCGAGCAGCCGCTCCATGAGCGTCGAGAGGCGCCGGGCGCCGATGTTCTCGGTCGTCGAGTTGACCTCGACGGCGAGGCGCGCCAGCTCGGCGACCGAGTCCTCGGTGAACGCCAGGGTCACCCCCTCGGTCGAGAGCAGGGCCGAGTACTGCTTGGTGAGCGCGGTCTCGGGCTCGGTCAGGATGCGCACGAAGTCCTTCTCGGTGAGCGCGTCGAGCTCGACCCGGATGGGGAAACGGCCCTGGAGCTCGGGGATCAGGTCCGACGGCTTGCTGACGTGGAAGGCGCCGGCGGCGATGAACAGGATGTGGTCGGTCTTCACCATCCCGTACTTGGTCGAGACGTTGGTCCCCTCGACGATCGGCAGGAGGTCGCGCTGCACCCCCTCGCGCGACACGTCCGGCCCGCGCGACCCCTCGCGGCCGGCGACCTTGTCGATCTCGTCGAGAAAGATCATGCCGCCCTGCTCGACCCGGTAGCGGGCCTCGCGGGCGACCTGGGCGCGGTCGATCAGCTTCTCGGCCTCCTGCTGGACGAGGATCTCGCGCGCCTCGGAGACCTTGACCTGCTGCTTCTTCTTGCGGCCGAAGAGACCGGGAAGCATGTCCTTGATGTTGATCCCGACCTCTTCCACTCCCTGTGGCCCGAACATCTCGAGCGAAGGGTAGCTCGACTCGTCGACCTCGATCTCGACGCTCCGGCTGTCGAGCGCGCCCGAGCGCAGCTTGTCGCGGAACTTCTCGCGCGTCGCCGCCAGGTCGTCCTCCTCCTCGTCCTGTTCGTGGCGCAGATAGCTGCTGATCGGCCGCGGCGGCACGAGGAGCTGCAGCAGGCGGTCCTCGGCGCGCGCCGCGGCGGCCTCGCGCACCGTCTCGCGCTTCTCCTCCTTCACCATGCTGACGGCGATCTCGACCAGGTCGCGGATCATCGATTCGACGTCTCTCCCGACGTAGCCCACCTCGGTGAACTTGCTCGCCTCGATCTTCAAGAAGGGGGCCTTGGCGAGGCGCGCCAGGCGGCGGGCGATCTCGGTCTTGCCGACGCCGGTGGGGCCGATCATCAGGATGTTCTTGGGGGCGATCTCCTCCCCCAGCTCCGGCGGGAGCTGCTGGCGGCGCCAGCGGTTGCGCAGGGCGATCGCCACCGCGCGCTTGGCCTGCTGCTGCCCGACGACGTACTTGTCAAGCTCGGCCACGATCTGGCGCGGCGTCATGTTTTCGAGCACCGGCCCGAGCGGCAGGTCCGTGGTGGAAGAGCCGGAAAGGGAGATGGACATGGCTGCCTAGAGTTCCTCGATGGTCAGATGGTCGTTGGTGAAGACGCAGATCTCGGCGGCGATCTTCATCGCGGCGCGCACGATGTCGACGGCCGGCAGATCGGTGTAGCGGCGCAGAGCGCGCGCGGCGGAGAGAGCATAGTTGGCGCCCGAGCCGACGGCGATCATGCCGTCGTCCTCGTCGGGCTGGAGGAGCTCGCCCGTTCCGGAGACGAAGAAGCTCTTGTCCTGGTCGGTGGCGATCATCACCGCCTGGAGCTGGCGCAGGGCGCGGTCGGTGCGCCAGTCCTTGGCCAGCTCGACGACGGCGCGCTCCAGGTTGCCGCTGAACTCCTCGAGCTTCGCCTCCAGGCGGGTGAAGAGCGCGATGGCGTCGGCGGTGCCGCCGGCGAAGCCGACCAGGACCTTGCCCTTGCCGGCCCGGCGGATCTTCTTGGCGCTCGATTTGACGATGGTGTTGTTGTTCATCGTGACCTGGCCGTCGCAGCCCATGCACACCTTGCTGTCGCGGCGCACGAGGAGGACGGTGGTCGAGGAGAAGGTATCCATGGGGGAGGGATTGTAGCAGGGCGTGGACGGAGCAGGCGGGAAGTCTTTTCTTTGGGTCGAAACGTTGGTCACGGCGTCAGGGCAAAGCGGAGAGAAACGCCTCCGGCTCGTCGGGGGTGACCACCAGCCGGCTCTCCCCCGCTTCGACCAGGACGGCATGGGTGAGGTCGCTCGCGTAGAGGTCGATCTCGCCCAGCTGGCGCGAGTCGAAGCCGCCGCTCCCCGCGACCACCCCGGCGGAGGTGGCGAGGCCGGTCAGATGGGCGATTTCCTCCCCGGTGAGCCGCCGGGCGACCGCCCCGTCCAGGGGGACCCGCTCGTGCCGGCGGCGCATCTGGACGGTGAGGACCCTCCCCTCGACGTCGAGCCAGAGCGGATCGAGGTCGCCGCTCATCCGCCAGGCGGTCCAGGGCACCAGGGCGAGGCCCCAGGCGAGGACCGCCGGCCAGCGCCTCCCGGTCGCCCAGGAGAAGCCGCCGGCGAGGACGAGGAGGAGGGCGAGCCCCAAAAGGAGCGCCGCCAGCCGCCGCCGGCCGCGCGCCACCGCCCCTCCGGGGGTGCAGGGGAAGCGTACGCCTCTGGGCTCCCCGATCATGCCTTCCCCCCCCGGGCCCGCGGGTGGGCGTCGCGGTAGACGTCCAGGAGGTGCTGGACCTCCAGGTGGGTGTACTTCTGGGTGGTCGAGATCGAGCTGTGGCCGAGCAGCTCCTGGATGGCGCGCAGATCGGCGCCGTTCTCCAGGAGGTGGGTGGCGAAGGTATGGCGCAGGGTGTGGGGATGGACCCCGGCGGCGATCGCCGCCGCCTCGACATAGCGGTCGAGGACGCGGCGGACCGAGCGGTCGGTCAGCCGGCCGCCGAAGCGGTTCAGGAAGACCGGCTCGGATTCCGGCTCGCCGGAGGCGTCCCGCACCGATTCCCAGACCTCCAGCCAGGCCTGGAGCGCGGCGCCGGCCGGCCGGCCGAAGGGGACCATCCGCTCCTTGCTCCCTTTGCCCTTGACCCGCAGCACCCGGCCAGAGAGGTCGATCGCCTGCCAGTCGAGCCCCACCAGCTCGGAGACCCGGAGGCCGCTGGCATAGAGCAGCTCGAGGATCGCCCGGTCGCGCCGGCCGAGCGGCTCGTCCGAGGAAGGAGCCGCGAGGAGGGTCTCGATCTCCCCCGGCCGCAGGTGGCGCGGCAGGGTCTTCGGCAGCTTGGGGGTCCGCACCCCCTGCGCCGGGTTGGCCGCCAGGATCCCCTCCCGGCAGGCGAAGCGGAAGAGGCTGCGGATCGCCGCCAGAGCCCGCCCCTGGCTGCTCTTCTCCAGCTTCTCGCGGGTCATCTGGGCGAGGTAGGAGCGCACAATGAGGGCGTCGACGTCCTGCGGCTCTACCTCTTCTCCTTTCGCCACCTGCTCGCGACCGAGAAACGCGTGGAAGCGCAGGAGGTCCCCCTCGTAGGCCCGCACCGTGTTGTCCGAGGCGTTCCGCTCCTCGCGCAGGTGCTCCAGATAGCGGTGGATGAGGCGGCGGAGGGTCATGTGGCGACGGTTTCGAGCACCCCGACCCGTTCCGCCCAGGCGGCGAGGTCGGCCTGGGCACGGGTCACGTAGGCGACGCGGCGGTCGTCCTTGCGCAGCCGGTTGGGCAGCTCCTCGAAGAGGCCGTAGTTGATGTTGGCCGGCTGGAAGTGGCGGGGGTCGGACTCGGTCAAGTGCCGGGCCAGGGCGCCGAAGGCGGTGGTCGCGGGGAAGGGCTCGGGCTCCGGGTTCCCCTGGCGGGCGAGGGCAATATAGATGCCGATGGCGAGGCCGGTGGCCGCCGATTCGAGGTAGCCCTCGACGCCGGTGATCTGCCCGGCCAGGCGGACCCGCGGCTCGGCCTTCACCCGGTAGTGCCGGTCCAAATGGGTGGGCGCGTTGACGAAGGTGTTCCGGTGGATCTGGCCGAAGCGCTCGAAGCGGGCGGTTTCGAGGCCGGGAAGGAGGCGGAGGACGCGCTCCTGCTCGCCCCACTTCATGCGCGACTGGAAGCCGACGAGGTTGAACTGGCTCTTCGCCAGGTTCTCCTGGCGCAGCTGGACGACCGCCCAGGGTCGCCGGCCGTCGGGGCCGGTCAGGCCGACCGGCTTCATCGGCCCGAAGCGCAAAGTGTCGACGCCGCGCCGCGCCAGCTCCTCGATCGGCAGGCAGCCCTCGAAGAAGATCGCCTTCTCGAACTCGTGCGGCACCACCACCTCGGCGGCGAGGAGAGCGTCGTAGAAGACACGGTACTGCTCGCGGTCCAGAGGCGAGTTCAGGTAGTCGTCGCCGTCCCCCTTGCCGTAGCGCGACTGCCAGAAGAGCTTCGCCAGGTCGAGGCTCTCGGCGTCCACGATGGGGGCGATGGCGTCATAGAAGTAGAGGTACTCGCTCCCCAGGAGGCCGGCGAGAGCGGTGGACATGGCTTCCGAGGTGAGCGGACCGGTGGCGATGACGAGATCGCTAATCTCCGGCGGGGGGAGAGCCGTCACCTCCTCGCGCCGCACGGAGACGAGCGGGTGGGCGGAGAGGGTCTCGGTGACTAGCGCCGCGAAGCGGTCGCGGTCGAGGGCGAGGGCGCTCCCCGCCGGCACCGCCGCCCGGCGGGCCGCGGCGATGATGAGGGAGCCGAGCTCCTCCATCTCGCGCTTGAGGAGCCCGGCGGCGTGGTGGGGATCGTCGCTCCGCAGCGAGTTGCTGCACACCAGCTCGGCGAAGTCGCCGCCCTTGTGGGCCGGCGTGCCGCGCCC
>DASQPA010000258.1:0-46363 GCA_035644215.1 Thermoanaerobaculia bacterium
AGAAGAGCTACGGCAACGGATCGAGCGACACCTTCAGGAACTCAACCAAGATCCTGTGGTGATGAAATGGTCTTACCGACTAGACACAATTTCCGTGACCTGATGTCATTGACACGCTATTATGGAATCGATCTACTAGTCATGAGGAAGACCTCCGGACGATTGGACCGCCCGGCTGGAGGAAAGGTTCCGCTAGAGCTCCTCGAAATTCGTAGTTGACTTCTCCACTGACTCGGTATCAGAATTACGCGTAATGAACCCTGAGACGATCGCGGTGGAGGTCCCGTTCCACCTGGCCGGCGGCCTGGACCCATTGATCCTCGTACCCGCCTCCGTGAACGGCGAGGAGCCGCACCCGTTCATCCTCGACACCGGCGCCGGGCAGTGCCTGCTCTCTCCGGTGCTTGCCGGGCGGCTCGGGATCGAGCCGGAATCCGAGCGGCAGGCGAGAGGCGCCGGCGGACCCCTCACGGTCTCCATGGCGCGCGTCCGCTCGCTCGCCGTGGGCTCGGCGCGAGAGGAGGACGTCCAGGTGGCGATCACGGGCGAGCTCGCGCGGATCGGGACGGCCATCCGCGCCAGGGTGGAAGGCGTCCTCGGCTTCAACTTCCTTCAGCGCTTCCGGGTGGAGCTCGACTACGCGCAGAGTGTCCTCCGGCTCGTCCGCCCCCTAGAACCCCGGGATGAGGGAAGCGGCCCCCGGAGGGCGCTCCTCCCCTTTCATCTCGCCGCGCCGACCAAGCCGCTGGTCCTGGTGCCTGTCTTCGTCGACGGCGAAGGCCCCTTCCAGTTCGCCCTGGATACGGGAGCGAGCCGGACCATGCTCGCGCCGGACCTGGTCCACCGGCTCGGCCTGCAGACCGTCGAGGATGACGCGGCGACCGGGGCCGGCGGGGCGGTGCAGATCGTCGCCGGCACCGTGACCTCGCTCGCGGTGGGCGAGGTCGCGGTCCGCGATCATGCGATCGGCGCCGGCGAGTTCGTACACTGGATCCGCCAGGCCGCCGGGGTGCCGCTCGACGGCATTCTGGGCTACAACTTCCTGAACCAGTTTCGGGTGACGATCGACTATCCTAGGAGCGTGCTGGAGCTCACGGCCCCATGAATCGATGGCGGCTCTTGGCCAGCCTGGTCCTCCTGGCTCTTCCCGCCGCAAGTCAGCCGGCCCCCCCTGCCGGCCACCGGGCGCCGGAGGTGTTCCGGGTACGTTTCGAGACCGGCCAGGGGGCCTTCGTCGTCGAGGCCCACCGGGAGTGGGCGCCCCAGGGCGTCGACCGGTTCCATGAGCTGGTCGCGGCCGGCTTCTTCGACGACTCGCGTTTCTTCCGCGTCGTCTCCGGTTTCATCGCCCAGTTCGGCATCCCCGGCGATCCCAAGGTCACCGCCGCCTGGCAGGGGCGGACGATGCCGGACGATCCGGTCCGGCAGAGCAACACCCGGGGCACCCTCGCCTACGCCATGACCGGCCCCGGCACCCGTTCGACGCAGATCTACGTCAACCTCGCCGACAACGCCCGGCTGGACGCCCAGGGCTTCGCCCCGTTCGGCCGCGTCGTCTCGGGGATGGAGGTCGTCGACCGACTCTACTCCGGCTACGGCGAAACGGCCGGCGGCGGCATGCGGGGCGGCAAGCAGGGGAAGATGCTGGCCGGCGGCAACGCCTACCTGGACGCGGCCTTCCCCAAGCTCGACCGGCTGCTGCGGGCGCGGATCGAGGGCCCGCCATGACCGGCGACGGACCAGCGCAATCCGGGCGTAAATTAGGCCAAATTGTGCTATGCTTTCGAAGGCGGACCTTGTCGCCGGAAGGGAGCAAACCCATGGGCAATCAGCCAACTCTCGATCCAAAGCTTACGGCTGTCCTTGCTCGGCTCTGCAAGCGGCGGGGGACGCTGACCAAGACGCAGGCCGCAAAACTGCCTTACCTGGTTGATGTAGTGGCTCAGCACGTCCTTGGGAGACGGATCACCGCCGCGTCTCACCAGAACTGGAGATGGGGGGTTGTCGCCGCCGAGGTGTGGCATTCTGTCAAACCGGGGACGGGTATACAGCCGTTCTTCAGTATCGTGGAGATGCCTTACTCCGAGGGTAGCGTTCAAATCAGCTTACTCAAAGAGCCAGCAAAGGTCTTGGAACCGGAAGAAGCGGAGATCGTCGATTTCGTCGCTGACGAGTTCGGGGCTTTGGACTATGGAAAGCTCGGTAAACTGACGAAGGCGATGAACTTGGAGGTGACGGATTGGGGCAGCAATACCCCGGCGAAGATCGATGAGGACGCGTATATCAGGCTCATGGGAAGATGGGACACTATTTTCTCTAGACTTGAGCTTTGCAATACCGAGGATGAAAGTAACTGGCAAGAACTGACCGGGGCGTCCGTAGAAGAGCTGCGAAAGAGCCTCGGTGTCTAGGCGGATCTTTAGCTGTAGCGCCACATGGAAGGATCGGAAATTTCAGAAGGACTTCGCTGGGCTGAGCCCACAGGCGCAAGAAGAGTTCCTGCGCGAGCTGCTGGCGCTCAATGCCTGGCTGGAAAAGACTCCTCATCCGGCCACCGACCCGCAACTTCGACAGGCATATCGGGCAAAATCCTATAAGGGTGTCGTCGTCCTGCGAAGTGGGAATTTGATTGAATACAGCCTCGGAAACCTCGCGAGAGTCATCGCTAAATACCCTGCCCGCGAGGGCAGCGGGGACATCCTGCTGATCGCCGTCACTCTTTCCCACGACCATGAACGCCTCAAAAGGCTGATCAAGAGCAACCGCTCAGAGATCGATGATTGGGATGGGGAGTGAGCCGCAGGAACCGACCGGCCTGCGCAAGTGGGCGAGCCTCCTCGTCCTCTCGTTGGCGCTCGCCATCGTCATCATCGACACGACGCTCCTGAACGTCTCGCTGGAGACGCTCATCCGTGAGCTCCATACGACGATCCAGAGCCTGCAGTGGGTGATCTCCGCCTACTCGCTGACGCTCGCCGCGCTCACCGTCACCGGGGGCCGGATGGGCGACCTCTTCGGCCGCAAACGGATGTTCCGGCTCGGGGCGTTCCTCTTCGCCGTGGGATCGTTCCTCGCCTCGATCAGCCACTCGCTACCGACCCTGATCCTCGGCGAGTCGCTCATCGAGGGGATCGGCGCGGCGTTAATGATGCCGGCCACCGCCTCTCTCCTGGTGGCGAAGTACAGGGGCCACGATCGCGCCCTGGCCTTCGGAGTGTGGGGAGGCGTTGCCGCGGCGGCCGCGGCGGTGGGGCCGGTGCTCGGCGGGTTTTTGACCACGCACTACAGCTGGCGCTGGGGCTTCCGCATCAACGTCTTCGTCGTCGCCCTCCTGCTCCTGGGCTCGACCGTCCTGGGCGACGAGCCGGTCGCCAGGAAGCGGAAAATCGACGGGCTGGGCGTCCTCCTCTCCGCGCTCGGCCTCTTCGCCGTCGTCTTCGGCATCATCGAGGCCTCCTCCTATGGATGGGTACGGGCGATCAAGCCTTTCGTCGTCGCCGGCCGGGAGCTCGCCTTGGGCGGGCTCTCGATCGTACCGTTCGCCATTCTCTTCGGCCTCCTGGTCCTCGCCGGCTTCATCCTCTGGGAGCGGCACGTCGAGCGCGCCGGCGGGATGCCGATCGTCTCCTCCCGGATCCTCCAGAACCGCCGCTTCATCGCCGGGGCTTCGGTCACCGGGGTGATGATGCTGGCCCAGAACGGCATGGTTTTCTCGCTCCCCGTCTTTCTTCAGTCGGTGCGGAACCTGGACGCGTTTCACACCGGGCTCATGTTCCTCCCCCTGTCCATCCTGCTCCTCGTCGTCTCGCCGACCGCCGCTGTGCTCTCCCGGAAGATCCCGCACAAGCGGCTCGTGCAGACGGGGCTCGTCGTCAACTTCGTCGCCCTCCTTGCCTTGCGCTGGGCGCTCGGAGTGGGCACCCCGCTCTCCCGGCTCGTTCCCGGCCTCGCGCTCTACGGCGTCGGCCTCGGGCTCGTGCTGTCGCAGATCAACAATCTCACCCTCTCCTCCGTGCCGGTCGAGGAGGCGGGCGAGGGCTCCGGGGTAACCAACACCTTCCGCCAGGTCGGCTCGGCGCTCGGCGCGGCGATCATCGGCTCGATCCTCTTGACCTCGATCGTCTCCGACCTCCAGGGGACGGTGACGGCGAGCGCCAGGATACCGGCCGCCCAAAAACCCGTGATCGACGCCATGCTCCGCCGACAGTCCTCCAGCCTGGCCTTCGGGGCCGGCGGGATGTTCGACCGGCTGCCGCCGGCCACCCGCGACGAGATGACCGCCGCCCGAAGGGCCGCGACGACCGACGGCAACCGCAAGGCCCTGCTCTACGGCGCCGCGTTCATCCTTCTCGGCCTCCTCGTCTCCACCCGGCTTCCCTTGCGGGCCGGGGAGCTCGGGGGTGGTGACGCGGTCACGCGCCGAAACGCCGGCTCAGCTTGACCAGCAGGACGTTGGTCGGCGGATCGCCGGCAAGCCGCGCCAGCGCGCTGCCGGGAGAGAGCGTCACGTCGTGGGACAGCGCATCCCGCTGGTGATTCCAGACCACTGTGAGGAAAGACCCGGGCCGGTACTCCCAGCGCAGGACCAGATTGGCGTTGAGCGACCGCCGCTCTGCATCCGGCGCCAGCCGCGGATCGAAATCGCCCGCCGGCAGCGGTGCGAAACGGCGCCCCGGCACCGGGTCGCGCGGCGCCACCAGGCGCTGGTAGGCGTCGTAGCGGCCGACGCTGCCGAAGGGCTGGGCATAGAGCTGGAGCGCCAGCCGCGGCGAGAAGGTGAGGTCGGCCCGCAGGGTGAATGCCAGGGTCTCCTGCCGCACCCGGGCGACGAGATAGGCCGGCCCAGCGGCACCCGCGACCGTCCCCACCGACTGCCAACCGACGGTATCCCGCTGGTAGGTCGGCCCGAACGATCCCTGGAGCCAGTCGGCCATGCGGAGGTTCCAGAGCGGGCTGACGGTCCATCCCGAGGAGCCGCTCGCCGGCTCGCGGCGGAGGCTGGCGTCCAGGGTGACGTAGGAGGCACGACGCTGGTCGGTGGCCATCGACAGGGCGAGGCTGGTGCGAGGCGGCAGGAGCAGGGCCGGCCCGCCGCGCAGCCAGTCGGTCGACAGCGCCGACATCTCCCGGGTGAGGCCCAGTTTCAGGTTCCAGTAGCGGATCGTATCGACGGCGACATAGCCGTCGACCACCCGAGCGCGCGGCTCGCCGGCCCAGCTCCAGCCCAGGCCGAGGTTGCCCGAGCCGACGGACCAGTCGCGGAGGAAGCGGCCGGGCCGGAAGCTCTCGTATTTCCAGGTGCCGGTCAAGAGGAGCCAGTCGGAGTTGCGCTGGAAGCCGATCTCGTCGACGTCGAACCCCGGCGAGACCGCCCGCCCCACCAGGTCCCAGAGGAAGGAACCGGCGACCTGCGACAGCCGGGTTTCAGCGGCGATCCCCGACAGGCTCGTGCCATAGGGCGAATCGTGGAGGCGCTTCGCGTCGGGCCGCTGGAAGTAGTGCTGCGGAGCCTCTGCCACCCGGGTGATCGCGGCCTCGTCGCCCGCGAGGCGGCTCGCCAGCGCCCAGCTGCGCAGCTCGTACCGGCCGGCGCCGAAGCGGTGCTGAAGCTCGGCGCCCAGGGTCGCGGCGTCCACGACCTCCTGATCGGCGAGCACCGGTTCCAGGGCGGAGCGGTGGAGATCGGCGGCGAAGAGGCCGAAGGAGGAATCGCCATGATCGAAGCTCTTGACCGCCCGCGCCACCGTCGTCGTGGATCGCGCCTCGACCGGCCAGTCCGCGGTCGTCCCCGTCGGCAGGCGCAGGTGGGCGCTCTCGCGATCGGAGAGGGCGGTGAAGACCCCGAGGGTCCAACCGCCTCCGGTCTGGCCGGAGAGCTTGGCCGCGCCGAGGAGCGTGGTGGCGTTGGGGATCGATTCGACCGTGGCGCCCGGCGGCAGGTCGCCGCGCGGCGGGCGGCCGATCCGCCGCGAGTAGAAGGGCGACTCGTCGGCGAAGGAGATCCCGCGCGTGGCGAAGGGGAGGCTCGTGCTCATGCGGAAGAGGTCGACCCCTTCGAGGAAGAAGGGGCGCTGCTCGGCCTGGAAGAGCTCGAAGGCCGTCAGGTTCACCTGCGAGGGATCGGCCTCGACCTGACCGAAGTCGGGGAGGACGGTGGCGGTCAGGCTGAAGCTCGACCCCAGGCCGATTTTCAGGTCGGCGCCGGCCCGGGCCGAGGCCGCCCGGCCGGCGGGGGCGTCGTTGCCGAGCCGGGGGGCGAGGTAGGGCGTCACCTCCAGGCGGTGGACGAACGGCGGCGCCGGCAGGTGGAGGTCGTTGAAGTAGGAGACGACGCCGCCCAGGCCGTGGAAACGGGGCGACCAGTTGGACGTCTCGCCGTGCCCGGGGCTGTTGCGATAGAAATTGAGCCCCCAGACCAGCTCGGCGGGATCGCCGGCGGGATCGCCGGAAGGGCCGCGGGCGGGGAGGCGGAAGGCGAGCTGCGAGAAGGGGATGCGGAGCTCCGCCGTCCAGCCCTCGCCGTCGACCTGGGCGGCGGCCTCCCAGACCGCGTTCCAGGAGGGATCGTAGTTGCTGTCGTCGAACCACAGGCCGTCGACCTGCACCCCGCGCGGGTTGACCCCGAAGGAGAAGCCGGACCGGCGATCGTGGCGGCTGTCGATCTCGACGAAGGCCCAGTCGGAGATCGTCTCGTCGTCCCGCCGGGCGAGCGGCGCGAGGATCTTCGCCGGCTCGGGATCGAAGTAGCGCAGCCCGATATAGAGCGCCTGGTCGTCGACCAGGACCCGTGCCTCGGAGCGCAGGGTGGCCGGCGCGGCGGGACGCGGCGAGCTCTGGACGAAACCGGTCGCCAGGGGAGCCGACCGCCAGACCGGCTCGTCCAGCCGGCCGTCGACGACCGGCGGCGCCCCCGCCAGGCGGCCGGCGACGAGGTTGCGGCGGGCGAGGAGCGCCGGATCGCAGTCTCTCGTCGGGCATTCCGCGGCGGCGAACAGGGGGCCGCCCCCCGCGAGGATCGCCACCAGCGCCGCCCCCATCGTGGTCCTTCCCACCATCGTGCGTCTCCTTCCTGGAAGGAGTTGTCCGCCTGGGGCGAAAAGGTGTCAGCACGGGTTTCGGTGCCGGTGCTACCATCGGGGGCGCGGTGAGGGACGAGCGACAGGACGAGGACGACGAACTGGTCCGCTACATGATCGCCTACCAGGCCGGCGAGCTCGCTGCTTTCGAGCGGCTGTACGCGGCGCTCGCGGCCGAGTTGGAACGCTACTTCTCCGCTGCCGCCCCTACGGGGAGCGTGGGGAGCGCCGCCCAGGACCTGGTGCAGGACACCTTCCTCGCGATCCACCGCTCACGCCGCACCTATTTGCCCCCGCTCCCGGTGCGGCCGTGGATCTTCGGCATCGCGCGAAACGTCCTCGGCCGGCACCGGCGGACGGCCTGGCGGCGGGGGCGTCACGAGGAGCGGACGATCGAGCCGAACGAAGAAGGACGGGAGAGAGTCGAGCCCGGGGCGGCGGTCGAGCCGCGCGACGTTGCCGAGGCCCTGCGGCTCCTGCCCGCGGGGCGGCGCCAGGTCTGGGTCCTCCACCACGTCCACGGCTGGAGCTTCCAGCAGATCGCCGCCCGGTTCCAGATCGGCGTGGGGGCCGCCAAGCTGCGCTCCAGCCGGGCGATGAAGGCCCTGCGGGCGAGCCTGGGAATCGAACGGGGAGCGCGCGATGGGTGAGCCGCGGGTCCCTGCCGGCCTGCTCGACGCCGTCGAGCGCGACCTGACGCCGGTCCGGCCGCTCGCCGCCCCGAGCCGGCGAGCCCTGCTCCTCCTCCCCCTCGGCCTGGCGCTCCTCGTCGGCCTGCCGGCGTTCTGGGGCTGGCGCAACAACCTCGCGGCGCTCGGACCGGCCGCGGCCTGGGGACTGTCGGCGGTGCAGGCGCTCGCCGGCCTGTGGATCGCCGGCGCCGCGCTCCGCGAGGCGGTGCCCGGCCGGGAGCTCTCGGCCACGGCCGTCGCCGGCGCCGTGGGGGCCGCTCTCGCGCTCTTCGTCGGGCTCACCCTGGCGACCGAGCTCCTGGTTCCCACCCCGGTGCCGCCCGGCGCCTGGCTGCGCTACGCCTGGGAGTGCTTCGGGATGGCGACAGTCTGGAGCGTGCCGGCTCTCGTGGTCGTCGCCTGGCTCGCCTCCCGCGCCCTGCCGACTCGGCCGGCGGTCGCCGGCGCACTCTACGGTTTGGGGACGGGCCTCATGGCAGACGCCGGGGTCCGGCTCTTCTGTCGGGTCTCCTCACCCGCTCACGTCCTCGTCGCCCACGGCGGGGCCATCCTCTTCCTCGTCGTCGCCGGCGCCTGCGCCGCGACGGCGGTCGAGAGGAGGAAGGCCCGAGCCGCCTCGAAAGGAGCGTCATGAATCGATCTGTAGGGTCTCTCCGGTGGTCAGCTCTCGTCCTCCTCCTGACTCTCGCCGCCAGCCTGGGCCTCGCGGCCCCCGGCGGGGCGCAGCCGACGGTCGGCTCGTCGAACACCGCGACCGCCGATCCGCCCGTACCGCGGCCGCACACCACCCCCTGCACCGTCGTGCTCTTCGCCAACTTCACCTTCGCCGACTTCTCTCCCAAGCCGTTCACCTACACCCCGCCGGCCGGCTGCCCCGGACCCTGGGCCAAGGTCGTGCTCTCGGCCGATTTCTCGGTCACCGCCGGCCGCCAGTTCGACCGTACGGCGCAGATCGCCCTCGGCCACACCAACATCTACTATGGCACCACGGCCGAGCCGTCCGCCGCGGTCAGCCCCTCCTGGCACGTCGAGCGCGACCTGACCGACTACAGCCCGCTGTTCTTGACCGCGCAGGCGGGCGACGTGAACCTCGGCAACCTGGTCAATCCGACCTTCACCGGCATCCTCCACGGCAGCGCCAGCCTGCAGTTCTATCCCCCCTCCGCCCACGAGCCGGCGCCGCGCGCCGCCGATCTCGTTCTCCCGCTTTCCACGGACCCGGGAGGCGCCGCCCTCCTCGCCACCACGACGAGTACCCTGGCCCCGACCTTCAACCTGCCGGGGAACGTCGAGCGCGCCTACCTCGACCTCATCGCCCAGAGCCAGTCGAGCGACGAGTTCTGGTACGCCTGCGTGCCGGACGACGTGGCGGGCGAGCTGCAGAGCTGCCCCGGCACCGCCTTCCGCGAGGCGGAGGTGACGATCGACGGCCAGGCCGCCGGGGTCGCCCCGGTCTATCCGTGGATCTTCACCGGCGGCATCGACCCGCTCCTCTGGCGACCGATCCCGGACGTGCAGACCTTGAACTTCGTCCCTTACCGAGTCGACCTCACCCCCTTCGCCGGAGTGCTCTCGAACGGCCAACCCCACCAGGTGGGGGTCTCGGTCTTCAACGCCGACCACTACTTCCTGGTCGCCGCCTCGCTCCTCCTCTATCTCGACGCCGGCGCGGCCCACGTCACCGGCGCGGTCACTCAGAACACCCTGGGCGCGCCCCAGCCCACGGTGCAGGAGGACCTCGCCACGGCGGCGGACGGTTCGATCACCGGCACGGTCACCACCGGCGCCCACCGACATTTCACCATCTCCGGCTACGCCAACACCTCGCACGGCCGGGTCGACACCACGGTCCGCCAGGAGATCCAGTTCTCGAACCGCCAGAGCTTCGACATCACCGACACCCAGTACGTCCAGGACATCACCCAGGGAACGGTGGGCGCCTCGGTGACCGAGACCCGGCAGGGCCACTCGGTCGCCATCGCCGAAAGGACGTTCTCCTATCCGCTGACCCTCGACATCTCCTTCGTCGTCAACCCCGACGGCTCGAGCGCCCAGACGACGACCGTCGACCAGCGCTTCCAGAGCCAGGGGGTCCAGACGGGCAAGGGGGGAGCTTCCGTGGGCGTGGTCTCGAACGCCGTCGCCTCCAAGGACACCCTGCTCTTCAGCGCCGCGGGAGCCCTGACCGGCTTCGCGGACCGCAACAGCTCGCAGGACTATTTCTCGGCGAGCACCGACGCCGGCTGCTACAGCCGCTCGATCGCCGCCGCGAACGGAGTCTTGACCAGCGTCACCGACGGCAAAGGTTGCCCGCGATGAGATACGGCCGGCTCCCCATCCTCCTGCTCCTCTCCCTGGCCGGAGGGCTGGGGAGCCCGGCTTTGTTCGCGGTTCCCGCGATACCGGCGGCATCGGCGGCAGTCGAGGGCAACTGCATTCTCCACGATTTCCGCTTCGGCAGCGGCGAGCGTCTGCCCGAGCTGCGCCTCCACTACACGACTTTGGGCACCCCGGTCCGCAACGCGGCCGGGGTGGTCGAGAACGCCGTCCTCCTCCTCCATGGCACGACCGGCGACGGCCAGGGCTTCCTCAAGGAGACCTTCGCCGGCCAGCTCTTCCGCTCCGGTCAGCTCCTCGACGCGGCGAGCCACTACCTCATCCTTCCCGACGGCATCGGCCACGGCAAATCGAGCCGGCCGAGCGACGGGCTCCACATGCGCTTCCCCAAGTACGGCTACGACGACATGGTGCGCGGGGAGCACCAGCTGCTCACCGAGTGCCTGGGGGTCAACCATCTCCGCCTGGTGATGGGCACCTCGATGGGCGGCATGCACACCTGGGTGTGGGGCTACACCTACCCCGACTTCATGGACGCCCTGCTGCCGCTCGCCAGCCTGCCGGTCGAGATCGCCGGACGCAACCGCATGATGCGGAAGATGATGCTCGACTCGATCGAGAGCGACCCCGCGTGGCAGGGGGGCGAGTACAAGACCCAGCCCCACGGCCTGATCGAGGCGATCCACACCTTCCTCATCCTGGTGTCCTCCCCCAAGCAGTGGCAGAAGGAGGCGCCGACCCGCGAGCAGGCCGAGTCGCTCTTAGCGAGCCTCGTCGAGCGCTACAGCAAGACCCTGGACGCCAACGACACGATCTACGCTTTCGAGGCCTCCCGCGACTACAATCCCCTGCCGCACCTGGCGGAAATTCGCGCCCCGCTCTACGCGATCAACTCGGCCGACGACCAGGTCAATCCGCCGGAGCTCGGCCTCCTCGACGAGGCCATCCACAAAGTCCCCCACGGCCGCTACGTCCTCCTCCCCATCACCGCCGAGACCCGCGGCCACGGCACCCACTCGCTGCCGGCGATCTGGGGGAAGTACCTGGCGGAGCTCCTCGCCGCCTCGGAACCGCAGGGAAAGCCCTGAACGCCCGGGCTTACCGGAGCTTCCAGCCGCGGCGGACGACGAGGTCCAGCCAGGAGCCGGCGAGGAGCGAGGTGACCAGCGAGAGCATCACCAGGACGGTGTAGAAGCTCTCGCTGACGATCGCCGATTCGTAGGCCAGGGAGGCGAGGACGATGCCCGGCCCGCCGCGCGCATTCATTGCCACCGCGAGGTTGCCGGCACCCACCCGCGACTCGCCGGCCAGCCGCGCCCCGAGGTAGATCGAGAGCGCCTTGACCACGCAGGCGAAGACCAGGAAGAGGAGGAAGAAGCGGGGCGAGAAGGCGCGGATCAGGTCGAGCTTCAGACCGACGATGGCGAAGTAGATGGGGATGAAGAAGGCGAAGGAGAAGGTGGCGATGACCTGCTGCGGCTTCTCCGACTCCTCGCCGGTCCGGCCGGTGACGATGCCCGCCATCAGGGCGCCGAACATCGGGGTCACGCCGAGCGACGTCGCCATCCCGGTCATCAGGAGGAGGATGACGAGCAGGTAGGCGATCGAGCTCCCCTGGCTAAGGACGTTCCAGCGCAGCGAGCTCGCCCAGCGGTAGGCGATCGGTCCGACGAGGAGCGAGAGGAGCAGGAAGACCAGGGGGACGGCGGTGAAGTAGGCGAGGCCCAGGTGGGAGGTGCCGGCGATCTCCAGGAGCCCGGGCACGCCGTAGGAGCTGCCGTTGCCACCCCCGACCTGGGAGAGGGCGATGGCGACGAGGACGTAGAGCAGGACATCCTCGACCACCGCGGCGGAGAGGACGATGCGGGCGAACGGGGTCTCCAGGAGGCCCAGGTCGTAGAGGATGCGCGAGATGACCGGAATCGAGGTTACCGCCACCCCGATGGCGAAGACCAGGGCGAAGGCGGTGCGGTTCTGCGCCGCTCCAAGATAGGGCGTGGTATCGATGAAGCGGAGCAGCAGGAGCCCGAAGACGAAGGGCAGGGCGGTGCCGGTCAGGGTGATGAGCGCCGCGGCCTTGCGCTCGCCCTTGCGGAACAGGGCGCAGATCTCGGCGCCCGAGCTGAACATGAGGAGCAGGAGCCCGAGCTGGTAGATCGCCCCCAGCACGGTGACGGTCGGCAGGTTGTCGTGGAAGACCCAGCTCTGCCAGCCCGGCAGCAGGCGCCCGAAGACGGTCGGCCCGAGGAGCAGGCCGCCCAGCACCTCGCCCAGCACCGCCGGCTGCCGGAAGCGGCGGAAGAGATAGCCGCAACCGTGCGCGGCGGCCAGCAGCAGGATGAGCGCCGCGACGAGATGGGCGAGGTCGGCGGAGGAAAGAGTCATGGCGCCACCAGCCGGACGGCTGTAAAGGAAACCTCTAACGTCGTGAATAAGGGTAGCGCAATCCGGGCCAGAACCGAAACGATCGCCCTCACCCCCCCTGCCGCAGGCGGAACCGTTGCAGCTTCCCGGTCTCCGTGCGCGGCAGGCTGGCGACGAACTCGACCTTGCGCGGGTACTTGTAGGGCGCGATGTGCGCCTTGACGTGCTCCTGGAGCTCGCGGATCGTCTCCGCGGTAGGCTCGGCTCCCGGGGCGAGGACGACGAAGGCCTTGACCAGCTGGTTTCTCTCCTCGTCCGGCACGCCGACCACCCCGCACTCCAGCACCTTCGGGTGTTCGAGGAGCACGCCCTCGACCTCCGGTCCGGCGATGTTGTGCCCGGAGGAGACGATCATGTCGTCGGTCCGCGCCTGGTACCAGAAATAGCCGTCGGCGTCCCGCGTGTAGGCGTCGCCGGTGAGGTTCCAGCCGTGCTGCACGTACCCCTTCTGCCGCTCGACGTCGTCCAGGTAGCGGCAGCCGGTCGGCCCGCAGACGGCGAGCCGGCCGATCTCCCCGGCCGGCACCTCGGCACCCGCTTCGTCCACCACCTTGGCTTCGTAGCCGGGGACGACCTTGCCGGTCGACCCCGGCCGGATGTCGTCGTCGGCGCAACTGATGAACTGGTGGAGCAGCTCGGTCGAGCCGATGCCGTCGATGATCCGGATGCCGGTCGCCTGCCGCCAGGCCTCGAAGGTCGACGCCGGCAGGGTCTCGCCGGCCGAGACGCAGCGGCGCAGACTCGACAGGTCGTAGTCGCGCGCCAGGAGGCTCATCCCCCGGTAGGCGGTGGGCACGGTGAAGCAGATCGTCGCCCGGTGCGCCTCGATCCCTTCGAGGAGGCCCTTGGGCAACGCCTGTTCGAGGAGGAGGGTCGAGGCGCCGAAGCGCAGGGGGAAGAGGAGCAGGCCGCCCAGGCCGTAGGCGAAGGCGAGCGAGGGCGAGCCGCAGAAGAGGTCGTCCGCCGTGGGTTTCAGGATGTAGCGCGGGAAGCAGTCGGTCACCGCCAGGACGTCGCGGTGGAAGTGCAGGGTGCCCTTGGCCCGGCCGGTGGTGCCGGAAGTGAAGAGGATCGCCGCCACGTCGTCGGCGGCGGTGTCGCAGGGCGAAAATTCGGCGGGCTTGCCCGCCATCAGGGTCTCGAGCGAGCCGCGCCCGGGATCGGCGGGAGCGCCCAAGAAGGGGACGACCTGCGCCCCCTGCCGCGGCGAGCCGTCCCCCCGGGTGCGCATCGCCTGCTCGCAGTCGCCAGCGAACCGGCCGTCGGTCAGGGCGAGGCGGATCTCGGCCTTGTCGGCGATGTAGGTCAGCTCGCGCGGACGGAGGACCGGCATGGTGCAGACCACCACTCCCCCCGCCTTGACCACCGCCAGCCAGCAGGCGGCGAGGAGCGGCGTGTTGGGGCCGCGCAGCAGCACCCGGTTCCCCGGCACCAGCCCGAGGTCCTCGACCAGCACCCGGGCGATGCGGTTGACGTGCTCGTAGAGCTCCCGGTAGCTCCAGCGGCCCTCCGGGAAAAGAATCGCCGTCCGTTCTCCCTCCCCGGCGGCGATCCAGGCGTCGAGAAGTGTCGCGACGCAGTTCAGCCGCGGCGGGTAGGCGAGCTCGGGGATGCCCGAGTAGCTCATCCGCGGCCACAGCTCACGCGGCGGCAGGGCGTCGCGGCAGAAGGTGTCGAGATGACCGGTGGGGGTGGACGGTTCCGCCATGGCGAGTAAGCTTGCCCCACCGCCGGCCCCAGGTCAACGGCGATCCGGTTGGTCTCCTTGACCGCACGCTCCAGCGGGGCCTAGGATCCATCGCTCTCTCTACTCCCACCGCGAAGGAGGATCCGATGCCGACCCGTACGCCGCTCTACCGCTGGTTCCCCCTGCTTCCCGTCCTCTGCCTCTGCCTCGCCGTTTCCGGGGTCTCGGCCCAGGACGCGGAGAAGGCGACCCCCAAGGTGGTCAAGCTCAAGTTCGAGAACGACCGCGTGCGGGTGCTCGAGACGGTGAGCAACCCGGGCGACCAGGAGCTCCAGCACTCCCACCCGGCGAACATCGTCTACGTGATCGAGGGTGGCAAGCTCCGCATCACGACGCCGGACGGCAAGTCCACGGACGTGGAATTCAAGACCGGCGACACCCTCTGGCGCGAGCCGGTGACCCACGCCGCCCTCAACATCGGCACGACCCGGCTGCACGCCATCATCGTTGAGCTCAAACCGCATTGAGCGGGGGGGGAGCGGCGCCGAGTGGCGGAAATGCGGCGGATCTTCGCTGGCCCGATGTGCATCCATCTTCTTAATGTCCCTCTTAATGTTCTCTGGCTACCATAGTCGAGTATTCACTTCCTCGTGAGGAGGTCGTGTTTTCGACAATTCTGCGCAAAGGAGGGACGAGCACCATGACCAGCCGCCACCTACACCCCCGTGAAGAGCCCTACCGCTGGGCCATCGAGAAGCTCGACGAGGCTTTTGGCCAGGATCAGGTGAGGGTCACGCCGCGCAACCACTACCACGTGATCAAGATCGCCGTCTCGACGCCCGCCGGGCGCAGCGACGACCTCGTGTTGCGCGACCCCACGACCGACCTCAACAAGCGGGAGGACCGCGAGCTCTTCCTCAAGGGGTGGATCGCGAAGACCCGCAAGAGCCTCGCCGCTCGGGAGCGCCCGGTCCTGGCGGGCCGCTCTTCGGCGGCGTAGAGGCCGGATCGAGAGAGCCGGGCGCTCCAGAGGGGTGGCCGACCGCCCCTGGGAGCCGTCCTCGCATACACTGTTCGCAGCGTATGTCCCGAGACGGCAGAGACCCGAGCGCGGAGCGCCCGCCCGCGCCTTCCGGCCCGGCGGCGGTGCCGCCGCTCACCCGGCGTGACGTCCTGGGGGGCGGTGCGGCCTGGGCCGGCCGCGCTTCGCGAGCGCCGAACAGGCGGCGGAGATGGTCGAGCTCTACTGGCAGTCGCTCGCCCGCGACGTCCCCTTCGCCGACTACTCGACCCACCCCCTGGTGCAGCGGGCGGGTATGGCCGGGGCCACCCGCCGGCTGGAGCCTGCAGGAGAGAAGCTGTCCTCCAGAGAGGACGTCGCGCCGGCCACCGCTGCCGATCGGATCGCGTAAACCATTGCGCCATCGTCACTTGAGGCAAATGGCGTTGCTGGCACGCCTCTTGAGATAGAGGAGGGTGTCGCCCGACAGCTCAAGGCACCGGACGACGGCAACGGAGGTAATCTCCGCTGTCGAATAGGAGACCAAGACATGCGCAACCAAAAGAAACTTCGGGTCTTCCTCCCCGTGATGCTGGTAGGGTTCCTCTGCTTCGGCGCGGCGGCCCAGGCGCGCGAGAATCATGAGGACCGGGTGGCGAAGGGCGCCGTCATCGGCGCGGCGGTGGGGACTTTCCTCCAGCTGGCCCAGGGCCACAACGAAGGTCGCGAGGTTCTCACCGGAGCCCTCGTCGGAGGCGCCTTCGGCGCCGCCGCGGGCGCGGCCAGCGAGGGTCGCCGGGACCGGTACTACCGGGACGGCTACTCCGGCTACCGCGGTGGAGAGTACTACCCGTCCCAGGGGTACTACCCCTCCCAGGGATACTACCCCTCCCAGGGATACTCCTACCAGGGCGGGTATGGCCATCCGGCCGGCTATGGCGGGTACGACCGCGGGTACTATTCGGCTCCCCGTTCGACGGGCCGGTACGATCGTGACGACCGCTGCTACGACTCGCGAACGGACCGCCGCCGGGACGACCGCTATCGGCACCACTAGACTAGAAAACTAAACCCCTCGGGAGGACCGGCCGCCCGGCCGGTCCTCCCCTGTTGTCGGCCGGTGGCGGCCGCCTCGGCCTCAAGGTCCAGCGCGACCCGCCCCTCTCTTCTGCCGAGACGCCCCTTCGATGACTTCGAGGGCCCCGACCAGGCCCTCCATGCTCCTCTCGTCGAGCTCCAGCAAGGCGAGGACGGCCTCGAAGAGCGCCGCCGCCGCCGCCCGGGCGCCGGGGCCGCATCGCCGGTGCGCCGCCTGTAATCGGGACCCGAGCCCGCCTCTGGTGTCGGATCCTCTCCCCAGAAGGTCCCCGGGCTCCACGCCCAACGTCTCCGCCAGCTGCAAGAGGAGGCGGAACGGCGGCAGCTGTGCCCCGGATTCCCAACGGCTGATTTCTCTTGCGTGGACCTCGAGCCGGCCGGCGAGATCCCGCTGGGTCCAGCGTCGTGCCTCCCGGGTCTCCCGAATCTGAGAGCCGATTCGACGAGCGTAGCGATCCTCGAGGGAGCGTGCTCTATCTGCCATGTTGAGGATGAGAGTGCATCAAAAGAGACAAAATGTCAAATCAAGTGTCTTAGCTTCCTGGGACGCGCTTTTGAATAACGGATGCCGGAGACTAGGGGGCATTCGCCGACGCTTGAGGCGTCGCCCGGCGGGCGTCGCGCCACTGACGGCCTCCGCACGACCCGCCCCTCCCGGAGGTACGAAGCCATGCTGCGCAGACCTGTCCTCTCTCTCCTCCTCGCCGCCGTCCTCCTCCTCGCCCTGGCCGTTCCCTCGGCCGCGGTCTCCGCCCGCGGCTCCCTCCCGCTCGATCTCGGGAGTCTCTGGGGGCAGGCCTGGGCATGGTTGACCTCCCTCCTCCCCCATGCCGGGTGTGAAATCGACCCCAACGGCGCTCGGCATTGCCAGGCCTCGGTCAAGAACCTCCCTCCGGGGCCGAGCCTGGATGCAGGATGCTCTATCGACCCCAACGGCCGCTGCCTTCACTAGCGATGCCTTTCCTGGGAGCCCAGGTACGGGCTCCCAGGTCGTTTCGCAGGAGGATGTGAGAGAATCCAGACAAAGAAGCACTTCTGATAAGGACCTCTCTCTGAGCGCCCACATCGACCCGGGAGATCTGGCCCTCTTTGTCCGCGGCTCCCTCGATTCCGCGAAGACTCGCCGGGTGCTCGCGCATCTGGCTCGCTGCCAGTCCTGTCGCCGGCTGCTCGAGCCTCGCCTTCCTCCACCTCCCGCACCTGATCCCACTGAGGCCCCCGCACGTCCGGGCTCCCAGCCCGGCTCGGCTGCGATCCGCCAGGCCCTCCGTATCTCCGCGGAGCGTGCCCAGGCAGACAACGCCATGGCCGGCGGCCGGCGATTCGAAGACCTGCGGCCGGCCGCGCTCACCCGCCTCGGCGGCTTTGCCCGTGTCGAGATGCTCCTCGAGGCCAGCCGTGCCCAGCGCTACACGTCTCCTGCCAAGATGGTCCGCCTCGCGGAGCTCGCCGTCTGCGAGCTCCGCCGCCTCGCGGGTCGCAGTTACGGCAGTGAGCCACTCGCCGACCTTCGCGCCCTTGCCTGGGCCGAGCTCGGCAACTCCCATCGTGTGGCCGACAATCTCCCTGCCGCTTCCTCCTGCCTGGCGCATGCCGTCCGGTCGGCTCGCCGCGGCACAGGGTCCGATTGGGTGACCGCCCGCCTGGCCGATCTCACCGCCTCTCTCTGGGCCGACCAGGGCCGCTTCGCCGACGCGATCGAGGCCCTGGAGCGCCTGGCGATCCTCTACCGGGAGCTTGGAGACACCCACCTCGCCGGCCGCGCACTTATCAGCCGCGGTATCTTCCTTGGGCACGACAATCAGCACCGGCGTGCGATCGTCTCTCTCACGACCGGCCTTTCCCTCGTCGATGTCGAGCGCGAGCCCGGGCTTCAGCTCTCGGCCATGCACGACCTCGTCAGCATGCTCGTCTTCATCGGCCAGTACCGCGAGGCGCGCCTCCTCCTCTGGCAGGTCCAGCACCTCCACCACCGGGATGGCTCTCCCCTGAACCTCGTCCGCCTGCAATGGCTTTGGGGGAGGGTCTACTCGGGCCTGGAAAACTTCGCCCGGGCCGAAAAGGAGCTCTACGCCGCCCGGGCCGGCATGGCGGACGCCGGCAAGCCCTACCACCAGGCCCTCGTCTCTCTCGATCTCGCCGAGGTCTACGTCCGCCAGGGTCGACGGCCCGAGGCCCGGGCCCTCGCGAGCGAGATGCTGGTGACCTTCCGCCGCCTCGGCATCGCCCGGGAGATCATCGCCGTCCTCCTCCTCACCCGCGAGCGCTGCATGGACCCTCATGTCGGGGCCGAGGCCCTCTGCCTCTGCTTCCGGGAGGTCGCCGTCCTGGTGGCCGAGCTCGACCGCGTCCCGACGCGCCGGCGCCGCGGCGCCAAGTCGGGGAGCTACCCCCCCGCTCTCTTCGTCTGAGCCGCCAGGTCTCTCCCGTTTCGACCGAAGGGAGTCAGGGTCCTATTTGGTGCACAGAGGTCAATTTCGGTGTATATTCATCGCATGTCCTCTCCCAAGGTCGACTCCGAGATCCGTCGCCTCGCCAAGCTCCTCGAATCCGTCCTGCGCTTCCGGGGAGGGTCGGCCGACACGGGCCTCCGCGTCGGAGCCCGGGCCATCGAGCGCAAGCTCGGCTGGTCGGCGGGCACCCTCTCGCGGGTCCTCTCCGGCCGGATCGAGCTCAAGTTCCGTCACCTCTTCGACGTGCTCGAGGCCTTGGAGTTCCCCGCCGCCGACTTCTTCGCGCTGGCCTACCAGAGGCGATCCCGCTCCCCGGCCTCCCAGGACCTCCTGCGCTTCCTCGAGGCCCAGGGGTTCCGCGGCGGCCTCGATCTCGACGGCCTGACCCAGGGGGAGGACGCCATTTCCGACGCCGAGCTCGATCGCCGCATCCTGGAGGCCTTGCGCCGCATCAGCCTCAAGGCCGGCTCGCAGCCGGAGGGGTGAGGCCAGACATCCGCCAGCTGCCATCCTGTCCTGTTCCAAAGGGGGGGACCCTTGAGCGAGTCTCAGGAAAAGATGTCGTTCGCCATGCGCCTCACCCGGTATCGTGAGGCGCGCGGGCTCAGCCAGAAGGAGCTGGCCGCCCGTCTCGGCTGCGACCCGAGCTTGATCAGCAAGTACGAGACGGGACGGCAGGTGCCGCGTACGCCGAAGCTCTACCTCCAACTGTGCGCCATTCTCGCCGTGAGCCCCGGCGAGCTACTCGGCGCGCCGCCGGCCCAGGAGCTCGCCGCCCAACCGTTCGCGGTGCGCGTGCAGGCGCTCGTCGAGCGGCTCGGGCCGGCCCATCTCTCGGCGCTCCTCGACATCCTCGACGCCAGGCTGGCCATGAGCGACGGTGGCCTGCCGCCCGCGCCGGTCCCTCCGCGCGAGCCGCTCTGATCGAGCGCACGAAAACCGCGGGCCGTGATTCCGGCGGCGTCCCTTCCTGACACCGCGCGACCCTGCGCCGGGCGGCTGAGACGCCGCGCTTTTCAGGGATCCAAAAAACCGGGGGGCCCTGCGGCCCCCCGGTTTGCTTACGGCGGAAAAATGCGAGCTGCTTGCTACTTCGCGCCCTTGGCCGGCGCCGCGGGGCTGGTTCCCGGAGCGGCCGCGACCGGCTTCGCCTGGGCCTCGACCGTGGGCGGCGGGGTGGAGTCGGGGCTCTTGCGCCGGCGGCCCGTGACCGGCCTGAAGCCGTACTTGCTCAGGGTCGCGTCGGTGAACCCGAACTTCCCCTTGAGGGTCGAGCCCATGCGCGCCCGGATCTTGTCGCCCTCTTTGAGGGCCTGCGCGACGTTTTTGCTGAGGACGCTCGCCTGGCTCCTCAGGTCTTCCCGCTGGGTCTGCAGGGCGCGGGCCTGGGGCAGCAGCGCTTCGAGCGCCTTGAAGTCGTCCGCGATGTGCGGCATGTCGGACAGACTCGGCCGGAGGTTGTTGAGCAGCACCTCCCAGCGGCCGGTGCGCTGGCCGGAGGCATTCCCTTTGATCGCCATGACGTTTCTCCTGTACACTTCTCGGTGGTAAGGCGGGGAGCGCATCCGCGCCCCCCGCGGTTGTGGTTTCACGGGCGGGAACCCGGTCCAGGGGTTTTCCGCCCGCACTTCCTCTCTCCCCGGGTCACGTTCAACCCAGGTTGCTGATGCGCCGTGCCATCTCCAGGTCCCGGCGGGTGATGCCGCCCGCGACGGGGGTGGTGAGCTTGCACTCCACCGTGCCGTTCGCCGACAGCGTCAAAGTGGGCTGGTGGCCCTCCTTGGCCGCGAGCGCCAGGACGAGCTCGACGAAGGCGAGCGGGGCCCGGTCGGTCGCGAACTTGAAGGTCCGGACGAGCGACTTGCCGTCGCGCGACGGCCGCCAGCTCGGGAGCTTCTTGAGCCCGTCCTGGACGCGTTCCGGCTTCAACCGGGTGAGGGCTCGGGGGACCAGGTTCTCTCGGGGCGACACGGGACTCTGCGTCGACGTGGACATACTTTCTTCTTCCTTTCTGCGCGTTTCTCGCGCATCCGCCGTGAGCGAGGTTGCCCAGCGGCGGGACAAACCGTGAAACTCCGGATACGGTAGTACCGGCCTCGGCCTCAGGTCAATAGATTTGGACCAGGAAAAAAATTCTAATCTAGAATTTTCTCATTCCGATGCATACCTGGAAGAGAAATGCAAGAAGGGAAGTGGAGCGATTTGGCGGGGACTCTGGCGCGCAGCTGGGGGCTCGGGCTTCGATGAGGCTCCCTGGGCGCTGCATGACCTGCTTCTGGCTTGCAGCTGCCGATCCGGCGCTCGGTTTTCCCTATTTCGCGCTCGGATACCCTATCCGGCGCTCGGATACCCTATCCGGCGGCCGGATAGCCTATTTTTCTCCAGAATACCCCTATCCTGGCGCCCAGCTACCTATTTCTGGTCCCGACCTCCCTATTCTCGTGCAGGGTTACCCTACTTGTTTCCAGATCTTCCTATGTTTGCCCTGGAGTTCCCTATATCTGGCGCGGAGCTGCCTATTCCTGCACTTGTGCTCCATCTTCGGTAGAGGGTGGCCGAGATCTACCTCGACACACAGGAGCGGTGGGTTTGCGGAGGCCGTCCCCACATCCGGGGCAGCCGGATCTCCGTGCGGACGATCGCCGAGCTCTTTCGCCGGGGGGAGCCCGCCTCCGAAATCGCGGCGGCGTACCGGCACGTCGAACCCGCGGCGATCTATGACGCCATCAGCTATTACCTGGACCACCAGGCCGAGATCGAAACGGAGATCGAGGCCAATTGACCGTCGATCACGCAATAGCGGGCATGGGTCTCCTCGAGGATCTGGAGCGTCTGCCCGAGAAGATCAGCGTGGTCCCCGGTCACCGTTCGCCAGAAGGTTGCGGCCTGCATGGGCGTCTTACCGGACTCGCGCCCAGGGCCGGGGGAGCAGGGCCGGAACCTCGGCCTGATACTGCTGGTACGCGGGTCCGAAGTGCTCGCGGAGGAGGCGCTCTTCCTGGCGCAGTTTGACGACGAAACTGGCGACGAGGAGGCCCAGCCCCAGGAAAGCCGCCACCGAATCGCGGGCGAGGGCGGTGCCCGCGAAGGCGGCGAGGAGACCGGTGTAGATCGGGTGGCGGGTCAGGGCGTAGGGGCCGGTGCGGATCAGGGCATGCTCCGCCTTGAGCGTCACCATGCCGCTCCAGAAACGCCCGAGATGAATGCGGGCCCAGACGGTGAAACCCAGCCCCGCGGCCGTCAGGCCGACGCCCACCCAGGCGACCCAGGGCGTAGGCGGGAAGAGAGGACGCGCGAGCGGGCCGAGGCGGGTGGGGCGGAAGAGCAGCGCGGAGCCGAGGAGCAGGAGGACGCCATGGGCCAGGCGGGAGGCGATGGACTGGCGGGTGACCGTCCGGGCGGTCCACAGCGCGGCGACCAGCCAGAGGAGGAGCCAGGCGCCCCACAGAAACGAGAGGCAGGTGAGAGGAGAGTCCATGGTGGGCGCGGCGCCTCCAGCGGCAGCCTAGCGCAAATCGTCCCTGGTGCAGAACCACCCTGGTGTGTCAGAGCATCTCGATCGTGACGTCGACGTCGTAGCCACCGGCCTCACAGTCGAGGATGCACACGAAGTAGCGATCGATCCAGCTGGCGAGGAACCTCGTGTCGGCGCCGGGGATCTTCAGGGTGGCATACTTGCGCGCTTCCCAGCCGAGGAGCCTGGGCTCCAGGTCCGGAGAGGTCGCCGGCAGAAGGTGTTCCAGGACGGGAGGAGTCTCCCGAGGGTAGGCCGCGTTCACCGTTCCATCCAGGAACTGCACCCACTTCTCGGGGTCTCCGGTAACCTCGAAGGTGACGCAGGTATCCGGCCCTCCGGCCAGGGCCTCGCGGAGGCCCGGCGCGATCTCGGCGATTTGGTCGGCGCCCATGGACGTGTCGGGCAATTCTATCTTGCGCGCCGCCGCTTGCGGAGGAACCGAACCAGCCGTGCGAACAGGTCTGGGCGCTACTCTTTCTCCCGGAGCCAACCGTCGATCTCGCTAGCTTCGGCGGTCCGACCCAGAAGTTGATACGCGTCTCGCGATCTCCGGAGCACTGGTCGGGCCTGCTCGCGGTCAGTGGCGAGGAGTAACCCGCCATAGAGTGAACCGACGCTTGCTACGGCATCCATACGTCCGATCCGGTTCACCATCTCCCAGGCTTCGGCGAACTGGGACAGGGCTGCCTCAGGCCTGCTCTCTTGCAGATGGCACTGAGCGAGATCGAACTGCGTAGCGGCGATCCCCTCAACATCACCTAGCTCACGAAAGATCGCCAGCCGCTCGCTTAGTAACTTTATGGCACCAACGACATCGCCAGCCTGAGCTAGCAAACGCGCGATGTCTCCCAGGGTTACGGCTCGCTCCCGCACATCGCCGTGTTGCTCGAAAATCGCGATCAGCTCCTCAAAGAGCTTTAGAGCGCCAGAAACATCACCGGTCCGGGCTCGCAAACGCGCGATTTCTCCCAGAACGGTTGTGCGATCCAGGGTGTGTCCACCTTGGGTAAAGCCCGCGAGAGATTTGGCAAGGTTGTCTTCTGCCTCTGCGACCTGAGCAGAGGAGGCCAGCCGGCGGCCTCTTCTTAGCAATAGACTGGAGTAGAAGAAGCCGGCCTCAGGACTGGTCAAGCCCTCCAGAACCTGAAGCGCGTCAGCGAGCGTTTCGTCCGCCTCTGCAATCTTTCCAAGCGGTTCCAAACCATCATGAATGTTGGTCCAGAGCTTTGCCGCCTCGATCCGCTCCGCTTCGGACTCGCCGGTGGCAAACGCGAGGAGACCCTCATGAGCGATCTGCACACAGGCAGCATAGGCATGCCCTTCCCGCATCGCGAGTGCCCAAAGGTTATAAAGCGCCAGCGCCCCCGCCCGGTCCCCCGCGGCATCCCGGTGGCGAGCGGCCGCTCCAAAATCCGACAGCGGCCCGGGTCGTTCCACCAGATGCTCGGCCACCCGCAGATGCCAGCCCCGCGCAGCATCCTCGCCCTCCTGTTCCGCCAGCGCTCCTTCTCTCCGGCTGGCCAGCAGTCTGTGCACGAGATCCCCTCCCCCAAGCGCCGACGGCCCTACCGCCCGGGCCAGGAGGCCATGGTCGCGAAACCAGGCGATGTCCCCTGTCGCATCGGGAAGCCCCTCCGCGGCGAGCAGCGACTCCAGCTCCTCGGACTGCAGCGGCAGCTCAAGCAGGCAGAGCCGGTCGAAGGCGGCCCGGCGAGCTTCCGGGACACTCTCCAGGACGGTATCGACGAGGAGGCTCCGGCCGCGCTCCTGGTCCTTGGCGGAGAGCTTGCCGTCGATGACGCGGATCGCCTCGTCCAGCTGGCGGACGAGCGAGCGGGCACGGTCGAGCCGGCCGCGCAGGTAGCCGCCCAGGAGCTCCAGGGCCTTGGGATGGCCGCCTAAATGGAGCAGCACCTGCTGCCAGGCGCTCTCTTCCAATTGGCCGAGCCCGTCGGGATCGAGGAGCCGCAGCTTGCGGCAGCCGGAGGGGGAGAGCTCGCCCAGGTCCAGGTTGCAGGGCTCGATCGGGGACGGGGGGAGCGCCACGGCGAGCCGGCTGGTGAGGAGTAGGCGCAGGGCGGGGCCGGCGAGCCGGGCGAGGTCGAGGAGGGCGATCCCCAGCTCCTCGTGGAGGAGCCGGCCCTCCGCGTCCTGGTTGTCCTCGAAGTTGTCGAGATAGAGGAGGGTCGGATCGACGGCGCGCAGGGCCTCCCCCAGGGCCGCGCGGAACCGCGCCTCGGCCTCCTCCGGCGCCAGCCCGGCCGGGCGCGCGACCCCCACCTGCGCGGCCACCTCGTCGAGGAACGCGGCCGGGGGCAGGGCGCGGCCGGCGTAGAGGACGAGGACGCGCGCCCCCTCCTCCCGGCGCCGCGCCAGGAACCGGGCGGCCAGGGTCGACTTGCCGATGCCGCCCAGGCCGTGGAGGACGAGCACCCGCTCCCCGCGCTCGAAGGCGCGACGCAGACGGCGCTCGGCCTCGCGGCGGCCGACGTAGCCGCGGTCGAGATAGGAGACCCCGGCGATGCGGAACACCTCCGCCGCCACCTCGAAGGGCGTCTTCTCGCGCGGCGCGCTCCCCTCCGGCGCGGCCAGGGGGCCGGCGTCGCCGCGCAGGGTGAGGGTGGGGATCGCCCACTCGTGCGGGCCGCCGTGGACGGCGAGCTCCGCCCGGCCGGCGCGGAGGGCGGCCGGCAGGTCGGTCCCCCGGCCCAGGGCGGCGTAGAGGCCGAAGGCGAAGGCGGTGGCGCCGCCGTCGCTCACTGTGCTCTGCATGCCGAGCACCCGCGGCAGCCCGCCGCGCACCAAGGCCTCCGCCAGGCCGGCCGCCCGTCCCACCGCGGCCTCCGCCACCGCGGCCCGCAGGCCGGGCTCGGGCGACGACCCCGCGGCCGCTCCGGCGGTGCTGCAGGCGGCGAGGACGAGAAGCTCGGGCGCTCCGCCGGACGCCCGCACCCAGGAGAGCAGCTCCGGGCCGGTGAGCGGCGCGCGGCGGCCCTCGGCGTCCTCCAGGAAGAGCGCCGGCTCGGGTGCGCCGCCCGGCCCCGGCACGGTGCCGCCGTGACAGGCGATGTGGACGACGTGCGGCCGTTCGCTCCGCTGCAACTGGGCCCGCAGCTCCTCCCGGTCGCCGGTGTCGGGGAGGATCAGCCGGCCGCGCCCCTCGCGCAGCAGGCCGTCCAGGGCGGCGAGGAGCCGCTCCTGCTCGCGCTCCCAGAAGAGATCGGAATCCCCGGCGAGGCCGCCGGCCCCGGGCAGGGCGCCCGGCACCTGGTCCTCGGGGGGAGCCGCGGTAAAGCCGAGGATCGCCAGGCGGTCGGGAGGCACCGATGGCGCCGGGTCGCCGGCGGGATCGTCCGGATCGCCGGGCAGGACGAGGCGGCGCACGACCTCCAGGGCGCCGGTGCGGACCGGGAGCGGATGGCCGGGGAGGGAGAGGAGCTCCCAGGGGAAGACCAGGAGGACGTCGTCTCCGGTCCGCACCTCCAGGGTGACGAGCCTGCCGCCGGCGAGGTCGAGGACGTCGGCCAGCGCCTCGCCGAGCGGGCCGGGGAGGGCGCGCGCCGCGAGATCTCCGCCCGCCGCCCGCAGGTCCTCCTCGCGCAGCCGGTTCCGCGAGGCGGGTCCCCGGCGGAAGGCGTCGAAGACGCCGCGCGAGCCGGCGCCGAGCCCCAAGTCCACGGCGACGGGGCCGAGGACCGCCGGCCCGGCCCACGCCGGCTGGAGCCCGCCGAGGAAGAGCCGGGCGCTCCCGCCGGTCGCGCCGGAGCCCAGGGCCAGCACCACCCATGGCCGCAGCGCGGAGAGGGCCGCCGCGATCTCCTGGAGGAGCGACGCCGGCGAGCCGTACGGGCGCGCCCAGACGCCGGTCGCGTAGGCGGAGACCTCGCGCTCCAGGAACTCGGCGAGGCCCGGCTCGCGCGCCGCGGCGCCGTCGCGGGAGAGGAAGACCAGGCAGCGCAGGCCGTGCTCGCGGGCGAGCCGCAGCTCCTCCTCGGTGATCGCCCGGGAGTCCACCGTCCCCGCCTCCGGCACCGTGCCGCGCCGGCGGTCGAAGAGCCCGACATAGAGGTCCGCGAGCGCGATCTCCCGCGCCAGCGCGTCCCGCACCGTGCCCGGCTGCGCCACGTGCCCCTCGGTGAGCACCGCCTCCAGGCCGAGGAGCCGCGCCGCGTCCGCGGCCCGCTGCCGCAGCTCCGACATTCCCCCGAAGACCGACGAGACGAAAACCCGGCCGAGGCGCATCCGCGCTCCTTTGAGAGATCAAAGGGAGGATATCGCAGGGAGGAAGGGGAGGCCAGCGCCAGGGGACCCGCTCCGCACGCCGCTGAATTGCAGGGCCGGGGCGTTGCCCCGGCCTCGCCTGGCGACATCGATCTGGCCGTCTTCGATCAGGAGCGCCAGGCTGCCGTGGTGCGGGGGAGCGACACCAGGATCAGGCCCCCAAGGGGGCGAGGAAACTCCTGACGCGCTCGAATCGTCGTTCTGAGAACGCGCACATTTCCGTCCTGGGGTTTCGGAAGCTGTACATCCCATCGTTGATCCAGCCCAATTTCGCGTCGACGCTCCATCGCACCTCGGGGGAGAAGCGATAGGCGGCGACGTTCTTGGCCAGGGTGTCGATCGCTCTGGGCCGGATCACCGAGAGGGTTTTCCACCACTCGGCCAGGCGAGACTCGGCCTCGGCCTGCTCCTCCGAAGAGGTCAGATAGGTGGCAGGAAACAGAAAGAGAGCAGCCGCCGACGCTTGCGCCGTCCCCTGCTCTCGCAGGGCGGCATGGACGAGCGTCACCTCGTCCCACCGGAAGGCCGGGAGAGCAAAATGCGCGCTGTCGAATCCCAGCAGCTCCGGCTCGCTCCAGGACGCATGATGCAGGAAATAGCGGACTTCGTGGCCGTCGTCACCACAGTCGGCGTACTGAACACCGGCCGAGAAACCGTCCAGCAGCGGAAGCCACAGCGTACGGGCCGTCGCTTCCGGTTGCACCAGGTGACCCAGGTAGTACTCCTCGATCCGATCCTCGCTGATTCCGAACAGCGGTTCCACGAGATCCGACGACTCGTTCTCGTCATCCGCCAACAGCAGGTAGTAGTGCGCCACCCAGAGCTCCGGCGTCTCCAGCTCGGCATCCTTGAGCATCACAGAGTTTCGATCCTCACGTCGACGTCATAGCCACCGGCCACGCAGCCGAGGATGCACACGAAGTAAAGATCGATCCAGCCGGCGAGCGCCCGGACATCGGCCGAATCGAGCGCAAAGGTCGCGCACTTCCGGGGCTCCCATTCGAGGAGCCGGGGCGCGAGGTCCGGCGCCTCCGGCAGAAGGTGTTCCGGATCGGGTGGGGTCTCCCCGGGATAGGCTGCGTTCAGCGTTCCATCCAGGAACTGCACCCACTTCTCGGAGTCTCCGGTAACCTCGAAGGTGACGCAGGTCTCCGGCCCTCCCGCCAGGGCCTCGCGGAGGGCCGGCGCGATCTCGGCGATCTGGTCAGCGGCCATGGAGCGGCACTCTCAGGCAAACGGATCGACGATCTCGACGCCGGCCTTCTCGAAGTCGTGCCGGTTCCGGCTCACGACCGGGATCTCGTGAACCAGAGCCGTCGCCGCGATCAGACTGTCCTTGATCGGCATCGCTAGACCCTTGGCGCGAAGCTCGGCGAGAAGCCGAGCCCAGCGCAACCCGGTGGCCGCCTCCCACGGCAGACAGTGGATGCGCTCGATACCCTCCTCAAACCAACGCTCCAGGCGCGCGCGACGTTTCCCCACCGGCAGCAGGAGGATGCCGTACTGGATCTCGCCGAGGATGACGGGATCGACCGCGATTTCCCGTTCATGGCGCGCCAGCCATGCGAGGACCTTGGGCTCGGGCTCCGGTCGGGTGGCTTCGCTCAAAACGTTGGCGTCGACCAGGAACGTCATAGCGTGTCGGTCGACTCCGACTCGATCGGAACAAAGAAACCCTTGTCGGGGCAGGCCAGCAGCCAGTCCAGGAGACCCTGATTGTGCGGTGGAGTCAGGCGGACGAGCCGATACTCTCCGCGATCGATACGCTCGATTTCGAACTCCTGTCCGGCTTCGATGTCGTCCTGCCGGCGAAACTCCGCAGGGAGGACGATCTGGCCCTTGGTGGAGATGGCAGCTCTCATGAGGGTAAGATAACGTCTTACCCGAAGTGGGTCAAGTCACCGGCATCGACGGCGAACGGCGGCGCCCTTCGGCGGCGGCAGATCGTCCTGCCAGGCGGGAGACCGACTTGACACCGGCATAATGTCTGACTAAAGTCAGACAAGTGGCCGACGACCGCATCGCCCGCATCCGCAACTTCAACCGCGTCATCACGCGCCGGCTCGGGGTCCTCGAGGCCTCGTTCCTCGGCGGTGGCCTCTCGCTGGGCAAGGCCCGGCTGCTCTACGAGATCGCCTCCGGAGTCACTGAGGTGCGGCAGCTGCGCGCCAAGCTCGGGCTCGATTCCGGCCAGATGAGCCGGATGCTGCGCTCGCTCGAGCACAAGCGTCTCATCGAGACCGTCGCCGACCCGGCCGACGCGCGCGCCCGGGTCGTCCGGGTGACGAGGGCGGGAAGGGCGAAGCTCGACAAGCTGGAGAGCAAGACGAACGAGGGGGTCGAGGCGTGGCTGTCCGCTCTCAGCCCGGCGCTCCAGGCCCGGTTCGTGGCGGCCACGGAAGAGATCGTGCACCTGCTCGACGCGTCGGAGATCTCGATCCGCCCGGAAGACCCGCAGAGCGACGAGGCCCGCTGGTGCCTGGAGCAGTTCTTCCAGGAGCTCGCCGCCCGGTTCGAGACCGGCTTCGACCCGCGCCTCACCGCCTCGGCCACCCCGGCCGAGATGACGCCTCCGAACGGCATTTTCCTGCTCGCGACCCTGCCCGACCGGCCGGTCGGATGCGTTGCCTTCAAGCGGCTCAGCGACGACGGGAAGATCGCCGAGATCAAACGCATGTGGGTGTCGCCTTCCATGCGCGGGCTCGGCGTCGCGCGGCGGCTGCTCCTGTCGCTCGAGGCGCAGGCGCGCCAAGCCGGGGCCAAGGTTCTCCGGCTCTCGACCAACGGCGCGCTCACCGAGGCGCAGACGTTCTATCGCGCCAGCGGTTTCTACGAGATCCCCCTCTTCGACGACGACCCGTACGCGCAGCTCGCGTTGGAGAAACGTCTTGACTGATCCCTTGACGCATCCCGAGCCGGCCGCCGTATCCAAGGCCCGGTTCCTCCTCGCCGGGCTCCTCCAGCTCCTCGTCGCCGCCGTCTGCCTCGTGGGGGCGGTCGCCCTCTACCGCGGGCTCGTCGATCCCTGGATCGACTCCGTCTTCTCCTTAGGCGCGCCCACGGCGTCCCTGGTGCGCCGCTGCGGCGTCTTCCTCGCCATCGTCGGCTCCTACTGGGCGTTCGTCCGGCTCTACGAGCGGCGCGCGGTGAGCGAGCTCATGCTCCGCTGGCGCTGGATTCTGCTGACCGCGGCGGCGGGCTCGCTGTCGATCGGTGTGACGATCCTCGTCCTCTACGCGACGGGCCGGTACGAGCTCGTCGCCTACCGGGGCTTCGCACAGGCGGGCGGGGTCCTGGCGCAGATTGGGGTCGCGGCGGTGCTGGAGGAGGTGGCGTTCCGGGGCATCCTCTTCCGCCTGCTCGAAACGAGGCTCGGCACCCTGGCGGCGCTGGTGGGCAGCTCCGTGGTCTTCATGGTCAGTCACCTGGCGAATGGTGGGGTGCGCCCGGTCACCGCGCTGACCGTCACGCTGGCCGGCCTCCTGTGGGCCCTCCTGTTCGTGCTGTCGCGCAACCTCTGGGTGGCCGCCGCCCACCACTGCTGCTGGAACGCCACGATCTTTCTGGTCGGCGTACCGCTCTCGGGTGTCGAGGAGTGGCGTGCCCTGGCGCCGCTCGCGACGGTCGACCACGGCCCCCGACTGTGGACCGGCGGCGGCTTCGGGCCCGAGGACTCGCTGGTCAACCTCGTCGTCATGACCGTCCTCTGCCTGGCGCTGTGGCGTCTCGCGCGGCGAGCCACGGCACCCACGGCGCCACCCGCTTCGGTGTCGTCACCCCCGCCGTCCCCGGCCTAAGGCCGTTCCCCAGCAGGGTGCCGTCCCCGGCCGCGCAGGCCGGTGGGCAGGGGAGAGTCGGGAGCGTGAGTCTTTTCTACAAGAAAGGGGTTGACACCTCCCCGCTGGCTGCCTACACTGTTAGCAGTCGCCGCCAATGAGTGCTAACAATGGCGGTGAAGCGAGCCGGTACATCCCCTGATCCTCTTCACCCAAGTCTTTGATTCCAAGGAGGTAGAACCGTGAATATCCGTCCACTGCACGATCGGGTTCTGGTACAGCGCATCGAACAGGAGGAGCAGGTCCGGGGCGGGATCATCATCCCCGACACCGCCAAGGAGAAGCCGCAGGAGGCCAAGGTCATCGCCGTCGGTCCGGGCAAGGTCGGCGACGACGGCAAGCGCGCGCCCATGGACGTCCAGGCCGGCGACCGCATCCTCATCGGCAAGTACTCCGGCAGCGAGATCAAGATCGACGCCGAGGACTACGTCATCCTGCGCGAGGACGAGATCCTCGCCGTCGTCAACGTCAACGGCAACCAGTAGACCCCGCCCCCCGACCGCAATCCGTTCGTATCAATAGGAACTTTAGGAGACAGACGAGACATGGCTAAGCAGATCACGTACTCCGGGGACGCGCGCGCCGCCATCCTGCGGGGTGTCAACAAGCTGGCCGATGCGGTCAAGGTGACCCTCGGCCCGAAGGGCAGGAACGTCGTCATCGAGAAGAAGTTCGGCTCGCCCACGATCACCAAGGACGGCGTCACCGTCGCCAAGGAGATCGAGCTCGGCGATCCGCTGGAGAACATGGGCGCCCAGATGGTGCGCGAGGTGGCCTCGAAGACCTCGGACGTGGCCGGCGACGGCACCACGACCGCCACCGTCCTCGCCCAGGCGATCTACCGCGAGGGCTCGAAGAACGTCACCGCCGGCGCCAACCCGATGGAGATCAAGCGCGGCATCGAGCTGGCGGTCAAGGCCGCCGTCGAGGCCATCGACCTGCTGGCCAAGCCGGTCGAGGGCAAGGACATCGCCCACGTCGGCACCATCTCCGCCAACAACGACGTGGAGATCGGCCGCATCATCTCCGAGGCGATGGAGAAGGTCGGCAAGGACGGCGTCATCACGGTGGAGGAGGCGCGGGGCCTGGAGACCACCCTGGAGGTGGTCGAGGGCATGCAGTTCGACCGCGGCTATCTCTCCCCCTACTTCGTCACCGACGCCGAGCGCATGGAAACGGTGCTCGAAAACGCCAAGATCCTCCTCCACGAGAAGAAGATCACCTCGATGAAGGACCTCCTCCCGGTGCTCGAGCAGACGGCCAAGCAGGGCAAGCCGCTCCTGATCATCGCCGAGGACGTCGAGGGCGAGGCGCTCGCCACCCTGGTGGTCAACAAGCTGCGCGGCACGCTCCACGTCGCCGCGGTCAAGGCGCCGGGCTTCGGCGACCGCCGGAAGGCCATGCTGGAGGACGTCGCGGTCCTGACCGGCGGCCGGATGATCACCGACGACCTCGGGATCAAGCTGGAGAACGTCCAGTGGCAGGACCTGGGCGACGCCAAGAAGGTCGTCCTCACCAAGGACGAGACCACCATCGTCACCGATTCGGACGACCCCAAGCGGCGTGAGGCGATCGCCGGCCGGGTCAAGCAGATCCGCAACCAGGTCGAGGAGACGACCTCCGACTACGACCGCGAGAAGCTCCAGGAGCGGCTCGCCAAGCTGGTCGGCGGCGTCGCCGTGATCAAGGTGGGCGCCGCGACCGAGACCGAGATGAAGGAGAAGAAGGCCCGGGTCGAGGACGCCATGCACGCCACCAAGGCGGCCGTCGAGGAGGGGATCGTCCCCGGCGGCGGCGTCGCCCTGCTGCGCGCCATCCCGGCGGTCGACCAGGTGGTCGGCGAGGGCGACGTGCGGGTGGGCATCAACATCGTCCGCCGCGCGCTCGAAGAGCCGGCCCGCCAGATCGCCAACAACGCCGGCGAGGAGGGCTCGGTGGTCGTCAAGCAGCTCCTCGCGGGTAGCGGCAACAACGGCTTCAACGCCGCCACCGGCAAGCATGAGGACCTGGTGGCCGCGGGCGTCATCGACCCGGCCAAGGTGACCAAGACCGCGCTCCTGAACGCGGCCTCGATCGCCGGCCTCATGCTCACCACCGAGGCCATGGTCTCCGAGATCAAGGAGAAGGACGAGAAGGGCGGCGGCGGCATGGGCGGCGGCGGTGGCATGGGCGGCGGCATGGGCGGCATGTACTAGAACCCGCTTCCGTCGGCGGCTCCGGCCGCCGGCTTCGCAGAATAGAGGAAAACGGCCGGTCCGCGCCAGCGGGCCGGCCGGTTGTTTTCTGGGGAGGGCGGCAGGTCGATACGATAATAGGTCGGTTGCGCAACCGATCTCTTTGGAAAGGACTTTAGAGATGAGACATCGTCGAAGCTCCCATGTCCCCCCGGTTCTCGCCCTGCGACGGCTCGCCACGCGCCTGTTCATCGCCCTGGCTCTCGCCGCGCTCCTGCCCTCCCTCGCCGTGGCGGACCCGGGGGGGCTGCGGTGCCGGAAGGTGTCGTTTCCCGTCACCCTCTCCCCCGCCGACCCGACGGCCTACGAGGTGGTCGGGGTCCTCTGCGCGCGCGGCAGCGTCCACGGCAAGACGATCCAGATCACCCTCCATGGCGCGACCTACAGCCATCTCTACTGGGATTGGCCCTTCGAGCCCGAGACGTACTCCTACGTGCGGCGCGCCACGGCGGCCGGATACGCGGTCTTGAACCTCGACCGGATCGGCGTCGGCGAGAGCGATCGTCCGCCGGCCGCGGCGGTCACCATCGGCGCCAACGCCTATGTCGTCCACCAGATCGTCGCGGTGCTGCGCTCCGGGAATCTTGTCGAGCCCGCGTTCGGCCGCATCCGCGCCGGCCGGGTGGCCCTGGTCGGTCATTCCCTGGGCTCCGTGATCTCGATCGCCGAGGCCGGTACCTACGGCGACGTCGACGGCGTGGTGTTGACCGGGGTGTCCCACGAGATCTCGCCCGTCCTGGGGGAGACCCTCTCGACCCTCTATCCGGCGAGCCTCGACCCGCATTTCGCCGGCCTCGCCATCCCGGACGGCTATCTCACCAGCCAGCCCGGCCTGCGGAACGTCTTCTACCAGTCGCCGTTCTTCGATCTCCAGGTCCTGGCGCTCGACGAAGAGACCAAGGAGACGGTCACCACCGCCGAGCTCGACACCGCGGTCCCCGCCCTGGGCCTGTCGACTGCGATCCACGTGCCGGTCCTGGTGATGGTCGGCGACTACGACGCGGCCTTCTGCGGCGCGCCGACTTGCTCGGCCTCCGGCAGCCTCGCCGGCGAGCCGGCCTTCTATCCAGCGGACGCCTGCACGGAGACCGCGATCGTTCCCGAGACCGGGCACGACGTGAACCTGCACTTCCATGCGCCGTCCGCGTTCGGCACGATTCTGAGCTGGATGGATCGACGTGTGGGCCGTGAGGCGGAAGGGCCGGCGCCTCAGCCCTGCCAGCCGTAGAGGGTCACCTGGCGCCCAGGCAGGGCAGGCACAGGGGCTCTGCCCCTACGCTGCCCTGCCTCGGAGCCTTCGCCCGAGAAATAGGGCAATGGGCTCGTGAGAGGAAGGTAGCAGCAGGGCAAGGTAGGGGCAGAGCCCCTGTGCCTGCCCTGCGCGGGCACCAAGGTAGCGCCCCCGCGCCGTGATAGCCTTTCCCTTCAGCGTTTCACCAGTATCGGGCCTTTTCGGAGGAGTCTCCCCCATGAGCCGCCGCGCCCTCTTCCTCCTGCTCTTCCTGGCCTCTCCGGCCACTTCTGCCATCGCTGGGCCGATCTCCCGCGAGCGTATCCCCGAGCCGCTCAAGCCCTGGGTGGGCTGGGCGCTCCATGGGCATGAGGAGGAGCTCTGCCCGTTCCTTTCGGGCTCCGGGGAGACCCAGTGCCTCTGGCCGGGGCGCCTCACTCTCGATCTCGGGGAGCGCGAGGGGAAGTTCACCCAGACCTGGACGGTCGATGCCGAGGGCACGGTGCCGCTGCCGGGGGAGGAACGGCTCTGGCCCCAGGAGATCCAGGTGGACGGCAAGCCGGCGGCGGCTCTCGAAAGCGACGGCGCTCCCGTCCTCTTGCTCTCGATGGGCACCCATACCGTTTCCGGGAGCTTCCACTGGGACAGCCTGCCGGAGTCGCTCGCCGTGCCGGCCGAGACCGGGCTCCTGGGGCTCACCCTGCGCGGCGCCGCCGTCCCCTTCCCCGAGCGCGACGCCGGCGGCCGGCTCTTCCTCCAGCGACGTGCCCAAGTGGCCCACGCCGAGGCGGACCGCCTGGAGGTCGCGGTGACGCGGCGGGTGGTCGACGAGGTGCCGCTCCGGGTCGAGACCCGGGTCGAGCTGTCGGTCTCCGGCCGGGCGCGCGAGGTGGTGCTGGCGAGCCCGCTCCTCCCCGGTTTCGTGCCGCTCGCCCTCGCCGGCCCCCTCCCCGCCCGGCTGGAGCCCGATGGGCACCTGCGGGTCCAGGTGCGGCCCGGTGCCTGGACGGTCGAGGTCACGGCGCGGAGCACCGGTCCGGTCACCGCTCTTTCCCTCTCCGCTCCCCAGGGACCCTGGGCCGGCGAGGAGGTCTGGGTCTTCGCGGCCCGGCCGAGCCTGCGCCTGGTCGAGGTCGGCGGAGTCCCCGCGATCGACCCGCAGCAGACCCGGCTTCCCGAGGAGTGGAAGAAGCTCCCCGCCTTTCGCCTTCGCCCCGGCGAGACCCTGAAGCTCGCCGAGCGCCGGCGTGGCGACCGGCCGCCGGCCCCGGACCACCTCGATCTCCAGCGGGCGCTCTGGCTCGACTTCGCCGGCACCGGCTACACGTTCCGGGACAAGGTCGACGGCGTCCTCCATGGCAGCTGGCGGCTCGAAATGACCCCGCCGGCGCGGCTCGGGCGGGTGGCGCTGGACGGTCGCGACCAGGTGATCACCCGCCGTCCGGGGAGCGAGACGACCGGGATCGAGACCCGCCTGGGGCAGCTCCACCTCGTCGCCGAGGGGCGGATCGAGGGGACCGGCGGCTCCGCGGTCGCCGTCGGCTGGGATCACGACTTCGCGAAGGTCTCGGGCGTCCTCCACCTGCCGCCGGGCTGGACCCTCCTCGCCGCGACCGGCGTCGACCACGCCCCGGGTACCTGGGTGGGGCGCTGGAGCCTCCTGGATCTCTTCCTCGTCCTGATCGCCGCCCTCGCCGTGCGCCAGCTCTGGGGGACCCGCTGGGGGGCGGTCGCTCTCTCCACCCTCGTCCTCACCTGGCAGGAGCCGGAGGCCCCGCAGTGGCTCTGGCTCGCCGTCCTCGCCACCGCGGCCCTTCTGCGCCTCTTGAAAGAGGGGTGGTTGCGCAGCCTGGTCCGCCTGCTCTCCCTGCTTGCCGCGGCCGCCCTCGTCCTCGTCGCCGTCGCCTTCCTCGTCCGCGAGTTGCGGCAGGGACTCTTCCCCACCCTGGAGCACCCCGAGGTCGCGGTCGGCGAGCCGGGCGCGGCGCCCGCCCCGGAGGACGAGGGATTCTCGTTCGTGGCGCACAAGCGGGTGGCCGTGGCCGACGAGGAGGAGGCGCAGCCCGTAGCGGCGCCGGCTTCTCCCTCTCCGGCCGCGGCTCCGGTGCCCGAACGGGAGCAGAAGGAGTACCTCTCGTCGCTCCGTTCCATGGGTATGCCGAAAGTCCTCCCCAAGCCGGCCCCCCCACCGCGGGCTCTCCAGGAGATCGACCCCACCGCCGTGGCCACCACCGGTCCAGGGCTGCCGCGCTGGCGCTGGAACCGGGTCGACCTGACCTGGAACGGTCCGGTCGAGAAGACTGAGCGGCTCCATCTCTTCCTCCTGCCGCCCGCCGCCAACCTCGTCCTCGCCCTGCTGCGGGTGGCGCTCCTCGCCCTTCTCCTCCTGCGTCTCCTGCCGCTCCCGCAGGGCCTCCCGCCGCTGCGGCGTTGGGTGGCCGCCGCGCTCCTTCTCTTCGCACTCCTCCCCTCTCCGGCGCGCGCTCAGGGAAGTTCCGCAATCCCGCCGCAGCCGCTGCTCGACGAGCTGCGCGACCGCCTGATCGCCCCGCTCGACTGCCACCCGGACTGCGCCGCGGCCTCGCGGCTCTTCCTCGACTTCACCCCCGGCGCGCTCACCGCCCGATTGGAGGTGGCGGCGGCGAACGTGCCGAACGGAGTCGGAGTGCCCCTCCCCGGCGGCGCCCAGCAGTGGGTGCCGGCCCAGGTCTCCGTCGACGGCAAACCGGCCGGGGTGACCCGGGACGGCGCCGGCCGTCTCTGGGTGTCGGTGGGCCCGGGCCGGCACGAGATCCTCCTCGCCGGGCCGCTCCCGACGCGGGAGACGGTGGCCCTGCCGCTCCCCGGCAAGCCGCATCGGGTGACCGCAAGCGGCACCGGCTGGACGGTCTCCGGGCTCCACGAGGACGGCGTTCCCGACGACAGCCTCCAGCTCAACCGCGTGAGCGCCGGAGGCGGGACCGCCGGCGCTACCGGCGGGGCGCCGGGCAGCTCGCTCGCCCCCGCCACCCTGCCACCGTTCCTTTTGGTCGAGCGCACCCTCCACCTGGGCCTCACCTGGCAGGTCGAGAGCCGGGTCCTGCGCCAGAGCCCGCCCGGCATCCCGGCAGCGGTCGAAGTTCCCCTCCTGCCGGGCGAATCGGTCACCAGCCCCGGGGTGCGGGTGGAGAAGGGCCGGGTGCTGGTGAGCCTGGGGCCGCAGGGGGACGATTTCGCCTGGACCTCCGCTCTCGCCGAGCGGCCCCGGCTCGTCCTCGAAGCCCCGCGCACCCTCGCCTGGACCGAAGTCTGGAAGCTCGACGCCTCGCCGGTCTGGCACGTCGATTTCTCCGGCATCCCCGATATCGCCGGCGTCGCGCCGACCGCTGAGGATACTGGCGATACCGGAGCGCGGGTGCCCGAGTGGCGCCCCTGGCCGGGCGAGCGGCTGGAGCTCGCGATCTCCCGGCCGGCCGGGGTGCCCGGCGCCTCGCTGACGATCGACGGCAGCCGCCTCACCGTCGCCCCCGGGGCGCGGACGACCGCCTCGACGCTCGACGTCGACTTCCGGAGCAGCCGGGGCGGCGAGCAGACGATCACCCTGCCGCCGGGGGCGATCCTCGAAACGGTGACCCTCGGCGGCGCCGCCCAGCCGCTGCGGCAGGAGGGGGACAAGGTGACCCTCTCCTTCGCTCCCGGTGCCCAGAAGGCCGGGATCACCTGGAGGGAGCCGCGCGGCGTCTCCCTCCTCTTCCGTGCTCCGCGCCTCGACCTCGGAGCGCGGAGCGTCAACGCCTTGACCGTCCTCCATCTGTCGCCGGACCGCTGGGTGCTCCTCGTCGGCGGCCCCCGGCTGGGGCCGGCGGTCCTCTTCTGGGGCCTGTTCCTCACCCTGCTGGTGGTCGCGGCGGGATTGGCGCGGACCGGTCTCACGCCACTCCGCTTCCGCGACTGGGTGCTCCTCGGGCTGGGCCTGTCGCAGATCCCGCTCGCCGCCGCAGGCGTCGTCGCCGCCTGGCTCCTCGTCCTCGGCTGGCGCCGCAACCAGAAGCCGGAGGCTCGCCGGCCGGCCGTCTTCGACCTCCTCCAACTCCTCCTCGTCGGCTGGACCGCCGTCGCCCTCGGCTTCCTCTTCTGGGCGATCCAGCAAGGGCTCCTCGGCAGCCCCGAGATGCAGATCGCCGGCAACGCCTCGACCGCCTTCGAGCTGCGCTGGTTCGCCGACCGCGCCGGCCGGATTCTGCCCACGACCTGGGTTTTCTCGGTGCCGGTTTTCGTCTACCGTCTCGCCATGCTCGCCTGGGCGCTCTGGCTCGCCCTGGCGCTCCTGCGTTGGCTGCGCTGGGGCTGGGAGAGCCTGATCGCGGGCGGCGGCTGGCGGCCGCTGCGCCGGCCGCGACCTGCGCCGGCACCCGTACCCCCGCCGGCGCTCGCACCGGTGAAGGAGGAAACGCCATGATGGACCGGGAACCGGACTTCTATAAGGTCTGCCCGGAGTGCGCGGGCGAGTACCGGCCCGACGTCCTACGCTGCGCCGACTGCGACGTCCCCCTGGTCCATCCGGAGGAGATCGCCTTCCGGGATGCCCGGGAGCTGCCGCTGACCGGCGGTCTCGTCGCCCTGCGCACCGCCCCCATCGCCTGGGTGCGCGCCCTGGCCGAGGATCTGGCCGGCCGGGCCATCCGCTATCGGGTCGACCGCCGCGAGGCGCGGAGCGAGGGGCGCCTCACCCTCTACGTGCGGCGGCAGGACCGAGCGACGGCGGAGGCCCTGGACGCGGCGCGCGAGCGGATCGAGGATCCGCTCGATTCGGAGGAAGAGGAGGCGATCGAGGAGCCTTCGAACGTAGCGCCGTTCCGCGCCCTGCCGGTAACCCACAAGGTCTGCCCGCGCTGCGGCGGCGAGTACCGGCTGGACGCCGAGAGTTGCGCCGACTGTGGGGACCGGCTGGTGTACCCCGAGGAGGCCGCGGCCGAGATCGCCTTGCGGGCGGCACCGGGGACGGAGGACGCCGAAGACAACTTCTCCTTCACCGGCCCTCTCTACGGGCTGCCGCCGAGCGACGACCTCGTGTGTGTCTGCTGCTCCGGAGAACGATCGATCCAGGCCCTCTCGGGCATGCTCAACGAGGCCGGCATCGCCCATCGCCTCGATCCCGCGCCCTACGGAGAGTCCTTCCATGATTGGTGTCTCTACGTGCTGCCGGAGGACGGCGATGCTGCAGCGGCCATTGAGGCTGACGGTTGGGGACCGTCTATCGAGAAGGTCGATCCGGCTGACCCCTCCGTCTGTCCAGCCTGCGGCACACCGCACCCGTCGGGGGCCCTGGAGTGCGCCAACTGCGGCCTCGGGCTTGGGTTGCCCGCGGATTTCTACGCGCGGGACCCTGACTGCCCGCGCTGCGGCGCCGTGGTGGGGAGGCTTGTCGCCCGCTGTCCGAACTGCGGGATGCCTCTGCCCGCCGCCTGATCTTCCGCGGGGAAGGATAGGCGATCAGAACAAGGCAGGACCCCGCAAGAAGGCAGCCCCGAGGAGCGACGGTAAGCCAGGCGCGGACCTCCGCCCGGAGATAAATCTCCGGACTAGGAGCTGCGCCGGATGAATCCGTCTTCGCGCGGCGGACGCTGGGTCAGAGTCTTGACCGCCAACTCAGGGTCGCGGGACTTTGGCGAGAGTAGGCGGACTCCAGCCTGCTGGCCCAGACTCTGGCCGCTGCGCTCGCGCCCACTCTCAAGTTTCCCGCCCCCAAGTTTCTGGCGCCCGGGAGGATGGTCTCCCGGAGACCTGGGCGACGCTCCTCGCCTACTGCCATCTACCGGGCGCGGCCAAGGCGGTCGAGAAGGATCGCAAGGGCCGGCTGGGCAATGCCAGACCCGCCGCCGGAGCTGGCGAAGATCCACTTCGCGTTCTATGAGGTCACTGGAGTCCCAGTTCCTCCAGAGACCCGGCAGTGAAGGAACGGCTGAGAAGCCTTTGCAGCTCTTCAGACGAGGCGAGCGCTACGACCTTGCGGCGGACACGCTGTGGCAGTCTGCCGAAGCGTTCCTCGAGAAAGCCGAGGAGCATCTGGCGCATCCCCTCGATCCGTCCTTCCTGCCGTCCTTCCTGCAGGCCTACCTGCAGCCCTTCCTTCCGGGCGCCGTCGAACCACTCGCGCAAGGTCTCTTCAAGCATGGGCATCTCCTCCAGATCCGCCGTCTCTGGAATTGTAGCTCCTGGAGCCAGCCGATGCAGCAGCCGGAGGAGCCATTCGGCGAAAGCATGGCGGAGCCGCTCTTCCCTCCCTCGTGGGAGCAGGGCGGCGAGGCCGGCGGTAAGCCGGGGGAGGTCCTCGGGCGTACAGGTCTCAAGCTGGAAGAGGCTCGCCGCCAGATTGCCGGGCAGCGCGAGCTCGGCCGTGCCCAGGCGGTTCTCGTCGATCAGGAGGTACTGGAGCTGCGGCACCAGATGCTCGGCCCCCGGGGGAACGGCACGGAACAGGCTCGCCAGGTCGAGAGGCGCCTTCCAGGGCCGGCGGCCGTTGTAGAGGACGAGCGGCAGCACGAGGGGGAGGCCCGTAGCGACGGTGGCCGTCTTGGAGCGGATCAGCTCCTCCCAGAGGAGGGCGACGTACCCCTGGAGGCGCACGGGCATGAACGGGTCGGGGGTCGACTGAAACTCCAGGAGCAGGTAGACGTAGAACCAGCCCGGTTTTGGACCGCGCCAGCGCAGGCGCCAGATCGTGTCGCTGTGGCGCTCGCGCAGGTCGTCGCTGACGAAACTGCCGCCAACTTTCTCCAGAGTGCTGAACTCCAGGTTGGAGATCCAGCCCTCCCGGACGAAGCCGCGCAGGAGCGCCTCGACCATCTTTGAGTGGGAAAAGAGAAGCTTGTAACCACCATCGTGATTCGCCATCCTGCCCTCCTTGGTTTGAGCCTTCACAGGTAGGGACGGAAAGCGACCGGGGCAATCGCTCAATCCAAAACGATCGCCAGATTTTGCTAAACTTGAAGCCTCCTGAGGAGCCTATCGGATGGACATCTCCCTGCTGGCCCAGACCCTGGCCGCCGCCCTCGCGCCGGCTCTCAAACTCCTGATGACCATGGGGGTTGTCTCGGGAGTACCCGCCAAGACCCGCGCCCTGTGGAGCCGACTCCGGCCACTCGTGGAAAGCCGGCCGGCCGCCCGCGCAGCGGCGGAAGACCTGGCAGAGCGGTCCGAGGCTCGCCCAGCTCGGGAAGCCTTCGCGAAGCACCTGAAGGAGATCCTGGAGTCCGACCCCGGCCTGGCTTCCGAGATGGCGGATCTCCTGGGGGTCAACCGCACCCGAGACACCACGCGGTCCCGGCCGGGGCGGGGGGATCGCAGTTTCGAGGTGACGCGGGAGCGCGGGTGCGATCTCGATTCCGGCGCCGGCCCCGGCGCCGAGAGGCTGGAGAGCCTCTCTCTGCCCACCTTCGACCTACCCCCGCCGGCAGCCGCCCCCGAGCCGACGACCGAGGTCCAGTTCACCACCTACACCCCCGCCGCGGTGCGGCCGGAGACCTGGGCGACGCTCCTTGCCTACTGCCATCTTCCGAGCGCGGCCGAGGCGGTCGAGAAGGACCGCAAGGGCCGGCTGGGAGGGAGCCCGCTCCGTAGCGAAGGGTCGGCCTGCAGAGGATCGCCCGCGGGACCGAGATCACCGTCGTCCCCGAGGTCCCGGGCTGCCGGTTCAACCCGCCGCGCGCGAGCTTCCTCTGGCTGGAGGACTGGTACCGGGCGGAGTTCCGCTTCCAGACCACCTCCGCGCCGGGCGGCGCCACGGAGGCCCGGCTCTCCGGTTGGGTGAGCTTCTACGCCGGCCCGGTGCTGGTGGGCGAAACCCCGATCGGCTTTCGGGTCTCTCCTCAGGCCGATTCCGAGGAGGCACGGCCGGCGGAGCCTTCGACGGCGTCGCCCTACCAGCCGATCTTCGTCTCCTATTCGCACCAGGACACGGTCATCGTCGAACAGTTGGAGAAAGCCTACAAGGCCCTCGGGAACAGCTATCTGCGCGACGTGGAGATCCTGCGCAGTGGCGAGGAATGGAATCCGGCACTTCTAAAGAAGATCGACGAGGCCGACATCTTCCAGCTCTATTGGTCGAAGGCCGCCAGTGTTTCGGAGTATGTGACCCAGGAGTGGCAGCACGCGCTCGCGCGCGGCAAGCCTTCCTTCATCCGCCCGCTCTACTGGGAGAAACCGATGCCGGACCCGCCGCCGGAACTGGCGAAGATCCACTTCGCATTCTATGAGATCGCCAAGTAGCCCTCGCTCCACCCGTGATACCAGACCTCGACCGCGGCGGTGGTGAACCCCTCTCGCTGGTAGGCCCGCTGCGCCCGTACGTTGCGACCCTGGGTGACGACGCTCACCCGCTCGATCCCCTCTCCAGCGAACCAGGCGAGGGCTTCCCGGATGAGCTGGCCGCCCAAGCCCTTTCCCTGGGCCGCGGGGCCGATCCCCAGGAGCCCGATGCGCGGCGGCCCCTCGCGGTGGCAGGTGATGTAACCGGCGGCTTTGCCCTCGATCTCGGGGACGAGGACGCGGTCGGCCTGGCCGCGGATCCCGTTCTCGATCCAGAGGGCGTAGAGGGCGTCGCAGCGCTCTTTGGAGAAATGGCCGTCGTAGTAGAAGCGGGTATCGGTGTGGTTCTCCCGGGCGAGAGCGGTGAGGATCGGCAGGTCGCTTTCCTCGGCGAGACGGATAAGGACATCGCCGGCTTGGAGTGGCGAAGGGCCACGGCGCTCCAGCGTGACACGGACGTCCACCAGCCGGAAGCCCTCGTCCTCCGCCCGGCGGAGGGTTCCGGCATCGCCCAAGTCGGCCAGGAAGTAGAGGCAGTCGATCGGCTCCGCCTGCCGGAAGGCGCGGATCGCTTCGACTGCCGCAGCGTCCAGCCGGTGCGGGATCACACTCCCGATCCGCACCCCGAAGAAGTCGGAGTCCCAGGGGAGGTGGCGGCAGATCTCGCCGGTCATTCCTGGCGGTGGGAGACGGTGGCGCGCACGGTGTAGGGCGGGCTGTCCATGAGCCGCAGGTGGATGCGGGCCACGTACTCGCCCAGGATGCCGAGCGAGAGGAGCTGGACGCCGGAGAGGATCGCGACCAGCGAGGCGATCATGGCGAAGCCGGGCACCTCCACCCCCTGGATCAGGGTCCGGCCCACCACCCAGACCAGGGCGCCGAAGCCGAAGAGGGTGAAGAGCAGGGCGAGGAGGCTCGCCAGGCGCAGGGGGAGGACCGAGAAGCCGGTCACCATGCTGAGCCCGTGGCGGACCAGTTTGCGGAAAGTGTAGTTCGACACTCCCTCCTGGCGCGGCTGGTGGCGGATGGGGGTGGCGCGGAAGCGGGTCGTCCCCCAGGTCAGGAGGACGTCCAGGGGAATTCCGCCGTGCGCTCCGGCGAAGGCATCGCGCAGCCGGGTGCGGAAGAGGCGGAAGGCAGAAACCTGGCGCGCCGTTTCGGCTCCCATGGTGCGCTCCAGGGCGAGCTTGGTGAGGCGCGAGGCTGCATCGCGCAGGAGCCCGTGCTGCTCCTCCTGGGCGGTGCCGTAGACCACGTCGGTCGCCGGGTCCAGGAGGGCCAGGAGCGTGGGGATGTCCTCCGGCCGGTGCTGCAGGTCGTCGTCGAGCGTGATCGTCAGCTCGCCCGTGGCAGCTCGTATCCCACAGAGCAGGGCGTTGTGCTGGCCGTAGTTGCGCATCAGGTCGATGCCGGTCACCCAGTCGTAGCGGGCGGCGAGCTCCTCGATCACCGGCCAGCTCCCGTCTTTGCTGCCGTCGTTGACCAGGATCGCCTCGAACCGCTCGAATTCGCGCCCGAGGACCGCCTCCAGCCGCTCGATCAGCTCGGGGAGGATGCCGGCGCTGTTGTAGACCGGGATGACCGCGGAGGCGGAGGGGAGGCTCATACGGTCGATATCCTATCGCCCTATCGCCCCGACTGCCGGCGACCGCCGGCCCGCCGCCCCTCGATCAACACGTTGGCGTAAGGGGTTCCCGCCGACATCGGCAGCGAGCCGACGACGAAGCCGCGCTCTTCCAGAAGCCGGCGCCACTCGGCGTCGCTCCGGAAGTGGAAGCGCTGGCGGAAGTGGCCGCGGGCCAGGGCGCAGAACTGCTCGGCCAGCCGGGTGCGCACGAAAGCCGCGCCGCCCGCGGCGTCGGCCTCGCGCAGGATGAGGAGGCCCCCTCCCCCCTTGGGCATCGCCGCCGCCACCCGGTCGAGGAGGCGCTCCTGCTCCGCCGCCGGCAGATAATGGAGGACGTCCAGGAGGTAGACCGCATCGGCATCGGGCAGCGGGGTCTCCCGCAGGTCGCCGACCTCGATCGTCGCCTCCTCCCCGAGGGCCAGCCGGGCGGCGCGGGCAATCTTCAGGCTGCCCTCGATGCCGTGCAGCTGGAGCCCGGGCGGAGGCGTCGGCCAGCTCTCCGGGTAGACCCCGCGCGCCGCCTGCGCGCGCGCCGTGGCGAGGAGCGAGAGGAGGATGCCGCGGCCGCAGCCCAGGTCCAAGAGGCGGCCTGTGGGCGGCAGGTCGCCGCGCGCCAGGAGGGCGAAGTAGACCGGGTCGTGGCGCAGCTTGCCGCGCACGAACTCCCAGGAGAACACCCCGGCGTCGATGTAGCGGCGGGAGGTCTCGTCGATCAGCGACTCGACCGCCGAGGCCCGCCGGCGCCGGCAGACCAGCAGGTAGGTGAGGAGGGCGAAGCAGATCGAGAGCACGCCCCCCACCACGGCGCTGCCGGCGAGGAGGTCGAGGCCGAAGGTGCGCAGGCCGACCCGGCGCAGGTCGGCCAGGTGGAGCGCCAGGAAAGGCGCGCCGCGCAGGCGCCGGCCCACCTGGACCTCGGCGAGGATGAGGAAGGGCCAGATCACGGGGATGCTGATGTGAGAGGCAAGATAGGTCTTGATCTGGTTCAGCCGGAAGAGCCGGGCGAGGCCGACGCAGAGCGCCAGGTGGAAGCCGAAGAAGGGGGTGCAGCCGATGAACACCCCGACCCCCACCGCCGCCGCCTGGCGCCCCGGCGAGTCCCCCGCCGTGCGCAAGTTGTAGAGGAGCTCCAGGAGCGGCCGGGTGAACCGGAAGCGATGAGCGCGGGGCTCTGCCGCGAGGATTTTGCCCACCGCGCTACTCCGCCCCGGCCGCGAGCGGCACCGCGGTCAGGCCGCGGGCGGCCAGGACGTCGAGCACCCGCGGCAGGACCTCCAGGACGACCGGGCTCCCGCCGGTCGTGCGCGCCACGGTGGGGCCGTCATGGAGGAGGAGGACGTCACCGGCGGCGACACCCCCCAGGAGGCGGGCCGCCACCCGTTCGGGGCGGCGGTCGACGGTGTCGTAGCCGCGCCGGGTCCAGGAGGCGAGGGTGAGGCCGGCCTTGGCGAGGACCGGGTCCAGGGCAGGGTTCCGGAAACCGGCCGGAGCGCGGAAGAGGGTCGGGGCGCAGCCGGTGGCCCGCTCCAGGGTCTCCTGGGCGCGCCCGACCTCACGCCCCAGGGCTCCCGGCAGATAGAGGGCGAAGCTGTGGGGGTGGCTCCAGGTGTGGTTCTCCACCCGGTGGCCGCGGCGGACGATCTCGGCGGCGAGCTCCGGGCAGGCCGCGGCGCGCTGCCCGACGAGGAAGAAGCTCGCCCGCACCCCGCGCTCGGCCAGCCGGTCGAGCACCTGGGGCGTCACCACCGGATCGGGTCCATCGTCGAAGGTCAGGGCCACCTCGCCGCGCCGGGCCGCCGCCGCGGGGAGACGCACGAGGTTTTCGCCCAGCCAGCGCGACTGCGGCCAGAGGCTGAGCCCGGCGATGGCGCAGTGGTCGGCCAAGAGGGCGCCGACGATCCACCGCCACTGCTGCGGGGCGGCGACCAGGCCGGCGAGACCGGCGGCGTGAAGCAGGCCCGAGCCGAGGAAGAACGGGGTGGGGCGCCAGGTCCTCGCCATCAGGATTTGGCGGCGGCGTCCGGACCCGCCAGGGAGAGGAGGGCGGGGCGGTCGAGCTTGCCGCGGGCGGTGCGCGGCAGGGTGGGCACCAGGATGACGCTGCGCGGCACCTTGTGGGCCGCCAGGTGGCCGCGGCACCAGCCGGCCACCTGCTCCACGGTGAGCTGCCCCGGCCGGCAGGCGATGACCGCGCGCACCACCTCCGCCCCGCGCTCCGGCACCGGCAGGCCGACCACCGCCACCTCGTCCACCCCCGGGAGCTGGGCGAGCACGGTCTCGACCTCGCGCGGGTCGACCTTCTTGCCCTTGACGTTGATCAGGTCGTCGAGGCGGCCGGAGAGAGCGAGCTCGCCACCCTCCGACCAGCTGGCGAAGTCGCTGGTGACGAAACGGCCGTCCGCCAGACGCGGGTCGGGGCCGGGCACGTAGCCGCGGGCGACCGCGGGGGAGCGCACGGCGACCCTTCCCCCCCGGTCCCCCCGCCCGCCGACATTCGCCGGGTCCCCCGCCTCGCCGCAGGCGACGAGCGCGACCTCGACCCCTTCGACCGGCGTCCCCACCGTCCCCCGCTCGCCGGCATCCC
>DASQPA010000259.1:0-12596 GCA_035644215.1 Thermoanaerobaculia bacterium
GCTCCTCTTCCTCCTCCCCAAGCAGCACCAACACCGGCGTATCCGGCAGCTCTCTCGATCGCTCCGGCTCGCTGATCAGCACCGAGATCCCCGCGTCCGCCACGATGTAGGACAGACGTTCCAGCGGATAGCTCGGATCCAACGGCACGAAAACCCCGCCCGACTTGAAAATCCCCAGAAGCCCGACCACCAACCCCACCGAGCGCTCCACGAACAGCCCCACCCGCGACTCCGGTCCCACTCCCAGTCGCCGCAGCCGGTGGGCCAGACGGTTCGCCCGCCGGTTCAGCTCCCCGTAGCCGACCGCCTCGCCATTGCACTCCAACGCCGTGTCTTCCGGTTGGAGCAACGCCCGCTCCTCGATCAGCTCGTGCAGGCACGACGGTGGCAGCGGCAGGGGTGCCGCAGGGCTCCACTCGACCGTCAGCTGGTGACGTTCCGGCGCGGACAGCAGAGCCAGATCCAGCACGCGAGCCTGTGGCTCCATCGCCACCTTCGACAATAGGTGCGCGAGCTGATCGACGAGCCGTTGTGCCGTCGTGGCGTCGAACAACATCCGGTTGTAGGTCAATACCACCCCCATCCGGCCCTTACGTTCCTGTGCTGTCAGCTCGAGGTCGAACCGCAGATTCCACACCTCCTCGGGCCCCGATGCGCCGAGCCGCGATAGCGACAGGCCCTGCAGCTCATAGTTCCCGGCCGGAGCACTCTGCAGTGAGAACATCACCTGGAACAGAGGCGAGTACGACAGGCTGCGCGCCGGCCGCAGCTCCTCGACCAGCTTCTCGAACGGCAATTCCTGGTGCGCGAAAGCTTCCAGGCACACCTCGCGGCAGCGGCCCAGCAGCTCGCGGAAGCTCGGCTCTCCCGACAGGTCCGACGACATCACCAGCGTGTTGACGAAGAAACCGATCAGACCCTCCGTCTCCAGCCGGTTGCGACCCGCGATCGGCGTGCCCACCGCTAACCGCTCGGCCCCCGCAAGCCGACCCAGGAGCGCCTGCCAAGCCGCCAGCAACACCATGAACTGCGTCGCTCCCTCCCGCTGCGCCAGCCCCTGCAGGGACTGCGACAGCTCGGCCGACAGCTGGCACGAGCGGATCGCACCCCGCAGCACCTGCACCGCCGGACGCGGCCGGTCGAGCGGCAGCTCCAGCACCGGCGGCACTCCGGCCAGATGCGCGCGCCAGTAGGTGATCTGGCGCTCGAGCGTCTCACCGGCAAGCCAGCCGCGCTGCCAATGCGCATAGTCGGCATACTGAATCGGCAGATCCGGCAGAGCGGCTGGACGCCCTTGGACGGCAGCGTTGTAGAGCGTTGCCAACTCGCGCGAGAAGATCTGCATCGACCACTCGTCGGAAATGACGTGATGCATACCGAGGAAAAAGATGTTCTCTTCCTCCTCCATGCGCACCAGCCCGAAGCGCAGCAGCGGTCCGCGCGCGAGGTCGAAGGGGCGCCGCGCCTCCGCCGCCGCCAGACGCAAGACGGTGGCATGGGCACGGTCGGCCGGCAGCCCGCTCAGGTCGACCCGCCACCAGACCGCGAAAGGGGACTCCCGTATCTGCTGGACCGGCTGCCCGTCCACGACCTCAAGCACGGTACGCAACACCTCATGTCGACACTCGATCTCTGACAGGCTCTGCCAAAGGATCCTCACCTCCAGACGGCCCGTGGCACGGCTCGCCAGGAACTGGTTGTACGCGGTGCTGCCGGGCTCGAGCCGAGAGAGGAACCAGAGTCGTTCCTGAGAAAAAGACGGGGGCAGAGTTGGCCCCCGCTCCACCCGCTCGAGCGGCGGCACCACCAGCCCGAGGTCCGCCCTCTGCGCCTCTTCGATGGCGAACGCGAGCGCCTCGACCGTGGGCTTCTCGAACAGCTGCCGGAGCGGCAGCTCGACGCCGAAGGCCTTGGAAACCCGCGAGATCACCTGGGTCGCCAGGAGCGAATGCCCACCCAGATCGAAGAAGCTCTCCGTCACCCCCACCAGCGGATGATCCAGCAGCTCCTCCCAGATCTGCGCCACCAGCTCCTCGTAGGGCGTCCGCGGAGCCACCCAGGATACCGAGCCCGAGCTGTCCAGATCCCGCTCGGGCCCGCGCGCCCAGAGCGCCCGGCGATCCACCTTGCCGGTCGGCGAGAGCGGCAGCGACGGGACCCCCAACACCTGCGAGGGGAGCATGTAGGACGGCAGGTGATCGCCCGCGTATCGGCGCAGCTCCCGGTCGAGCTCGACGCCGGTCGGCGCGCCCTCGGCCGGCACGACGTAGGCCACGATCTGCGGGTCGCGCCGGCCCTCCTGTCCCACCTGCCGCACCAGCGCCACGGCCTGCGCCACCGACGCGTGCTCGGAGAGCACCGCTTCGATCTCTCCCAGCTCGACGCGGAATCCGCGCACCTTCACCTGCTGGTCGCGCCGCCCCAGGAACTCGAGGCGCCCCGCGCCGTCCCAGCGAACCATATCCCCGGTCCGGTACGATCGCGCCCCCGGGAGCTCGCTCGCGAGGTCCGGCACGAAGCTCTCGGCGGTCAGCTCCGGCCGGCCCAGGTAGCCGCGGCTGACCCCCGGTCCACCCACCCACAGCTCCCCTCCCACGCCGACCGGCACCGGCAGGCCTCGCGCGTCCACCACCTGTAGGTGCACCCCCGACAGCGGCCGGCCCAGGCGCCGCCCGTCGGGCCGGCCCGCCTCCGGCAGCTCGGGAGCTCGGTGGCTGGCGCAGATGATCGTGGCCTCCGTCGGTCCGTAGAGAACCTCCAGGCGAGCCGGCCGCAGCACCTCGCGGATCTCCGCCAGCAGCTCCTCCTCGACCCTTTCTCCACCCACGAACACCGCCCGCAGCTCCCCCCTCCCACGTGGCTGGGGGCGCACGATCTCCACGATCCGCCGCATCAGGCTCGGCACCGCGTGCAGATGGCTCGCCCGTTCGACCGCCGCCGCCAGGTGGGTCGGCGACAGCACCTCGTCCCATCGCAGCAGGAGCGTCCGCGCCCCCGAGAGCAGAGGCAGCACGAGCTCGAAGAGGAAGATGTCGAAGGAGAACGAGGCCAGGCAGGTCATCCGATCTCCCGGCTGGAGAGCGAAACGCAGGGCCGCCGCCGACAGCGTGTGCACGGCCTGCCGGTGCTCCACCATCACGCCCTTCGGGCGGCCGGTCGTTCCCGAGGTGTAGATGAGGTAGGCAAGCGACTCCGGCCGACTCCAGCGCGCGAGGTCCGCCACCGGCTCCCCCTCCTCGTCGCCCAGGAGCACCAGCTCGGCGGTCTCCGGCAGCTCTCCCAGACGCTCCGCCTCGCTCACCAGGACCGAGATCCCGGAGTCGGCCACGACGTACGACAGCCGGTCCGCCGGATAGCTCGGATCGAGCGGCACGAAGACCCCTCCCGACTTGAAGATCCCGAGCATCCCGACGACCAACCCCACCGAACGCTCGACGAAAAGACCCACCCGCGATTCCGGCCCCACCCCCAGGCGGCGCAGCCGGTACGCCAGCTGATTGGCCCGGCGGTCGAGCTCGCCGTAGGAGACCTCTTCGCCGCTGCACTCGACCGCCGCCGCCGCCGGATGGAGGCGCGCCTGCTCCTCGATCAGCTCGTGCAGGCAGGCCGGTCGCGCCACCAACGCCGCCGAGCCGCTCCATTCGACGGTCAGCTGGTGTCGCTCCGCTGCGGAGAGCAGCGCGAGATCGAACACCCCGACCTGAGCCTCGGCCACGATCTGGGACAGGAGGAGCGCGAGCTGGCCGAGGAGACGCTCCGCGGTCGTGACGTCGAACAGCGTCCGGTTGTAGGTCAGGACGCTCCCCAACCGGCCCTGGCGCTCCTGAATGGTGAGCTCGAGGTCGAATCTCAGGGTCGCCCCCTCTTCCCCAGCCAGCCCGGTGAGCGGCGACAGCGACAGCCCCGGGAGCTCCAGCCCCTGAGATGGATTGCTCACCGCGAACATCACCTGGAAGAGCGGCGCGTGCGCCAGGCTGCGCTGCGGCCGGAGCTCCTCGACCAGCTTTTCGAACGGCAGGTCCTGGTGCTCGAACGCCTCGAGGCACATCTCCCGGCAGCGGCGCAGGAAGACCCGGAAGCTCGGCTCTCCCGTCAGGTCCGCCGACATCACGAGCGTGTTGACGAAGAAACCGATGAGGCGCTCGGTCTCCAGCCGGTTGCGGCCGGCGATCGGAGTGCCCACCGCCAGCCGCTCGGCCCCGGCGAGCCGCCCCAGGAGGGCCTGCCAGGCGGCCAGCAGCACCATGAAGAGCGTCGCCGCCTCCCGACGCGCCAGGGTGCGCAACGACTGGGACAGATCGCGGGGCAGTACCAGCGACTGGCTCGCCCCCCGGAGCGCCTGGACGCGCGGGCGCGAGTGGTCGAGCGGCAGCGCGAGCAGCGCGGGCACCTCGGCGAGCCGTTCCCGCCAGTAGGCGATCTCCTCCTCCAGGACCGCGCCCGTGAGCCAGCCGCGCTGCCAGACCGCGAAGTCGGTGTACTGGATGAGCAGTGCCGGCAGCTCGGGCTCCTGCCCCCGGATCCGCCCAGCATAGAGCGCCGAGACCTCCCGTACGAGCACGTCCAACGACCAGCCGTCCGAGACGATGTGGTGCATGGTGAAGAGCACCCGCCAGTCTTCGCCTCCGGCCGCGAGCACCATGGCGCGCAACAGGGGACCGCGGGCGAGGTGGAAGGGGCGCCCGCGATCCTCTCGCGCCAGCCGGCGCATCTCCAGCTCCCGGCTCTCCGCCACGAGCCCTGCCAAGTCGACCCAGACGACCGCCGGGCGACCCGGTGGATCGATCACCTGCACCGGCCGGCCGGAGCGCGACTCGAAGCGGGTTCGCAGCGCCTCGTGGCGCTCGACGATCCGCCCCAGGCTCTCGACCAGCCGCGACGGATCGAGCGGACCCTGGACGGCGAGCGGCATGGACATGTTGTAGGTCGGCCGCCCGGAGTCGAGCTGATCGATGAACCACAACCGCTCCTGGGCGAAGGACAGCGGCAGATCCCCCTGCCGCTCGACCCGCCCGATCGGCGGGGCCGCCAGCCCCTGGCCGGCCCGTTGCACTTCCTCGATCGCGCGCGCCACCCCGGCGACCGTCGGGTTCTCGAACAGCTGCCGCAGCGGCAGCTCGACCGCCAGGGCTTCCGAGATGCGCGAGATCACCTGCGTCGCGAGGAGCGAGTGGCCGCCCAACTCGAAGAAGCTCTCGGTCACCCCCACCTGTTCGCGGCCGAGCAGCTCCTCCCAGATCTGCGCCACGAGCTCCTCGAGCGGCGTCCGCGGCGCGACCCGGTCGCTGGCGCCTCTCTCCTCGCGCTCCACCGCCCGCCCGGCGAGCGCCTGTCGGTCCACCTTGCCGGCGAGCGTCAGCGGCAGGTCTGGCACCACCACGACCCGCGCCGGCACCATGTAGGACGGCAGCCGCCTCTCGGCCTGCCGACGCAGCTCGCGCGCCAGCTCGGGGCCCGCCGTCCCGGTCTCCCGCGGGACCACATAGGCGATCAGGTCGCGATCGTTCCAGCCCTCCCGCGCCACCTCGTGGACGAGCGCCACCGCCTGATCGACCCCGGAGTGATCGGCGAGGACCGATTCGATCTCGGCCAGCTCGATGCGGAAACCCCGCACCTTCACCTGTTGGTCCCGGCGGCCCAGGAACTCCAACTGCCCGCGACCGTCCCAGCGCACCAGGTCGCCGGTGCGGTACAGCCGCTCCCCCGGCTCGCCGCCACAGCCGTCGGGCACGAAGCTCGCCGCGGTCAGGTCCGCCCGCCCCTCGTAGCCCCGCGCCAGGCCCGCGCCGCCGAGACAGAGCTCGCCCGCGACGCCCACCGGCAGCACCCGCTGCTCGCCGTCGACGACGTACACCCGCGCGTTGGCCAGGGCGCGACCGATGGGGATCGCCGGCGACTCCGCGGCCAGCTCCCCGACCGGATGCCAGGTGCTGAAGGTCGTCGCTTCGGTCGGGCCGTAGACGTGCAGCAGCCGGCCCGGGCGGCCCTTCGCCAGCACCTCGGTCACCCAGCGCGGCTCGACCGCCTCGCCGCCGAAGAGGACGTAGCGCAGCGAGGAGAAGGCGTGCGGCGCCTCCCGCGCCATCTGGTTGAACAGCGCCGTGGTCAGGAAAAGGACACTCACCCGCTCGTGGGCGAGGCTCGCCGCGAACGCCGCGGGCAGGAGCGCCACCTCGCGCGGGATTCCCACCAGCATGCCGCCGCAGAGCAGCGCCCCCCAGACCTCGAACGTCGCCGCGTCGAACGTCACGTTCGACACCTGCGCCACCCGGTCCTGTGCACCGAGGGCGACATAGTTGGTCTCTTCCACCAGGCGCACCACCGCCCGGTGCGACACGCAGATCCCCTTCGGACGGCCGGTCGATCCCGAGGTGTAGGTGACGTAGGCCAGCGACTCCGCGTGGCTCCAGCTCACCGGGTCGTCCTCGGGCTCTCCTTCCTCCTCGCCGAGCAGCACCAGCTGCCGGGTGTCCGGCAGCCCTCCCAACCGCTCCGGCTCGCTGACCAGGATCTCGACCCCGGCGTCTTCGACCATCGCCGCCAGACGCTCGGCCGGGTAGCTCGGGTCGAGCGGCACGTAGGCCCCCCCCGCCTTGAGGATCCCCAGCATCCCCACCACGAGCCCCACCGAAGGCTCGACGAGGAGGCCCACCCGGGACTCCGGTCCGCTGCCCAGGGCCCGCAACCGATGGGCCAGGCGGTTCGCCCGCCGGTTGAGCTCCCCATAGCCGATCGCCTCGCCGAACTCGATCGCCGGACGCTCCGGGTGGAGACGAGCCCGGGCCTCGAACCGCTCGTGCACGGACGCGGCGAAGGCGAAGGCGGATGCCGCGTCGTTCCACTCGCTCCGGACCTGATGGCGTTGCCCCGGGGAGAGCAACGGCAGGTCCGCCACCCGCCGCTCCGGATCGACCGCGATCTCGCTGAGCAGAGCCGCGAGCTGCGCCAGCGTGCGAAGCGCAGTCGTCGCGTCGAAGAGCGCGGAGTCGAAGGCCAGCCCCCCTCCGATCCGGTCAGGGTGCTCGGTGATCTCCAGGTGAAGGTCGAACTTGAGATACGTCTCCTGGCGCTCCGTCACCGGGAGCCGCGACAGGGTGAGGTCGGGCAGGGCCAGAGGCTCGGCCGGCGGCCGCTGCAGGGAGAACATCACCTGGAAGAGCGGCGAGTGCGCCAGGCTGCGCTCCGGCCTCAGCTCCTCGACCAGCTTCTCGAAGGGCAGGTCCTGGTGCGCGAACGCTCCCAGGCAGACCTCGATACAGCGGCCCAGGAACTGCCGGAATCCGGGATCTCCCGACAGGTCCGCCGGCATCACCAGCGTGTTGACGAAAAAGCCGATCAGGCCCTCGGTCTCAAGCCGATTGCGGCCGGCGATCGGCGTGCCCACCGCCAACTGTTCGGCGCCAGTGAGCCGGCCGAGGAGGATCTGCCAGGCAGCGAGCACCAGCATGAAGAGCGTCGCCCCTTCTCGCCGGGCCTGGGCGCGCAGCCGCTGCGCCAATCCGGCCGGGAGCACCAGCGAGCGGCTCGCGCCCTTCACCCCTTGCACCCGCTGACGCGGGCGGTCGAGCGGCAGCTCCAGGACCGGCGGCAGGAGGGCGAGCCGCTCACGCCAGAAGGCGATCTCTCGGTTGAGCACCTCTCCGGCGAGCCAGCCGCGCTGCCAGACCGCGAAGTCCGCGTACTGGACGGGCAGCAACGGGAGCTCCGTCTCCTCCCCCGAGAGCCGAGCGGAATAGAGCGCCGAGAGCTCCCGCACCAGCACGTCCAGCGACCAGCCGTCCGCGACGATGTGATGCATGGTGAGGAGCACCCGCCAGTCCTCCGCCGCGACCGCGAGGAGGATGGCACGGAGCAACGGACCCCGCGCGAGGTCGAACGGGCGCCATCTCTCCGCCTGGCCCAGCCGGCGGCTCTCCGCCTCGCGGCGCGCCGCCGGGAGACCGCCCACGTCGACCCAGGTGAAGGCGAGGCTGCCCGGGGAATCGACGACCTGCACCGGCCGGCCGGCCACCGTCGCGAACCGGGTGCGCAGCGCCTCGTGGCGCAGGACGACGCGGCCCAGACTCTCCACCAACGCCGCGGGGTCGAGCGGACCATCCACCTGTAGGGCCAGGGGAACGTTGTAGTTGGGCCGCCAGGGATCGAGCTGATCGATGAACCACAGCCGCTCCTGGGCGAAGGACAACGGCAGGTCCGCCCGGCGCTCGACCCGCACGAGGGGGGGCGCCAGGAGCCCGAGACCCACCCGCTGCTCCTCTTCGATCGCGCGCGAGAGACCCGACACCGTCGGGTTCTCGAAGAGTTGGCGCAGGGGCACCTCGACCCTCAGGGCCTTGGAGATCCGCGAGATCACCTGGGTTGCCAGGAGCGAATGCCCCCCGAGATCGAAGAAGCTCTCGTCGAGGTCGACGCTCTCCCGCTTGAGCACGCCGGAGAAGATCCCCGCGAGCAGCTCCTCGACCTGGCCGCGGGGCGTCCTGACGTCGCCCGTCCCGGCCGCGGCCGGGAGGGTCCAGCGGGACAGCTCCTGCCGGTCCACCTTGCCGGCGGGCGTCAGCGGCAGAGCCGGGTGGACGAGCACCCGCGACGGCACCATGTAGGACGGCAACCGGCCGCCGAGATGGCGACGCAGCCGTGGCCCCAGATCCTCCGGCGCGTCCTTGGCCGGCAGGACGAACGCCACCAATTGGCGATCGGTGAAGCCCTCCGCCGCCTCCACCTCGCGGACCACAACCGCCGCCTGCTCGACCCACGGATGCTCCCCGAGGGCTGACTCGATCTCGGCGAGCTCGATGCGGAACCCACGGACCTTGACCTGATGGTCCCGCCGGCCCAGGAACTCGATCCTCCCCGCCCCGTCCCATCTCACCACGTCCCCGGTGCGATAGAGACGCTCCCCGGCCCGACCGCTCACGCCGTCGGGCACGAAGCCCTCTGCCGTCAGCTCCGGCCGGCCCTCGTAGCCTCGCGCCAGACCCTCGCCGCCGATCGACAGCTCTCCCGTAACCCCCGCCTGTACCGGCCGTCCCTCCCGGTCGACGACGTAGAGCCTGGCGTTCGCCAGTGGGCCGCCGATGGGAAGGGTCCGCGCCCCAGGCGGCAATCCAGCGACGACCTGCCAGCTGCTGAACGTCGTCGCTTCCGTCGGACCGTAGAGGTGGAGCAACCGCTCGGGGCGGCCTTTCTGGAGTATCTCCGCCACCCACCGCGGCGTCACCGCCTCGCCGCCGAACAGCACGTGGCGCAGCGTGGCGAAGGCCCATGGGGCCTCCCGCGCCATCTGGTTGAACAACGCCGTGGTCAGGAAGAGGACGCTCACCTGGCGCGCCGCCAGCGCCGCCCCGAGCTCGCGCGGCGAGAGCGTCACCTCGCGCGCGATCCCCACCAGGGTACCGCCGCGGAGCAGGGCTCCCCAGACTTCGAACGTCGCGGCGTCGAAGGTCACGCTCGACGCCTGCGCCATGCGGTCCTCGGGATCCAGGTCGACGTAGTTCGTCCCCTCGACCAGGCGCACCACGGCCCGGTGGGAAACGCCGATCCCCTTGGGACGGCCCGTCGAGCCCGACGTGTAGGTGACGTAGGCCAGCGACTCCGCCCAGCTGCGGCTCGCGAGAGCCTCCTCTTTCTCCTCCCGTTCGTCGCCCAGGAGCACGAGATTCCGCACCTCCGGACGCCACCCATGCCACCCCTCCGCCACCACCAGGACCTCGATCCCGGCATCGTCGACCATCGTCGCCAGCCGCTCGCGCGGGTAGCTCGGATCGAGCGGCACGTAGGCGCCTCCCGACTTCAGGATCCCCAGCATTCCCAGGACCATTCCCACCGAGCGCTCGACCAGGAGGCCGACCCGCGACTCCTCTCCCACTCCCCAGCGCCGCAGCCGGCGCGCCAGCCGGTTCGCCCGCCGGTCGAGCTCGCCGTAGGTCAACCTCTCGTCGCCGAATTCCAGCGCCAGTCGGTGCGGCGCCGCCTGCGCTCGCGCGGCGAACCGCTGGTCTACGGAGCTCTCCCGCGGGAAATCGGCGGCCGCGTCGTTCCACTCGCCGACCAGTTGGTGATGCTCCGCCGAAGACAGCAGCGCCAGCTCCGAGACACGGACCTCCGGATGGGCCACCGCACTGGCGAGCAGCCGCTCGAAGCTGCCCGCAAGGCGTTGGATGGTGGACAGGTCGAACATGTCGCGATTGAAGTCCCAGCTCCCCGCGAGTCCCTCCTTCGACTCTGCACAGATGAGGCCGAGATCGAATTTGGCGCTGGTCGGAAGAGCTTTCACCACCGGCTCCAGAGTCAGCCCGGGCAAACTCAGCGCGCCACCCTGCCCACCCAGGCTCTGGAGCGAGAACATGACCTGGAAAAGCGGCGAGTAGGCGAGGCTCCGCTCCGGGTTCAGCTCGTCGACCAGGCGTTCGAAAGGCAACTCTTGATGGGCCAGGGCACCGCGGACCACGCCGCGGGCTGTGGCCAGAAGATCCTGGAACGTGGGGTCGCCAGCGAGGGTCCCATGCAGCGCCAGGGTGTTGACGAAGAAACCGATCAGACCCGAGATCTCAGGCCGATCGCGACCAGAGACCGGAGTACCGACCACGAGGTCCTCCTGCCCGGAGATGCGGGAGAGCAGAGCCTGGAAGGCAGCGAGAAGAACCACGAACAGCGTCGTCCCGCTGCTCCGGCGTATCGCCTCGAGCCCACGCGCCAACTCGGCGGAAAACCGGGTCGGCAGATGGCGGCCGCGGAAGCTCTGGATCGCCGGACGCGGCCGGTCGAAGGGCAGATCGAGAGTGGGTGGGGCTCCCGCCAAATGGGTACACCACCAGCCGAGATGCCGCTCGAGGGCCTCCCCGGTCAGCCAGGACCGCTGCCAGACGGAGAAATCTCCATACTGGATCGATGGCGGGGGAAGCGCCGGCCGGTCCCCCCGGGCGAACGCCGGATAGAGCGACCCTATCTCCCGGACGAGAATCCCCATCGACCACCCATCCGTCACGATGTGATGCAGGGTCAACAACGCGATGTGCTCGTTTTCGCCCAAGGCGAGGAGAGCCGCCCGCCAGAGGGGGCCGACCGACAGGTCGAAGGACCATCGCTCTTCTTCCCTGCCCAAGCGTTCCACCTCACGGTCGCGCACCAGTTCGAGCAGCCCGGAGAGATCGATGCGCGCCAGCCGGAATCGGACCTCGGGGGAGATCACCTGCACGGCGGATCCGCCGTTCGCCACGAAGGTGGTGCGCAGCACTTCGTGACGACGCGCGATCTCGCGCAGGGTCCTTTCCAGGGCGGCGGCGGCGAGGCTCCCCTGGATGCGGACCGCTGACGAAAGGTTGTAAGCCGGGCTCCCCGGCACGAGCTGGTCGAAGAACCACAGCCGCTGCTGGGCGAACGAGAGGGGGAGCTGTGCATCCGGCCCGCGCGGCACCGGAGCGATCGGCTCCCAGACCGGCACCGCGGCCACTTCCGCGTAACCGAGGACGGCGGCCATCTCCCGGGTCGGCTCGCTCAGCTCCCGCTCGTCCAGCCGCTCGCGCCAGCGGTCGGCGCTGGTCGGGTCGATCCGCGAGTGAAGGTGGAACTTGACGTCGCCGACCATCTTGGAGAGAGGATGGATGCCGTCCGTCATCCGTCGCGACGAGCCCTCGTAGGGATCGAGCATCGCGGGCTGGAGTTCGATCCCGATCCATCGGCAGAGGGTCTCCAGGGCGGCACGGGGTTGCCGCACCAGGTCCTCGTAGCGGACCTCCACCTGTCGCTGCCCCGGGATCCCCGCGAGCATCTCCCGGATGTTCTGGTGGCTGGTCAACCAAGTCAGCTCGGCGAGCTGCCGGCGTGAAAAATCGTGCGCCTGATGGAAGAAGACCTGGTCGAGCCTGGCCTCCTCGAAGGAGACGACCATGCCACCCGGATGGCGGATCAGGTGGATGTACAGCGGTTCCTGGAACAGCTCCTCGGCCCGCTGCAGGACGGAAAGATCGAGCGAATAGGAAGGGGTCTTGTCGACCAGGATACGGTCTCCCAGAGTCCGCTGCAGCTCGAGATAGAAGTCGCGGACGGTCAGGTCCCGGGCTTCGTACTCTTCCATCCGCTGCCGTGCCTCGTCCCCGGTGCAGCCGTGGATCTCCATGAGCGCGCGGATCGTCCCCTCGGCCCAGGTGGTGTTGCGGCCGGAGAAGGTCTCCCGGCGTTCGCGCAGAGTCGCGAAGCCGAGGAGCTCCAACTCCGGCGGCGCGAAGAGGGCCGGGTGCCCGGCCAGCATCACGCGCAGCAGGGTCGAGCCCGAACGAGGCGGCGAGAGGATGAAGACCGCCCGTGGGTTCTTCGCCGATCGGCTGCGTACCGACGACAACGAGCGGAAACGAGCGAGCAGCGAAGGGTCGATCGTGCGACCAAGCATGGGCTCCCTCCCGGTTGGGGGCGCGACCTCCGTGCGTCCCCCGGTCACGCGTGCGAGCGAAGTCGGATACTGCGTTTGCAGATGGCGCGCGAGAAGCGCCACCGTCGGCGCGTCGAACAGCGCCACGACATAGACGTGCTCGCCCAGCTTCTCCTGGAGCAGGTTGGTGAGGACCGCTCCTTTGATCGAGTTGCCACCGAGCTCGAAGAAA
>DASQPA010000260.1:0-19739 GCA_035644215.1 Thermoanaerobaculia bacterium
GCCCTCACCGCCTCCCACCCAACACAACACCCGGGTACCAGACGGTACCTGCAACTGCCAGCTCTGGTGAGCTGGCTCAACCAGAGAGGGGGGGATTTTTAACGTAGAGAGAGGGGGGAAATTTGGCGTCCAGTTGACAGGCGTTCAACTGCCGGGGCGGACGGGGGGTGCTACCATCTTCATGGTCTCGCATGGACTAGCCTCCTGCGGGATCTGGCTCGGGTGAGGTCGCACTCGCCCGGGCCGCTTTGAGGTTTGGGCCTCGCCGGACACGCGCCGGGATGGCCGCTGTGGGTGGGGACCTGCGGTGGCTGGTGGTGAGGCGGGGTACCTCCTTCGGAAGAGGCTGCGTTGCAGCCGAGTCTATCGAGCGGGGAGGCGGAAGTCAAACGCTACCCTGCGCGCGGTTTACGCCTCCGGGGTCCTCCCGAAACGTCTTCCGGAGCTCCGAAAACAGTTTCGGCGGCCCGGAAAGTGTTCCGGAGGCTCCGGAAGCCCTTCGGATGCTCCGAAAACCGTTCCGGGTGCTCCGAAAACCGCTCCGGGTGCTCCGAAAACCGTTCCGGATGCTCCGAAAACCGTTCCGGACGCTCCGGAAATCGTTCCGGATGCTCCGGAAACGGTTCCGGATGCTCCGAAAGTCGTTCCGGATGCTCCGAAAACAGTTTCGGAGGCGCTGGAAGTCGTTCCGGAAGCTCCGGAAGTCGTTCCCGAGGTCCCGGAAACGTTTTGGAAGGTCCCGGAGGGATTTTGGAAGCTCCGGAAGAGGTTCCGGAGGCCCGGAAAGGTTTTCCTACCGCTCCCACCGCGCCGTCGTCTCCCGGATCGCCGCGCTGAGCGCCTCTCGCACCTCCTGTCCGGTGATCTCCCGGGCGCGAAAGCGGCGGGCGAGGGCATAGGGCAGGTCGGGCGCATCGAGCAGGCGGTCGGGGAGGGCGAGGGCGGGGTCGGGCTGCACGAAGCGCGGGTCGCCCGGGAGGAGGATGCCGCCCAGGCGGAGCAGGCGGGAGGTCACGAGGCTCACCAGGGGGCCGGCGAAGCGCTCGCGGGTGCGGTAGGAGCCGAAATCGACCAGCCAGGCGGCGTGCGGCTCGGTTTCGGCCTCGCGGGTGAACTGGACGTTCGCCCCTTCGAGGACCAGCCGGCCGCCGGCGAGCCCCACTTTCCGGCAGATGCGGTCCCGGGCCTCCGGCTCGAAGTGGAGCGGGGTGCCGCCATAGAGCACCTCCAGGCGCTCCCCCTTTCGCCGCAGGTCGATGCGGGTCATCGGCCCGACCGAGGTCAGCCCATAGCGGCGGAGGAGGAGCTCCACTTCGAGCTCCATGGCGACCAGGGGCGAGTCGGGGGGCTTCAGGCCACCGCCGCAGGAGCGCGGCCGGCGGTGGGCGCGGCGCACCAGGAGGCCGGCGGGGAGAGCCGCGCCGGCCGCGCCAGTGGACAGCCGGGCGTTGAGACCCAGGTCCAGGACGCCGTAGACGGGGAGGGTGCGAAGGAGGCTCCCGGCGTGGCGGAGGGCGGCCTGGACCAGCTCGCCGAAAGCCACCTCGCGCAGGGCCTCACCCAGGAAGAGGAGCCCCGAGGCGTGGGAGTCGAAGGAGGGTTGGCGTCCCGGTGCGACCCCGGTCCCCTTGACGTCCAAAAGCCCCCCGCCGGGCACCCGCACGATGAGCGCCCGGCCGTAGTCGGGGGGGCGATGGGCGGCACGGGTCGCGCGGTGGGTGCGGACTGCCCGGTTGATCTCGCTCGGCGCGACCTGGGGACGGGAGAGGAGGGCGGCGTGCTCGACCAGCCAGCGGGCGAGGATGGCCTCGACCGCCTGGTCGTACCGCTCGCCGTGGAGCCGCCGCAGGCCGGGGTGGGAGCGCCGCAGGGCGGCGTCGCCGAGCCGCGGGAAGTCGTGCTGGAGGAGGGCGCGGTCGAGGAAGACCGTACGGGCGCCGGCCACCCGGAGGACCGTCTCCCGGCGCACCCCCTGGCGGTCGAGGTCGGCGACGCGGGTGAGGATGGGGCCTTCCCCCGCCATACCGGCCTACACGGCAACGCCTTGCACGAGACTCATCGGGCTCGCGGTCGCCAGCACCCGCTCCAGGCGAAAGCCGCACTCCTTGTAGAGCCGGGCGAGCTCCTCCCGCGAGCGCTCGCGGCCGCCGGAGCAGACCATCATCATCTGGAGGTCGGAGAGCGGCCCCAGGTCGCGCACGGTGTCGGCCTCGACCACCGTCTCGACGACCAGGAGGAGGGCGCCGGGGGCCATGGCGCGGCGGCAGGCGCCGAGGATCTCCCGGCACCGCGCGTCGTCCCAGTCGTGCAGGACGTTTTTGAGCAGGTAGGCGTCGCAGCCGGCGGGGACCGCGGCGAAGAAGCTGCCGGCCACCAGCTCGACCCGATCGAGCACGCCGCGCGCGGCGAGGAACGGCCGCGCCGCCTCGACCACGCCGTGGCTCTCCAGGAGCACGCCCTCGATCCGCGGATGGCGCAGGAGGATCTCGGCCAGCAGGGTGCCGCGGCCGCCCCCCACGTCGCAGAGCCGCCGCACCGCGCCGAAGGGGCGGGCGGAGGCCACCGCCGAGGCGTAGAGCTCGGTCAGCTCCCCCATGGCTCCGGCAAAAGTTTCGCGCTCGTCGGGATGGGCGTCGAACCAGTCCCAGATGGTCGCCCCGTGCACCCGCTCGAAGGCGCTGCCCCCGTTTTCGGCCCCGGCGCCGGCCAGGGAGCGGTCGAGGTCGGACCAGGCGCGGACGTTGGCGGCCGACCCGAAGTAGAGCGCGTAGTCGCGCAGCGACCCCGGCCCTCCGCTGCGGAGGGCTCGGGAGAGCCGGTTGTTGTGGAAGCGGCCGTCCCGGCCGCGCCGGAAGAGGCCGATCGCCACCAGGCCGCGGAGCAGCCGGTGGAGGGCGTCGGGATCGGCGCCGGTGGCGCGGGCGAGCTCGGCGGCGCTCCGCGGGGTGGCCGCCAGGAGGTCGGCGAGGCCGAGCCGTGCCGCGGCGCGGATCAGCTGGGTGGCGCCGACCCCGACGACGCGGTCGAAGAGGGCGAGCTGGGGGGGGACCAGGGCGTCGGCCGCCCGTTGCAGCAGGCGGCGCAGGCCGAGCGCCAGCCCGACGGCGAGGCGGGGCGGCGGGTCGGGCAGCGGGCGGGGGGCGACGCTCTCGGTCACGGGACCGAGAGCATAGCGCAGCCGTCTAGCGGGCGAACCAGCGCACGAAGTCGGACTCCGTGATCACGCCGACCAGCCGGCTTTCCTCCAGCACCGGCAGGCAGCCGAACGAGCGTTCGCGCTGGGCTGGCGGATGTTCAGCCGCGTCGACCCGAGCTTGCCACCTTGAGCGCCGGGTCGACGTCGTTCGAGGCGCGACCGCTGGCGGCGCGCTCGGCGAAGCGCCGGGCAGACGGCTGTGGGGCGGTCTGGGCGTCCGGCACGACCGCGGCGCGCTTGCGCGTCTTGCCGCCGGTCGCCTGGGCCGGCGCCGGGACCGCCTCGGCCAGGGCGAGCAGCGGCTGGACATAGAAGACCTCGCCCACTTCCAGCTGCTCGGGAAGCTCCAAGGGGAGGAAGAAGGTACGGCAGTAGTCCACGCTGCAGAAGGCCGCCAGGCTGTCTGCCGGCTCGTTGAAGAACCGTGAGCTCGCGAACTGCCGGCGCAGCGGCCGCAGGAGACGTTTGGCGCGCTCGGGGTCCAGGCCCCAGGCTTCCAGCCGGTCCTCGGCCCGGCGCAGCATCCGCTTGGCGCGGAGCGGGTCCTGCTCCGCCCCCGGCCCCGAGGGGTGGATGGGTAGATAGATCGAGATACAGGGGGACTGATGATCGTCGAGCAAGCCCTCAACGTCACTCTTGAGGAACAGGTCCATGATGCGTTCTCCTTAGTAATCGCGCATCAATCTAGCGCCCGGGCAAGGTGAGCGCCACACCCGGGGAGGGGGGGGAGAGCCTACCCTGCGGGGTGGGGAACCTATTCCTCTTCCGCCACCAGCAGGCCGAGGAGGTCGGAGGTGCTGACGATCCCCACCACCTGCTCTGCGCGGGTGACGAGGAGCCGGTGGACGTGCTCCTCGATCAGGGTCAGGGCGAGCTCCCCGACCGGGGTGTCCTCGGTCACCGTGTAGACGTGGGGAGTCATGATCTCGCGCACCGTCCGCCGCTCGCCGCGCGCCTGCAGGTCGGCCAGGGCCTCGCGGTCGGGGCTCTCCGGCCAGGCGCTCTGGAAGAAATCCGAGACCGCCGCCGCCCGCGGCAGCTGGGCCAGGGCGGCCGCCAGGTCGGTCACCGAGACCACCCCGAGGAGCCGGCCGGTGGGGTCGACGACCGGCGCGCCGGAGATCTGGTGCTCGACGAGGAAATCGGCGAGCTCCGGCAGGGTCCAGTCGGCGGCGGCGGCGAGGACCCGCGGATTCATCACGTCGGCGGCGGTGATCGGCCTCATGGGTAGCTCCTTCCAGGTCAGGCCAGGGGTAGGATGCTCTCGGGCGATGATACCGCTCATGGCTCCTCCCTTGTCCCCCGCCCGCCATCCCCATAGGATAGGCGCCGCAATGCCGACCTCCGAACGTACGATCCTCGTCACCGGGGCGCTGGGCCAGATCGGTTCCGAGCTGGTCCCCGCCCTCCGCGCGCGCTACGGCGCCCAGCGGGTCATCGCCACCGACATCCGTATGCCGCCCAGGGGGACCGCCGACCTCGGGCCGTTCGACTTCGTCGACACCACCAACCAGCGGCACATCCAGGAGGCGGTGCGGCGCCACGACGTGGAGACGATCTTCCACCTCGCCGCCCTGCTCTCGGCGGTCGCCGAGGACCGCCCGCAGGTGGCGTGGGACATCAACATGGGCGGCGTCTACCGGGTGCTCGAGGTGGCGCGCCAGAACCAGTGCGCGGTCTTCGTGCCGAGCTCGATCGGCGCCTTCGGACCCACCACCCCGCCCGATCACACCCCCCAGGACACCATCCAGCGCCCCACCACCATGTACGGTGTCACCAAGGTGGCGGGTGAGCTGCTCTGCGACTACTACCACCAGCGTTTCGGCGTCGACACCCGGGGCGTGCGCTTCCCCGGCATCATCTCGCACGTCACCCCGGCCGGCGGCGGCACCACCGACTACGCGGTCGAGATCTTCTACGAGGCGATCCGCCACAAGCATTACACCTGCTTCCTGAAGCCGGACACCTGTCTCGACATGATGTACATGCCCGACGCTATCAAGGCGGCGATCGACGTCATGGCGGCCGCGCCGGAGCGCGTCAAACACCGGAACGCCTTCAACGTCACCGCCATGAACTTCACCCCCGAGCGGCTGGCCGAGGAGATCCGCCAGCACATCCCGGGCTTCGTCATCGACTACCGGATCGACCCCGTGCGCCAGGCGATCGCCGACTCCTGGCCGAGCTCGATCGACGACTCCTGCGCCCGGGCGGAGTGGGGCTGGTCGCCGGACTACGACCTCGCGAGCATGACCCGGGACATGCTCGAAAACCTCGAAAAGAAGCTTTCGCTGGGCGACGGAGCGGCCGCCTGACGAGAAGCCAGCCGGAAACAAGGAGACCTCCCATGCCCACAGAACGCTTCGACCAGGCCCTGGCCGGCGAGCTCGCCGCTCTTGCGGAGCGCGGGACGAGGAAGGGCGCCGAGTCGGTGATCACCCGCCTGCTGCCGAAGGCGGACGGGCGCGGCCCCCGCTACCTCCTCGCCGGCCAGGGCGACCGTCCCTTCCTCAAGATGAACTCCAACAACTACCTGGGGATGTCCGGCCATCCGCGGGTCATCGCGGCGGAGGAGGAGACGACGCGCGAGCTGGGCGCCGGCCCCGGGGCGGTGCGCTTCATCAGCGGCACCTATGCGGTGCACGTCGAGCTGGAGCGCCGGCTCGCCGCCTTCCACGGCCGCGAGTCGGGAATGATCTTCAGCTCCGCCTACGCCACCCTCCTCGGCGTTCTGGTGCCGCTGATCACGGCGGAGACCGTCGTCGTCTCGGACGAGCTCAACCACAACTGCATCATCAACGCCATGCGCCTCGCCCGGCCCAAGGACAAGCTGATCTACAAGCACCTGGACCTGGGCGACCTGGAAGCCAAGCTCGAGGCGGCCGCCCTGGGTTCCGCGCGGCGGGTGATCCTCGTCACCGACGGCATCTTCAGCATGCGGGGCGATCACGCGCCCCTCCCCGAGATCATCGCCCTCGCCCGCAAGCACGACGCGGCCTTCCCGGAGAACGTGGTGGTGCTGGTCGACGACTCGCACGGGGTGGGCGCCTTCGGCACGACCGGGCGGGGAACCGAGGAATTCACCGGCGCGCGCGCCGATCGCGCCGATCGTGCCCATCGCGCCGACATCCTCGTCGCCACCCTCGGCAAGGCGCTGGGGGTCAACGGCGGCTACGTGGTGGGCAGCCGGACGCTGACCGACTTCCTGCGCGAGACCGCGCCGCTCTACATCTACTCGAACCCCATCACCTGCGGCGAGGCGGCGGCCTCGACCGCGGCCCTGTCGATCCTCGACAGCCCGGAGGGGCTCTCCCTCCTCGCCCACCTGCGCGCGATGACCCAACGTTTCAAGCAGGGGATCGTCGACCTGGGCTACGAGACCCTCCCCGGCGAGCACCCGGTGGTGCCGCTCCTGGTGCGCGACACGGCGAAGACCACCGCTCTCGTCGCGCACCTGCGCGAGCAGGGCATTCTCGCCACGGGCCTGAAGTACCCGGTCGTCCCCAAAGGCGACGAGGAGATCCGCTTCCAGATTTCGGCCGACCATACTCCGAAAGACGTCGACGAGACCCTGGCCGCCCTGGCGAGCTTCCCCGGCCGCCCGGGAAAGTAGGAGCCCGGCCGAGCTCGACCGCTGGCGCACCATGCCCCGCCGTTCCCGCTCTCGCTCCCGACCTTCCTCCCGCGCCGCGGCGCGCAGCGAGCCCGCCCTCGAAGCCGGCCGGCCGCTCTCCCGGTCGCTCCTCTGGCGGCTGGGGCGCCGCTTCTACGAACGCGAGGGCCATGAGGCCTGGGCCAAGGGGACGGTCCCGCACTACATCACGAGCAACCCCTGGATCGCCGACAGCTACGCCCAGGTCGTCCTTGGCTGGCTACGCGACGGCGTCGCGGCCGGCACGCTCGACCCGCGGGAGCCGGTCCACGTCGTCGAGCTGGGCGCCGGGTCGGGGCGTTTCGGGTACCTCTTCCTCCACCGGTTCTTCGACCTCCTCGGCCGCTCCCCTTTCGCGTCGCAGCCGGTCCGCTACGTGCTCTCCGACTTCACCGAGAGCACGCTCCTGCCCCTGCGCGCCCACCCCGCGCTCCAGGATCTGGTCGCCGCCGGCCGTCTCGACTTCGCCCCTTTCGACGCCTCCCTGGACCGGGAGATCCGCTGCAGCTCGGGCACCGTGCTGGCGCCGGGGACCCTCGCCAACCCGCTCGCCGTGATCGCCAACTACGTCTTCGACAGCCTCCCCCAGGACTGCTTCTTCCTTACCGAAGAGGGCGAGCTCCGGATCGGCCTGGTCACCCTCACCTCGCCGCGGGCGGAGCCGATCCTCGACGACCCGGAGGTGCTCGAACGGGTCGAGATCGCCTGGAGCCAGGGGCCGGAGGTGGACGGCTACTACGGCGAGCCCGACCTCGACCGCCTCCTCACCGGCTACCGCGGGCGGCTGCGCGACACTGCCCTCCTCTTTCCCGTCGGCGCCCTCCGCGCGGTCCAGAACCTCGCCCGGATCGCCGGCGGCCGGCTCCTCCTCCTCTCGGGGGATAAGGGATATTGCCACGAGGAGATGCTCCACGGCCGGGAGGAGCCGGGGATGGCGATCCACGGCAGCTTCTCGATGATGGTCAACTACCACGCCCTGGGCCAGCTCTTCCTCGACCAGGGAGGGGAGTACCTCCACACCACCCAGCTGGCGCCGGACCTGGCGGTCGTCGCCTGCCTCCTGGGCGGACCCGCGGGTGGCGCGATCGAAACCCGCCTCGCCTTCGAGGAATCGGTCGAGCGGCGCGCCCCCTCCGACTTCTTCACCCTGAAGATCGCCCTCGAAACGAGCTACGACAGCTTCACCCTGCCGCAGGTCTTAGCCTGGGTGCGGCTCTCCGGCTGGGATCCCAACATCTTCCAGCGCTGCCTCCCGGCGCTCCTCGCGGCGGCCGGCTCCATCGCCGCGACCGACCTGGAGGAGCTGCGCCAGATGGTCCAGCGGGTGGGGGAGAGCTACTTCCCGATCCGCGAGCCGATCGACTTCCCCTTCCAACTGGGCGCCCTCCTCTGCCAGTTCGACCTCTTCGCCGACGCCCTGCCCTACTTCGAGCGCTCGGTCGCTCTCTACGGCCGCAACCCGGCGACGGTCTACAACCTGGGGCTCTGCCACTTCCATCTCGGCGAGCTCGCCACCGCCCTCGCCTGCGCCGAAGAGGCCCTGGCCGCGGCGCCGGACCTGGTGGCGGCCGAGGATCTGAAGCTGGAGGTGGAGGCTGCGCTCGAAGACGCGCAGCCCTGAAGGGATCTTTCCGATCGATCGAACGAGAGGCCCGATCCTCAGGCCGTCGCCGCCTGGCGCTCGGGCTGGACCTCTTCCATCTCGACGGCGACGAGCTTCGAGACGCCGCGCTCTTCCATCGTCACGCCGTAGAGCGTCGAGGCGACCTCCATGCTGAGCTTGTTGTGGGTGATGACGATGAACTGCGTCTCCCCCGCCAGCTCCTTCAGGAGATCGACGAAGCGCACGGTGTTGACGTCGTCGAGCGGCGCGTCCACCTCGTCCAGGATGCAGAAGGGCGAGGGCTTGGCGCGGAAGAGGGCGAAGAGGAGGGCGATGGCGGTCAGCGCCTTCTCGCCGCCCGACATCAGCATGAGGTTCTGCAGACGCTTGCCCGGGGGGCGGGCGACGATCTCGATCCCGCTTTCCAGGACGTCCTCCTCGTCGAGCAGGCGCATCTCGGCCTCGCCCCCCCGGAAGAGGCGGGTAAAGACCTCGCCGAAGGTCTGATTGACCTCGCGGAAGGTGGTGATGAACCGCTCGCTGGAGGCCTGGTTGATCTCCTTGATCGTGTTGCGCAGGCTTTCGACCGAGCTCGCCACGTCGGTCCGCTGGGCGGTCAGGAAGGTGTGGCGCTCCTCCTGCTCGGCGTACTCCTGGACGGCCAGGATGTTGACCGGCCCCAGCCGATCCAGGGTGTCCTTGCAGCGCGCCAGCTCGCCTTCCATCTCGGCAAGGCTGCCCCGCGTCTCGATCGGCTCCTCCGGGGAGAGCTCGGGCAGCGGCCGGGAGAACTGCTCCGCGAAGGTCTGGGAGAGGTGCTCGGCGTCCTGCTTCAGGCGCGCCTCGGTGATGCGCAGCTCCTCGACCTCGCCGCGGGCGCCCTCGCGCCGCTCGCGGTGCAGCTGGATGCGCTCCTCCAGGAGCTTGATCTCCTGACGATGGAGGTCCAGCCGCTCCTGCTCTTCGAGCACCCCCTCCTCGGCCGCGGCGCGCTGCTCCAGGGCGGTCTGCAGCTCGGTCTCGGCGCGGGCGATGGCGGCTTCCAGGTCGGTGCGCCGGGCGGAGAGCTTCGCGGCCTCCTCCTGCCAGGAGTGGATCTGCCGGCGGCCGCCCTCGACCTCCTCCTGGAGACGGCCCATCTCGCGGTCCTGCGACTCCAGCCGCTCCTCGAGCAGCTCCAGCCGGCCGCGCCGGCCGGCGCTCGCCGTCTTCAGGCTCTCGCGCGCGGCCTTGGCCGCCTCGGCCTCGGCCTGGGCGCGGTCGGAGTGCTCCTGGAGACCGCCGTGGTGGGCCTCGGCCGCCGCCAGCTCCTCCTCCAGGCCGCGCTGCCGCTCGGCGATGCGGGCAATCTCCCGGGCGACCTCCTCCTGCTCGGTGGCGAGGGTCTGCTGCTCGGCGGCGAGCCGCCGGTGGCGGGCCGCGGCGTCCTCCTGCCGGGCCTGGGCGACCGCGCGCTCCTGGCGCAGCTGGGCCACCTCGCCCTGCAGCCGGTTGGCGTCGCGGGCGAGGCTGGCGCGCTGGACGATGAGCCGCTCCAGATCGGAGCCGGCCTCCTGCAAATCGGCTTCGAGTCGCGGCAGGGCGATGCCGAGGTCCGCCAGCTCGCGCTCGCGCTCGAGGATGCCGGGGCTCGCCACTTCGCCCTCGACGTGGAAAGTGCCTGCCTGCACCCAGACCCCGTCGCGCGACAGGAAGGCCGAGCCGGGGTGGCGCCGGGCCAGCCGGGCGGCGTCCTCGCCGGTCTTGACCAGGAAGCCGGGGGGCAGGGCGGCGGCCAGCTCGGGGGAGAGTCCCAGGGCCTCGCCCACGGTGAGCACGATCGCCGGATCGGCGGGATGGTCGACCCCCGCGATCCCCTCCGGCCCTTCTGCCGCCAGCGACTGGCGCTCAACGAGGCTCGCCGCCGAGCGGCCGGCGAGCTGGTGAGCGACGGCGAGGGCGCTCTGCCCGGCGGGGAGCACCACGGCGTCGGCCAGGGCGCCGAGATAGAAGTCGAGGCTGCGCTCCCAGCCGGCGAGCGCCTTGGCCTCGCCGGCCAGGAAGGCGGCGGGAATGCCGGCGCTCGCCAGCGCCTCGACCAGCGCCTTGCGCCGTTCGGCGTGGGCGCGGGAGAGGTCGGCCAGGATGCGCTGGCGCTGGCGAACGCCGGAGAGCTCCGCCTCCAGCGAGCGCTTGCGCTCCGAGGCTTCGCCCTCGCGCTTCATGGTGGCGTCGAGCGTGCCGGCCACCTTCTCCTGCTCGGTGGCGCGGGTCGCCACGTTGGCCTCGATGGTCGCCACCCGCTCACGGGCCACGGCGAGCGCCTCTTCGGCCTGCTGGAGCTCGAAGCCGTGGCGGGCGATCTCCTCGTCCAGATGGTGGCGGCGGTAGTTGCCCTTCTCCTGCTCGATCTGCGCCTGGTGGTGGCGGTTGCGCAGGGTATTGGCCTCGCCCTGGGCGGCGGCCAGGGCGCTGCGCAGCGACTCGACCCGCGCCGTCACCTGGCGCAGGTCGCGCTCGGCGTCGGCGATCCGGCGCTCGTCCTCGTCGACCGCCGAGGCCGCCTGGTCGCGCTCCGCGGCGAGCTCCAGCCGGCGAGCCTCCAGGGCGTCCAGAACCCCCGCGTTGCGCTCGATCTCCTGCCCCCGCCGTTCGGCCGAGGCGCGGGCCTGGGTGACGCGCTCGGCGATCTCCTGGACGGTCTGGCGGTTGCCCTTCAGGAACTGCTGGCGCCCCTCGATGGCGGCGGCGAGCTCGGCCTGGCGCTGGTGGCGCTCGGCCACCGCCCGTGCCAGCTCGTCGAGCCGCAGGCGGCCGGCGGCGAGCCCCGCCTCGTCGCGGTGGAGGTCGGCGGCGAGCGCCGCCTCGCGCGAGAGGGCCTCGGCGAGGCCGGTGGCGAGGCCGGCGAGACGCCCGGCGAGGGCGCGATGGCGGCCGAGGAGGACCTCCTCCAGGAGCTGCCGGTACTCCGCCTCCTTCTCCTGGTAGCGGCGGGCGGCGCCGGCCTGGCGCTTGAGCGACCGCAAAGCGCGCTCGACCTCGGCGACGATGTCGTCCAGCCGCAGCAGGTTCGCCGTCGCCTCCTGGAGCTTGACCTCGGCGACGTCCTTCCGCTGCTTGTAGCGGGTGATCCCCGCCGCCTCCTCGATCAGCTTGCGCCGCTCCTGCGGCTTGCCGGAGAGGATCAGCCCGATCTTCCCCTGCTCGATGACCGAATAGGCGCGGATGCCCAAGCCGGTGTCCATCAGCAGGTCGCGGATGTCTTTGAGGCGCACGAGCTTGCCGTTCAGCCGGTACTGGCTCTCGCCGCCCCGGAAGACCCGCCGGCTGATCGTGATGCGGCCGTCCTCGGAGGCGGCGAGCGAGGGGTCGGTGCGCATGGAGAGGGTGGCCTCCGCCATCCCCAGCGGCTTCCTCGAATCGGAGCCGTTGAAAATGACGTCCTCCATGGTGGACCCGCGCAGGCTCTTGGCGCTCTGCTCCCCCAGGACCCAGGTCATGGCGTCCGAGAGATTGCTCTTGCCGCAGCCGTTGGGACCGATGATGGCGGTGATACCGCCGGCGAACTCGACGGTGACCGGATCGACGAAGGATTTGAAGCCGGAGATCTCGAGGCGTTCCAGTTTCAGCATGGCTGGAGAGGACGATAGCAGACCGGGAGGCCCACCACAAGTTGGGGAAGGGGGAAAGAGACCCACCAGATATCGTGGTCCTCTGGAGAGGACACCCCAGCGCCGGGGAAGCCGTCGGGGGGTTGCGTCGAGGGTCTCCCCATGGCAGGCTGCGGGCTCCGTGTCCCTCCTCCCGCTATCGGCGATACTGGCTTTCTACGGCGGCCACCTCCTCGCCCTAGCCCTGCTGGCGCTGACCGCCTGGGTCCTTGGCCGCCTCCTGGTCGGGTCTCTGCTGCTCGTCGGCGCCGAGCGGGTGGTGCTGCCGGCCACCCTCGGGCTCGCCGGGCTGGCCCATCTCGCCTTCCTGCTCGGGCTGGCCCACGCGTTGACCCGTCCGGCGCTCCTCCTCGTCCTGGTGGCGATCCACCTCCTGGGTTGGAGAGCCTGGCGGGAGATGCTCGCCGGGGTGGCCGGGATAGGTCGCCGGCGTCTCGCCCTCGGCGCTCTCGCCCTTCTCGTCGGCCTGCCGCTCTTCCTCCTCGCCCTCTATCCGCCGACCGCCTTCGACGCCACCCTCTACCACCTGCCCGACGCCCGGGCCTTCGCCCGGGCGGGCGCCTTGCCGTTCCTCGGCCAGCTGCGCTTCCCGGTCTTCCCGCAGCTCGACGAGGCCCTCTTCGCCGCGGTCCTCCTCCTCGCCGGGGACGTGGCGGTCCAGCTGGTCCAGCTCCTCGCGATCCTGTTGACCGCCGGGCTCCTGCTGGCCTGGGGGGGCGCGGGGGAGGGGGAGGACCGGTCGCGGTATGGGGGGCTCCTCGCCGCGGCAGCCTACCTGGGCAGCCCGATCGTGATCCACCTCGGGACGACCGCCTATGTCGAGGCCGGGCTCACCCTCTTCACCACCGCCGCACTCGCCGCAGCGTGGCGCTATCGGCAGTCGGGGGATTGCCGCCGGCTCGCTCTCTCGGCGTTCTTTGCCGCCTCGGCCGCCGGGGTCAAGTACCTGGGCCTCTTCTTCTTCGCCGTCGCCGTCCTCCTGGTGATGTTGCCGTCCCGGCAGGAGCCGGCGAGAAAGCGCCGCCCTGCCGATCTGCTCCTCTTCGCCGCCGTAGCCCTCATGGCCCTCCTCCCGGTCTACGGCCGCATCCTCTATTTCACCGGCAACCCGATCTTCCCCTATCTACCCCGGCTCTTCGGACATTCTCCCTGGGACCCGGTGACCCTCCGGCCGCTGCCCGAGAGCCTGGCCGCCGCCCTCCGGCAGGGCCTGACCACCCTGGTCACCCTCCCCTGGAACGTCGTCTTCGCGCGCGGCCGGACCGGTTCGCAGCCCCCCTTCTCGCCGTTCCTGCTCCTCGCGCTCCCCCTCTTCGCCGTCGCCCTCTGGCGCGACCGCCGGGCGCGCCCCTGGCTGCTCGTCGCCCTCGCCTACACCGCCTGTTTTCCGCTCCTGCCGCCGGACGCACGCTACCTCCTGCCCATCCTGCCGCTCCTGAGCCTCGCCCTGGCGGCGGCCCTCGACCGCCTGCCCCTTTCGCCGCGGGGCGGCATCGCCCTCGCAGTCCTCCTGCTTCTACCGGGCGGTCTCTACGCCATCTACCGGGTGGCCCTCCAGGGGGCGCCGCCGGTCACCTCGGCGGCCCGCGACCACTACCTCGCGGCCCGCCTGCCGCTCTACCCGGCGGTCGCCTGGCTCAACCGGGAGGGAGGGAGCGACTCGACCGTCTACGCCTTCTTCGCCGAGGACATGACCTACTTCGCCCAGGGCACGCTCCTCGGCGACTGGCACGGGCCGGCCCGCTTCGCCGAGCTGCTGCCCGATCTCGGCGACCCGGAGGCCCTCTGGCGCCACCTGCGCTCGCTGGGGGTCGACTTCCTCCTCGTGCCGCGCGACCGGGGCGACCTGCGGCTCCCGGAAAGTCCTGCCTGGTCCCGCCGGTTCCGCCCGGTCTATGCCGATCCGCACGCCCGGGTCTTCGCGCTCGACGGTGGGGGACCTACCCTGTAGCGTGGGGAACAAACGCTACCCGAAAGGAGGTGGTGGAGGGGCGAGCCCAGGGGGTATCTTTCGCCCGCAACGACCTTGAAAGGAGAGGGAACGTGAAGAAGCTTGGCAAAGCGGCTCCGTGGATGGTCCTCGGTCTGTTGTTGACGGCAACGGTGGCCTCGGTCGCCGACGATCCGGGCAAGGCGGTGTTCATGGCCCAGAAGTGCAACCTCTGCCACTCCGTCACGTCGCAGAGCATCGACCGCACCATGAAGAGCTCGAAAGCGCCGGATCTCTCGAACGTCGGCGCGACGCGGACCGCCGACTGGATCACGAAGTTCCTCAAGAAGGAAGAGATGATCGACGGTAAGAAGCACCCGAAGACCCTCACCGCGACCCCGGAGGAGACCACCCAGCTGGTCAAGTGGGTGTCCGGCCTCAAGAAGGGCTAGGAGGATTCCTCAGGTCTGCTCGAAGCGGAGCCCAGGATCGCTCTGGGCCCGCTTCAGATACCCCGCCACCTGCCGTACCACTTCGATACTGGCTTTCTCAGCGGCAACGGCCTGGCGCAGATACGCCAGGCCGGCCAGAGCCTCGCGGTGGATCTGCCGCGAGGAGAAGATCGGCAGCATCTCCTCGGAAATCCGCTTGAGCTCCGCAACCCGCCCCTGCTCCGCATAGAGGGACGCCACTTCAAGGGATACCAGCGCCGCGTCGTAAGGCGCATCCACGGCGAGAAAGCCGTCGCGGGCCGAGAGGAGGTACGCTTCCGCTTCCAGGTATTGGCCCAGTCCCCGGGAGATCTTCCCCTTCACCCAACTTTCACGGCTCTTCGTCCCGGGATCGGGGAACTGCCGATAGAGAGGGCGTGCCTTGGCGAAGAGCCCCTGCGCCTCCATGCAGCGTCCCACTTCGGCGAGGTCGGTCATGAGGTTGTGCCAGGCGCAGAGCAGCAGCTGGGGCTCGGCGGTGGGATCGATCAGCTCCAGCGCCTCGTAGAGGACGGGGATCGCCATTTCGGGCACACCCTGTTGCTCATGAACGGACGACAGGTTGATCAGACTGCGACCGGCTCGATGGGAGTCGCCGATCTCGCGGAAGATCGAGACGGCACGACGCAGGAGCTTTAGAGCCTCTTCGAAGCGGCGCTCGGCGCGGTACAGAGAGGCCTGGAAGTCGAGCAGGATCCCGCGTTCCAGGATATCCCCGGTTCCATCTTCCAGGTGGTCGAAGGCCTTCTCGAAAGCGGCCTCCGCTCCTTTGAAATCGAACTTGATGCGCCGGGCGTTGCCGATCGCACCCCAGGCGCGGGCCGACAGGTCCTCGATCAACTCCGCGCCGTAGAGATCCCCGTCGAGATGGACCGCCAGGTGGAGGGCCAGGGTGGCCAACTGCTCGCCCTGGGCCGGATTCCTTGCGCTCTCCTCGACGCCGCGCTGGACCAGCAGCTCGAGCAGGCCCCAGGTCTGAAATCGTTCGTTGTTCTCCAGGATGACCCGCTGGCGCTCGGGGGGGTGGCTTTCGAGCTCGGCGTAGAGACCCTTCGCCTCGGCCCGTTCCTTGTCGAGCGAGAGCCACTGCCGGTCACGCCGTCGCACACAACGGTGGAGGATCGCCGCGTAGTCCGCCTCCCTGGGGCACCACTGAAGGACCCTCGCGAGCCTCGCGACCACGACGCTCCGCCGCCGCGGCTGGAGCAGCACCTGGAGCCGGATCCGGCAATCCGAGCAGCCGACCATATGCTGCAAGACTCTCCGGTGCTCCTCCGGCAGGGCACCGATCCACTCTTCGATCAGCAGTTCTTGCGGGTGGAACCTCACGAAATCGACCTCCTCCCAGAGCTCATAAGAAGGTGAGGGGCGACGCCAGATGTATTTTACACCTCATATAGAATTTTCCGCTACCCTGAAAGTATAAAACAGAAAGAGCGCCGAGTACACCTTCCCCGGCGCTCTCGATCTCCTCAAATTCTGGGATGGCCGGATCTTGAAGTGCCGGGGGAGACGACGACGTCATGAGGGCAGGACCCCGTGACTCCATTGGGATCCATGCTGCACCCTTCTTCCTGCCAAACTGCATGGAAGCCAGGCCCCCCGCCAGCGCTGCCCTGAACCCCGAGCAGAGGCGAGATCCAGCTCCAGAGAGTCCCGGTAATCCCTTGCACTGCAGGTGTTTGCGGCCGGGGAGACGGCTTCTGAGGTGAAGCCTGGGCTCCACCGACCGCCAGCAGGATGGCAAAAGCCATCGCCAGCGCAATGACGCGGACACGGAGTTGTGAACACATTGCATTCCTCTCCTCTCCAGTGAACCGCCGAGAGCCGCCATTGGCCAAGGGGCTCACCCATTAGCGAGCACAGCAGAAAGAATGCCTAAGTGTGGATCGATCGACGGGTCGCTTGCAATGCGCTCCCCTGGCGATCGAGCTGAGATAAATATGGCATTTCTTCTATTAGGTTAGCGATCGATTTATGAAATCGATCGAATACCGGCGCGCGGAGTCGGGGTGAGGAGGAGAGGCAGATAGAAAGCCGCCCAGAGCACCAAGGGGAGGCTGAGCTTCCCCGGCAGGTCCAGCAGGTGGTGGAGGAGGCCGTAGGCGTTCCGCGCGAAGGGGCCGTAGTTGGCGAGGCTCCAGGCGCCGAGCTGGGTGGCGTAGATGGATTTGACGGTCGAGAAGACGAGGAAGATGTCGAAGAAAATGGTGAGGAGGAGCGCCCAGCCCAGGTGCCCCAGCCGCTCCCGCCAGGGGACGTCCGGCACGGCGAGGAAGAGGGCGAGCAGGAGCACCAGGTGGAAGTGCAGATCGGTGACCCGGAAGCCCTTCTCCAGGGTCTTGCCGAGGTCGAGCCGGCTGATCCGCGCGTCGTGCGGACCCTGCGGCACGAGGAGCGTCGCGCTCGGGTACTCCGTCAAGCGGAGCAGGTTCTGCCCGCTCGCCAGGAGGAAGCGGTTGTAGCCCGGCGCGAGGAGCGCCCAGACCGCCCACGCCGGCACCAGCCAGAGCAGGACGTTCCTCAGGAAGCGGGGGAGCCAGGGGCGGCCGGCGCGGCTCACGGGGCCGACTCGACCGGGGTCTCGGTCGCCGATAGGGGGGCCATCGCCCACCGGTTCGCCCAGAGGATCCAGAGCATCACCCCGAAGAGGATGACGATGCTCTGCCAGATCACCGTATGGGAGGCGTCGAAGAGCTTCGGGAAGTAGACGCCGGTCAAGAAGAGCGCGATCACCCGCACCAGGTTGACCAGCTGGATGGCCACGATCCCGATCGTGAGGCCGGCCAGGCGCGAGCGCCACGAGGCGGGGAAGGCGAGCACCGCGGCGAGGAAGATGAGCATCGCCTCGACGCCGTTGCAGCCGTTCCGGATGTTGACCGCGAAGCGGTGGCTCTGGATGATCGTGCCCTGGAGCGACACCTGCTGGCCGAGGAGGTTCAACCCCACCCCGCTCGCCCGCGCGATCCCGGCGGTGAACGGCTCGACGACGTGGTCGTTCACCCAGTTGAGCGAGATCAGGGCGAAGCCGCCGCCCAGGAGGACGAGGAAGAGGACGAGGAAGGTGATCTCCCGCCGGTGCTCCCGCCAGACGGAGGCCGGCGAGTCCGCAGCGGCCGACGATACGGGGGGCCGGGCGGCGGGTTTGACGGGATGGGGAGCGCGCTTACGAGCCATGCAGTGGAAGCACCCGCGGTCGATTTCGAGGTTCGGAAAGCGCCTTGCATCTTAGAGGAGCCTCCGTGCGTTGACAAGCCCGGACCTCGCGGCTACCATGCCGCGGACTCAAAGATACCGACCGTGCCCAAGAAACCGACGCCGCAGACGACCCTCTTGGACGCCCAGCAGATGGCGCGGGTCATCAGGCGTATGGCGGGGGAGATCGTCGAGCGCAACCGCGGCGTCAAGGACCTCCTCCTCGTCGGCATCCGCACCCGCGGTGTCCCCCTGGCCGAGGCGCTCGCCGCCGAGATCGAGCGCATGGAGGGGCACCAGATCCCCTTAGGCATCCTCGACATCACCCTCTACCGCGACGACCTGTCGACGGTGGGCGCCCAGCCGCTGGTCAAGGAGACCGTCCTGCCGCGCTCGCTCGACGACCGCGTGGTCGTGCTCTGCGACGACGTCCTCTACACCGGCCGCACGGTGCGGGCGGCGCTCGACCACCTGGTCGACTACGGCCGGCCGCGGGCGGTGCAGCTCGCCGTGCTCATCGACCGCGGGCATCGCGAGCTGCCCATCCAGGCCGACGTGGTGGGGAAGACCGTCCCCACCGCCCAGAGCGAGAACGTCGAGGTCTCCTTCCCCTCGACCGACGGCGAGGAGCAGGTCCGCCTGACCAAGCGGGGAGCCCCCTGATGCCGCCCGCCGGCGCTCCCACTCCGGAATCGCGCTGGACGAAAAAGGACCTCTTAGGGATCGCCGACCTGTCCCCGGCCGAGATCGACCTCGTCCTGACCACCGCCAAGTCGTTCGCCGAGGTCGGCGAGCGGCCGATCAAGAAGGTCCCCACCCTGCGCGGCAAGACGGTGGTCAACCTCTTCTTCGAGTCCTCGACCCGCACCCGGTCGAGCTTCGAGATCGCCGAGAAGCGCCTGTCGGCCGACAGCCTCAACTTCTCCGCCTCCGGCTCCTCGCTCTCGAAGGGCGAGAGCCTGGTCGACACCGCCTTGAACCTCCAGGCCATGGCGCCCGACCTCATCGTCATCCGCCACGCCTACCCCGGGGCGCCCCACCTCCTGGCCAAACGACTCAAGGCCGGGGTGATCAACGCCGGGGACGGCGCCCACGAGCACCCCACCCAGGCGCTTCTCGACGCCTACACCATCCTCCAGCACAAGGGGAAGCTCGCCGGCTTGAAGGTCGCGATCGTCGGCGACATCGAGCACAGCCGGGTGGTGCGCTCGAACATCCACCTGCTGACCAAGATGGGCGCGAAGGTGACCGTCGCCGGCCCCCGCACCCTGATGCCGGTCGCGGTCGAGACGATGGGGGTCACCGTGGCCCACCGGCTGGAGGAGGCACTCGCCGGGGCGGACGTGGTCATGATGCTCCGCGTCCAGTTCGAACGGCAGGGGCGGATGGCCTTCCCCTCGGCCAAGGAGTACTTCAACCTCTTCGGTTTGACCACCGAGCGCCTGAAGGCCGCCAAGGAGGACGTCATCCTCATGCACCCGGGACCGATGAACCGCGGGGTCGAGATCGCGAGCGAGGTGGCGGACGGCCCCTACTCGGTGATCCTGGAGCAGGTCACCCATGGGGTCTCGGTGCGCATGGCGGTCCTCTACCTCCTCTCCGGCGTCCACGAGGAGGGGGCGTAGGCCATGCCGCCAATATTGCCGAAAACGCAGACCCCCGACGTCCCGCGGCTTTTGATCCATGGCGGCCGGCTGATCGACCCGGCGCAGGGGATCGACGGCGCCCTCGACCTTCTCTTAGAGGACGGGGCGGTCGCCCAGGTCGGCGAGCGGCTGAAGCGGCCCAAGGATGCGGAGACGATCGACGCCTCCGGACTGGTCGTCTGCCCGGGGCTGATCGACATCCACGTCCATCTGCGCGAGCCGGGCCAGGAGTACAAGGAGACCGTCGAGACCGGGACGATGGCGGCGGCGGCCGGCGGTTTCACCGCGGTCGCCTGCATGGCCAATACCGAGCCGGTGAACGACAACCGCTCGGTGACCGAGCTCATCCTGTCCGAGGCGGAGAAGTGGGGTTTTG
>DASQPA010000261.1:0-14693 GCA_035644215.1 Thermoanaerobaculia bacterium
GCCCTCACCGCCTCCCACCCAACACAACACCCGGGTACCAGACGGTACCTGCAACTGCCAGCTCTGGTGAGCTGGCTCAACCAGAGAGGGGGGGATTTTTAACGTAGAGAGAGGGGGGAAATTTGGCGTCCAGTTGACACCGCGAGCCGCTCTTCCATCTGGAGGAGCAGGCGACCGCCGACGGCTACCCGGTGGTCGCCGTGTACGGAGAGCAGGGACCACAGGAGGCGGGCTGGTTCGACCGGTACGAGCCGCGATGGGCCGAGGGGCTCCACCTGCTGGAGGCGATCGTCCGCTCGCCGTGGGCGCTCGCCACCCTGCTCGAAGCCGCCGGACCCGGCGCCGAGGAGCAGGTCGGTCGCATCCGCGCCCGGCGACAGCAACCGTAAGGCCGTGACCCGGGAAGGGCGCTCCCTCGGGGCGTCCTCCCCGTCTCCCCGAAAGGCGTGGAGACACAAAAGCCACCTGCCCAGACATTGGAACCGGCCGTCGAGACACTACGGCGGGCCGTAGAGACATAAAGGGCCCGGCTGTAGGCACTACGGACCGCCGTAGAGACACAAGAATCGAGTCTGTAGACACTACGGAAGGCGCTGGAGACACTAGAAACCCACGTGGAGACATTAGAAATCCGGCTGGAGACACGAGAAACGTTGCCGTAGTGTCTCCATCCGAGTTTCCTGTGTCTCCAATTGAGTTTTTAGTGTCTATAACTGAGTTTCTTATGTCTACAGCTGGAAGTCTAGTGTCTCCAGCCCGTTCGCTCGTGTCTCCAGCGGAGATTCTAGTGTCTACAGATCGTTCCGTAGTGTCTACAGTCGCGAGTCTTGTGTCTCCAGGACGTTCCCGAATGTCTATACCGCCCACCGTAGTGTCTCCAAGCCCGGTTTTTGTGTCTCCGCGGCCAGCCGTAGCGTCCAGAAACCCCTCCCGCGGGCCTCGGGGACCGGCCGTAATGTCTCCACGACCGCCAGGAGGGCCGACGGCTCCCCCGGCCCGGGGAGCGGCACCCAGACCAGCGCCCAACCCCGCTCCCCCGTATCCGCCGTGTCCGCGGCGCTTCTGAGTGGCAGTTGGCGGAGACGGCGTGAGGCGGACGGCAGCCGCACGGCCATGGTGACTGGCCCTTCGCCCTTCCATCGTAGAGCCTTCCTGTATCTTGACGTTAAAGTCTATGCATGAGATCCTAAGCAAACCGAGACTGCAATGTCAGACCCGGCGCCACGCCGCACCGGAACCGAAGGAGGTATCGTCATGATCGTAGGTTTGAGCCTCTTCGTCCTCGCCAGCGCCTTGGCCACACCACCCGCTCCCTTCGCTCCGGCACTGTGCTCCAGCGCTCAGGCGCCGGTGGAGCGGCCCCTCTTTGCAAGCGGCGGCGGCGGTGCCACCGCCCAATCGATGTGCATCGCCGATTGCGGGGATCTCAACTCCCCCGTCTCGTGCAGCGGCAGCATATGCAGCGCTGTGAACCAGGACCAGACCTGTCCGGCGGGGCCAGGTCACGTCACCTGCGACGGCCAGACCTTCTACTGTGCCGCCTGTTGCACCAACGGAACGTTCAGGAACATCACCACAGGCCCCATCTGCAGCTGCGAGGACGGGCAGACGACCCCGAAGGATCGGTACCAATGCGTGAATGGCCTGTGGGAATACCAGTTCTCCTTCTGCGGCTCGCCCGAATGCCATGGGTTCTAGTGAGCTCGCAGGGACGGCGCCCCCCCGTGCTACTGAACCCTGGGCCGTCCCCTACTGGATCGGCAGTGTGATCACCACCTCCAACCCCCGCCCCGGGCGGTTCTTGGCGGTGATCGCGCCGCCGTGCTCCTCGGCGATGCGGCGGGCGATCGGGAGGCCTAGACCGGTCCCCGTGTCGTGGGTCGAGAAGTAGGGGTCGAAGATCCGCCCCAGGAGCTCGGGGCGGACCCCGGGGCCGTGGTCGAGCACCTCGATCCGCGCCGTGCCGTCGAGGCGCTCGACCCGGACCTCCACCTTGCCGCCCCCGGCGCTCGCCCGCAGGGCGTTCTCCAGGAGGTTGCGCACCGCTCGGCTCAAGAGCTTGGCGTCGAAGCGGGTGGGGATCGGGCCGTCGGTGGCAAGCTCGACCGAGACCCCCTCGGGCGGCGCCGCGCGATAGCCCTCGACCAGCTCGGCGACCGCCGCGGTCAGGTCGCCGGGCTTCATCTCGATCCGCGGGATGGCGCTGTAGGCCGAGAACTCGGCGGCGATCGAACGCAGCTCGTCCACCTGGGTCAGGATGTTGTTGGTGCAGCGCTCGAACACGGCGCCGAAGTGCTCGGGGTCCCGGGCGTAGACTTCTTTCATGTGCTCGGCCGAGAGGCGGATGGGCGTCAGCGGATTCTTGATCTCGTGGGCGATGATGCGGGCCATCTCCGCCCAGGCGAGGAGCCGCTGGCCGCGCAGCTCCTCGGTCGCGTCCTCGACCACCAGGAGCGCCGACGGCTCCCCCGGCCCGGGGAGCGGCACCCAGACGAGCGCCCACTCCCGCTCCCCGCCGCCCTCGGTTGCCCCGACCGCTCCCGGCTCCTCGGCGTCTTCGGCGTCTTCGGCGCTCGGTCCGGCCAGCCGCACGGTCGAACGCGCCATCTCGCCCCCGGCCGAGCGCAGGAAGGCGGCGACCGGGGCGAGGCGAGGGGTGCGCTCCACCGCCCGTTCCAGGGTCTGGCCGGTCTGGACCCCCAGGAGCTCCGCCGCCACCCGGTTGTGCATGAGGACCCGCCGCTCGCGGTCGACCGACACCACCCCGGAGGTGATGTTCTCGACCATCCGCTCGATCACCTGCTTCTCGCGCACCAGCCGCTCGCGCCCCTCGGCGATCCGGCGCGCCATCTCGTCGACCGCCGCGACCAGGGCCGCCAGCTCGAGCTCGGTGGGCGCGAGGTCGAGGGACGGCGCCCCGGCGGCGATCCGCCGCGTCCCTAAGACCAGCTGGGCGAGCGGGCGGGTGAAGTTCTGCGCCAGGCGGGTCCCCACGGCGACCGAGAGGGCGAAGAGGGCGGCGGTGACCAGGAAGGCGCGGCGGCGCAGGTGCGCCAGCTCGGCCGCCGCCTCCTCCTGCTGGGCGAGGAGGGGGACCGAGAGGAAGAGGTGCTCCTCGCTCTGCACCACCCCGGGCACCTTGAGCGGGGCGTAGAGCTCCAGGTACTCGGTGCCGCCGGCGTGGTTGGTGCGCGAGGAGAGGTCGTAGCCCAGGAGCGCCAGGCGGGAGTAGATCTCCCCCGGGATGCGCTTGGGGAGGAGGCCGGCGGTGAACAGCTCGTGCCGGGAGGAGGCGGAGACCCGCGAGCGCCAGTAGAGGTTGACCTCGTGGTGGACGACCTGGGAGAGCTTGGTGAGGGCGTCGTCGTTCAAGGTGGTGTCCAGCCCGAAGCCGGGCTGGGAGGAGAGGACGAGGTCGCCCAGCTCCCGCTGCGCCGCGGAGAGCGCGTCCTCCCCCGCCGTCCGCTGCTCGCGCCCCAGTCGCTCGCCCATGGTGCGCACGAGGACGGCGTTGAGGAGGAGGAGGGGGACGAGGAGGAGGGCGGTGTAGACGAGGAGCAGGCGCTTCGAGTAGGAGCGGACGGTCCGCCGCAGGAGGTCGCGGAAGGCGGCGCGCGGCAGGGAGAGGAGGAGGGCGAGGACCACCGCCAGGGCGAGGAGGAGGAGCACGGCGAGGGCCGGGGTGGCGGTCCGCTCCAGGGCGTCGAGCGGGGTTTCGAGCGGCAGGTAGACCACCTCCCAGCCGCCGGGGGTGCGGCGGGCGAAGGCGCGGGCCGGGCCGTCCGGGGTGCCCAGCCAGACCGCCCGCGCGCCGGTCTTGCCGGGATGGACGAGCGCCGAGGGCAGCGGCGGCGCCTCTTCCCAGGGGGAGAAGGTGGCGCGGCGGTTCGGGGCGTAGAGGGCGTAGAGCGCCGGCCAGGGCATCTGGTCGAAGGGGCTGGCCGCCGGCTCGCCCTTCAGGAGCCCCACCTCGACCTCCCCCAGGTCGCGCCGGTCGGCCACCTCGAAGCCGGGTCGCGGCAGGAGCCAGTAGCGCGCCCGCGCCCAGGGGACGCCGGCATAGGTGAGGACCGCCTCGTCGCCGATGAGCGCCTTCCCCCAGAGCGGCAGGCGGAGCGCGGAAAGGCGCATCAGCCGCTCGTCGACCTGGCCGTCGCCGGTGAGCGGCATGCCGAAGGAGAAGGAGGAGGCGGGCCCGGAGAACGGCTGGACGACCAGCGCCGAGAGGGTGTGCCGGCGGGCCAGGGGCGAGGTGCGCCAGAGGGCGAAGGCCAGGTCCTGCCGCTCCAGCCCCTCGGGGGTGCGCGGCACCAGGTTCTTCAGGTCGCGCGAGCGGAAATGAGCGGCCAGGTCGCGCGACAGGGCGACGACCTCGGCCTCGGTGGGCGGGGCGAAGCGCGGCAGGAGCTCCTTCGCGGCGAAGGAGCCGAGGCGGAAACGATAGGCGGTCTCGGCGGCCCCGGAGGCGGCGAGCACGGCGATGAGGGCGAGGGCAGCGAGCACCATGCCGGAATGCGCCAAGTCGCGCCACCCGGCCCACAGGGCGGCGGCCGCTCCGCCCGCGGCGAGCAGGACGAGGGCGACCGGGGCGAGGTCGGCGACGGCGGAACCGGCGAGGAGGAAGGCCACCGCCAGCCAGGCCCAGAGGTCGCGGCGCTCGGCGGGCGGCGCGGGGACGTCGGGGAGGTCGGAGATGTCGGGGGCGGTCGGGGCGGCCCGCCGGCCGGCGAGGCAGAGGAGGCCGAAGACGGCGGCGGAAAGGGCGATCCGCAGGGCGAGGACCTGGGGCGCGGCGAGCAGGGAGCCGCCGAGGTCGAGCGGCCCCTCGAACCGCTGCTCGGCCCCGGCCAGGGCGGCGAGGAGGAGGACCGCTCCCGCTCCGGCGAGGGCGGCGCGGCGATGCCCGCGTTGCCCGCGACGGCCGCCGTTCGCCCTGCGGGCGGCTCCTCGGGCTGCTTCGCAGGCGCCTCGGTCGCCGTCCTCGGAGCGAACGGCTCCCTCCTTGACGATCCCGCCAGCGGCCGGCGGCCGGCGGCGCGCGCGCAGGCCGAGGGTCGCCAGGGCGAGGCCGAGGACGAGGACGGCCACCGTCGTCGCCGGCAGCCGGGCCGCCGCTCCCCAGGCGAGGACGCCAAAGAGGGCGAGCGGAGCGATGGCGTGCCGGCGCTCGATCCCCGCCGAGGTCCCGGCCGGCAGGGCGATCCCCACCCCCCGCATGACCGCGAGGGCCAGGAGGGCGAAGCCGATCGCCCCCCAGGCCAGCGGCTCCGGCCAGAGCGGCGGCTCGGGGAAGGGCAGCCCGGGGAGCCCCGGCGCGAGGGGACTGCGCGCCACCACCAGGGTGGGAAGGCCGCGGGCGGCGACGGCGAGGGCGCCGGGAGCGACCTCCCGCGGGTCGCGCACCAGCGACCAGCGCGCGTTCGCCGCGGGCGCCCCGGGCATCCAGGCAGGTCCCCCCGGGGCGGCGAAGGGGAGCTGCTGGGAGGGGAAGCTCGCCCCGGCCACCACCCGCCAGGGGCGGCGGGCGCCGTCGAGCGGCTTGACGGCGAGCAGGGTGATGGCGCTCCAGCCGGCGACGAAGTGGGGGCCTTCGCGCGGCACGGCCTCGGGCTTGAGCTCGTGCAGCAGCCCCTCCCCCGACCAGGCCACGGCGTTGCCGTCGGGGTCGAGGAGCAGCAGGCCGTGACGGCCGCCCCCCGCCCGCACCTCCAATTCGGCGAGCCGCCGAAAGGCGGCGAGCGTCGCCTGGGGGTCTAAGTCCTGGCGCGGGCGGGCGACCGCCTGGGCGGCGTTGCCGGCCTCCCGCCAGAGCCCCTGCCAGAGGAGCTCGTACCGCTGTCGCGCGGTGGCGACCCATTCGCGCTCGGAGGTCCGCTCGCCCAGGCGCAGCGAGCCCTGGACCGCCAAGGCCAGGAAGCCGACGAGCAGGGCCGTGCCGGCCACCGCGACCTCCCGGTGTGGCGGCCGCAGGCGCAGCCAGAGGGCGGCGAGCAGGAAGAGGGCGAGGGCCGACCCCGGGGCGGGCAGGAGCGGCGAGGCGACCGCCCCGGCAAGGATCGCGAGCTCGAGGAGGAAAGGCGTCACGGGTAGGCCGGTGTTCCGCGCTCACCTGGCGAGCGCTGCCGGCATTCTACCCCCTGGAGACCTTATCCCGGGTTGGTGAAGCCCTTCACCTCCTCCTGCAGGCGATGCCAGAGGTCCTGCTGGCCCTGCGAGATACCGAGCGTCCCCAGGTCGGCCGCGATCTGACCGGGCGGCCGGCCGGCCGGGAGCTGCCTCATCTCCTCGACCAGGCGATCACGCAGCCCCAGCTGCTTCCTGGGCACCGCCAGGGTCTGGACGTCGGCGGCGATCGCCGCGGCGGTGCGGCCGGTCCCCAGGGGCGGTGACAGCGACGAGGGCGGAACGGGAGTGGGCGGGACCGGAGTGGGTGGCTCCGGAGTGGACGGCACCGGATTGGACGGCACCGGATTGGACGGCTCCAGAGAGGGCAGATCCGGAGTGGGCGGTATCGGAGTAGGCGGGACCGGAGTCGGCGGGACCGGAGTAGGCGGCCCCGGGGGCGGGGCCGTCCCGCCGGTGCCCAGGGTGACCTCGAAAGCCGGCCCGGGCGGCAGCTCGACGTCGGCGCTGCCGAAGTGGGAGCTCGCGTAGTGCAGCACCGTCCCCTCCCGGCCCACCGTGGCGTCGTCGCCGTGCTCCCGGAAGCGCCCGGCGCTGACGCCGCCGTTCTTGGGACCCCAGGATTCCTGGCCGTCGATCCAACTGCCGGCGAGCCAGGCGGCGGTGTTGGGGTTGTCGCTCCGCGTCAGGTAGGCGGCGACGCCGTGGGCGGTCCGGTAGACGGTCAGCGGGACGTCCAGCCGGTAGGGCGGCAGGAGGGGCGGGATCTCCTCCGGCGGCTTGCCGGTCAGCGGGGCGAAGGCCCGGTGGAGGGTGTCGGTCAGGGCATTGCAGACATCCACCAGCCAGGCCCACTGGACCTTGAGCCCCAGCTTCTCCTGGCGGGCCACGTCCTCCCAGCGCCGGCGCTGAGCATCGTCGCCGCGGGCGATCGCCAGCACCCACTCCTTGATCCCGGGGTCCGGCGGGTGGCCGGCCGAGCGCAGGCCGGGCAGGATGACGTGTCCGTCCGGCGCCTCGCAGAGGACACAGACCCCGAACCAGTAGGTGAGCCAGCCCAGAGACGAGGAGGCGAGGTCGGAGTCGCCGCGCTCGCGGGCGGAGCCCCCCACCGCGAGGACGGCGGCCAGGTGCAGGGCCCAGTAGATGGCGCTGAACTCCTCGTCGCCCATGAAGCCCTTGGCCATCGAGGTGGAGAAGAAGTTGCGCCATTGGTCCGGCGCATCGGCATCCTTCAGGATGTAGCGCACCGCCCAGCCCAGCGGCGGCCAGTTGGCGGAACCGCCCGAGGTCAGGCTGTTCGCCAGGTCCCCCACCGTCAGGTAGGCGGTCGAGGGCAACGGTTTGCCGAGGACGGCGGCGCGGAGCTCCTCGACCAGGAGCCTCTCCGGGTTCTGCGGGGGCATGCCCAACCTCCAGGCGCCTCGTCGGGCGCGGTCCGGTCAACGAACAGCGGTTGATGAAAGGTACTACCGGCCAGAGGCGCGACGCAAATCCGGGAACTTCGATATAGTAGGGTGGCATAAAATCAAGACGGCAGGTCAGTCTTGGCTGGCCGGAGGTCCGATGAAACGCAGCTTGACGTCGTCGCTGTTGCTCGCCGCCGTACTCGCCGCGCCGCCGCCCGCCACCCACGTGGTGGCAGTCTCCGGCGAGGTGATCCTGACCACCGCGCTCGATACCCCCTCTCAGATCAACGCGCCGGACGTGACGGCGGGAGCGGTGGGGGAATTCGTCGTCGCCTGGTCCGCCGATTACACGATCTATGGGGGATCGCAGCCGATCGGTTTCATGGGCGGCATCCACGGGCGGAAGGTCGGGCTCCACGCCCAGCCGCTCGGCCCCGGGCTCGACATCGTGCCGTTCGGCAACGCCCTGGACGTCGAAAACCCGCGGATCGCCGGCAACCGCGCCGGCCGTTTCGTCGTCGCCTGGGAGCTCACCGACGCGAACTTCACCAGCAACAGGTCCCGCTTCTTCCTCCGCACGCGTCCGTTCGGCGCCGACGCCAAGCCGCTGGGAGGCGAGGTCAAGCTTTACTCCTCGGCGGTGGGGAACGCCGGACAGATGCTGCTGCCGGCGCCCTACGAGGCGGTCGGCATGGACCCCACGGGCCGCTCGATCGTCACCTGGCTGCAGCCTCTCCCCTTGGCCGGCAACCCCGAGGAGGGATTCGGCACCCTGCAGGCGCAGCTCTTCGACGCCACGGGGAAGGCCGCGAGCGGTCGCTTCGCGGTCACCGGCCGCCAGCAGGCCGAGGCGGCTCCCGCTGCGGCGATGGACGGCCGGGGAAACGCCCTCGTCGTCTACGAGACCCACACGGGCATCGCACTACGCCGCTACGATCCCCGCGGGCGGCCGCTCGGCGGCGAGGTCGAGGTCGTCGGGTCGGGCGGCGGGAGAAACCCGCGGGTGGCGGCGAGCGCCGAGGGGCGCTTCCTCGTCGTCTGGTCCGATCTCGAGAAGATCCTCGGGCAGCCGTTCGACCCGGCCGGCCAGCCGGTCGGGTCCGTTCAGCAGCTCTCCGAGAGCGCCGCCGTCAGCCGCTTCCCTGCCCTCGCCATGGATTCGCGGGGAAATTTCGCCGTGGCCTGGGAAGGGCTCGACAGTGTCGGCTTCCCGGTGCACTTCGCCCGTCTTTTCAGTCGCGAGGGGGTGCCGCAGAGCGCCGACCTCGCGGTCTCCGAGCAACCGCTGGGAGACTTCGGCGGCCTCGACTATGCCAGCGCGCCGTCCGTCGCTCTCGGCGAGAACAGCACCTTCCTCGTCACCTGGCGGATTACCCAGGAGGGAACCTTCGAGACCCTCGCCCGCTCCTTCCGCGCCCTCTCGAACCGCGACCGTTGCGTCTATCGCGGCAGCACCTTCCTCTGCGGCGCGGCTGGCGGCAGCCTCACTCCGCTCGTCCAACTCGGCAACGGAACCGCGGCGGGAGACCGCCCCTTCCTCGCCGACCTGGACGGCGACGGTGCGGACGACCCCTGCGTCCGCCACGCCGGCACCTATCTCTGCGCCCTCTCCGGGAGCGGCTATGCGGTGGCGACGATTCCCTTCGGAGCGGCCGCCCACGTGCCGCTGTTGGGCGACGTGGACGGCGACGGCATCGCCGACCCCTGCGTCCGCCGCGGCCGCTTCTTCCTCTGCGACACCGCCCACGACGGCGGTGGCGCCGAGCTCAAGGTCGCCTTCGGTCTGGCGAGCGACCTCCCCCTCCTCGGCGACGTGGACGGCGACGGCAAGGCCGACCTCTGTGTTTTCCGGGACGGCCAGCTCTTCTGCGACACCCACAGGGACGGCACGACGGGCCTGGTTCTGGCTGAAAACGTCCAGCCGGGGGACGTGCCGCTCCTCGGCGATGCGGACGGCGACGGCCGGGCCGACTTCTGCGTCGTCCGCGGCACCCAGCTCCTCTGCGACCTCGACCGGAGCGGCGTGCTCACCGCTCAGCCGCTGACGATCCAGCCGGGGGACGTGGTGCTGCTCGGCAAAGTCGATCGGCTGTAAAGCAGATCACCCGCCGGCGCGCAGGCGCTCCAGGTTGGTGCGAAAGAGGGCATTGTCGGGCTCCAGCTCCAGGGCCTTCTCCAGCGCCCGGATCGCCCCGGCGCGGTCGCCCTTCAGGTAGTGGACGTTCGCCCGGTACTGCCAGACCAGCGCGGAGCGGGGAGCGAGCCGTTCCGCCTCGTCGAGCCGCGCCAGGGCCTCGTCATAGGCGCCGCGGCGGGCGGCCTCGGCGGCCTTTCCGGCCAGCTCCTGGGCCTGGTGATCCGCCTCGCCGGCGGGAGGGCGGGCATGGGGATCGCCGGTCAGGCGCACGAGGGCGCGGCGGGAGGGCTCGTGCCGGGGATCGTAGAGGAGAGCTTTGCGGTAGAGCTCGACCGCCCTCCCCCGGTCGCCGCGCCGCTCGGCGAGCACCGCCAGGTCGTGGTAGCCCTCCGGCCGGAGAGGAGCGAGCTGGATCGCCTTCTGCAGCTCCGCTTCGGCCTCGTCGTAGCGCCCGAGAGCGCCCAGGGTCGCCCCCAGGCTGGCGTGGAGGCCGCCGTCCTCCGGGGCCTGGGCCAGCAGGCGGGCGTAGATCTGCGCCGCCTCCCGGTACTCGCCGTTCCGGAAATGGAGGGTGGCGAGGACCCGGTCGCTGCCCGGCGAGCGGGTCCCGGCCTCCCCCGTTTTGGTTCCGGAGAGATAGCCCAGGCTCCGCAGGTGGGCGAGGAGGGCGGGATCGGCCGCCGGATCGCCGCCCGGCGCGCCCGGGGCCGGCTTCTCCCCCTGCGTTTCATAGGTGGCGACCCGCGCCGGCTGGAACCCGGTGTCGAGCGCCCGCGAGAGCACCCGGCCCGGCATGTCCCTGGCGGCGGGGAGGCCGAGCAGGGTGAGGAGGGTCGGCGCCACGTCGAGAATGCCGGCGCCGTCGATCGCCATTCCGGGCCGCACCCGGTGCCCATAGAGGAAGAGGACGCCCTGCTCGTTGTGGTAGCGCTCGCTCACCCGCCGCAGATCGCGGGTCTGGCTCGGATCGTCGGGGAGGACGCCCAGGTCGAAACCATGATCCGAGAGGACGACCAGGGTGGTGTCGGCGTCCATCGCTTGCAGGCAGTCGCCCACGACCTGATCGGCGAAGCGGTACATGGCCTCGACCGCGCCGCCGAACTGGCGCTGCTGCTCCGCCAGCTCTCCGGCGAGGCCCTGAGCGCGGAAGAGGTGGCCGAAGAGATGGGCGGTCGAGTCGGTTCCCTCAATATAGATCATCTCCAGCCGAGGCTCCCGCTTCTTCCACAGATCGAGGCCGACGTCCCGATAACTCATGGCGGTCGCCAAGGCCCACTTGAAGTGAGAGAGGTCGTCGGCGAAGTCGAAGGGGCGGTCGAAGCGCTCGCGGGAGACGTTGACGAACGGCTGGAGCTCCTCGTAGCGGAGGTCCCCGGGGCGGCGCAGGAGGGGTGTGATCTCCGTCCGGAGCTCCGGCGGCCAGGTATCGGCCGGCCCTCCCCCCTTGCCGCTTCCACCGCTCGCGCCCTGGGGGAAGAGGAAATGGTAGGCCGTATGGTCGCTGACCACGAAGCCGCGGACCGGCTCGGGAGGCCAGGTGGCCCACCAGCCCACCACCCCGACCGGCCGCCCGGATTCCGCGGCGATGTTCCAGACCGCCTTCACCCGGCGCATCTCCCGGGTGACCGGGATCTCCCGGCCGGCGGCGTCGAGCGCCACGAAGTGGCCGATCCCATGCTGCTCCGGGAGCTTCCCCGTGGCGATGGTCGTCCACACCACCGGGGAGAGGAGCGGTTGCCGGCTGCGCAGAGGGCCGTAGGCTCCCTCGCGCTTCAGCTTCGCAAAGTTGGGGAGCTTCCCCTCGGAGATCAGGAGATCGACCGCGCGGGGATCGAGGCCGTCCAGGCCCAGCACGAGCACCCGGCCGCCCGGAGGGGGACCGGAGCAGGCGAGAAGGGTCAGGAGGAGAGGAAGGGCGCGCCACATTCGGGCTAGACTACAGCCTCAGCAGCTGGCTGGACCAAGGAGCTGGAATTGCCCAGGATGCTCGTGATTGTGGCAGGGCCCAACGGGGCCGGCAAGACCACGTTCGTACAGGACTACCTTCAGGTCTATCCCTACCGCTACCTGAGCGCGGACGCCATCGCTGCGGAGATCAGCCCCGAGCAGCCGAGCCTGGCCCGGATCGAGGCCGGTCGGGAGTTCTCCCGGAGAGTAAAGGAAGGGATCGCCGCAGGAGAGGATCTGATCCTCGAATCGACGCTCTCTGGGCGCAGTGTCCGGCAGATCTTCAAGCTCGCGCGCGATGAGCAGTACGCGATCAAGATCGTTTTCGTCTTTTTGGAAAACGCGCAGACCTGTGTGGATCGTGTCAAGGAGAGAGTCAAGAAGGGCGGCCATGACGTACCTGAGATCGACATCCGGCGTCGCTTCTACCGCAGTAAAGTGAACTTCTGGGAAACCTATCGGTTGGAAGCAACCGAGTGGAATCTATCTTATAATTCCAACGAGGCCTTCCAGCCGGTTGCAATCGGAGAGGGTCCTCTGTACGAGATCTTGAACGAAGCCCTTTTCGCTCTGTTCATGCGGGGAGCGCGCCGTGAAGAATGAGAAATCGCTGCGGCTTGAGACCTACCGCAACGCAGCCGAAATCCAGCGCATCGGCAACCGCGCCGTCCGGGCGGCCCAGGAGGAGAGCCGCCGGATGGGGGTGCCGAACGTCTATTCCTTGAATGGCAAGCTGTATTACGAGCTGCCGAACGGCGAGATCACGGACAAGAGCCCGTTCGAAGAGTAGACCTCACCGCGGCAGCATCGGCACGTCCACCCCGTTCTCGCGGGCGAACCCGATCGCCTCGGGGTAGCCGGCGTCGGCGTGGCGGATGACGCCCATGCCGGGGTCGCCGGTGAGGACCCGCTCCAGCCGGCGCGCGGCCTCGGGGGAGCCGTCGGCCACGGCGACCATGCCGGCGTGGAGGGAGTAGCCGATCCCCACTCCCCCGCCGTGATGGACCGACACCCAGGTCGCCCCATTCACCGCGTTCAGCAGGGCGTTGAGGATCGGCCAGTCGCCGATGGCGTCGGAGCCGTCCTTCATCCCCTCTGTCTCGCGGTTGGGCGAGGCCACGGAGCCGCAGTCGAGATGGTCGCGGCCGATGACGATCGGCGCCTTCACCCGGCCGGAGGTCACGAGGTCGTTGAACACCTTCCCCGCCTTCGCCCGCTCGCCATACCCCAGCCAGCAGATGCGCGCCGGGAGCCCCTGGAAGGCTACCCGCTCGCGCGCCAGGCGAATCCAGCGCGCCAGGGCCGCGTCGCCGGGGAAGGTTTCCAGGATGGCGTCGTCCGTCGCCGCCAGGTCCTCCGGATCGCCGGAGAGCACCGCCCAGCGGAAGGGACCCTTCCCCTCGCAGAAGAGGGGCCGGATGAAGAGGGGTACGAAGCCGGCGAAGTCGAAAGCGTTGGTCACCCCTGCCGCCAGGGCCTGGCCGCGCAGGTTGTTGCCGTAGTCGAAGGTCACCGCGCCGCGCTCCTGAAGGGCGAGCATGGCCTGCACGTGCGCCGCCATCGAGGCCATGGAACGGGCGATGTAGGCCTGGGGATCACGGGTGCGCAGCGCGAGCGCCTCGCCATAGGGCAGGCCGTGGGGGACGTACCCCTCCAGGGCGTCGTGAGCGGAAGTCTGGTCGGTCAGGGCGTCGGGCACGATGCCGGCAGCCAGGAGGTGCTGGAGGAGGTCCACGGCGTTGACCGGGACGGCAATCGAAACCGCCTCCTTCTTGTCGCGCGCCGCGAGTGCCCGCGCCACCCCGGCCTCCACATCGGGGGCGACCTCGTCCAGGTAGCGGGTAACGAGCCGGCGCTCGATGCGGTGGCGGTCGACCTCGGCCACCAGGCAGACCCCTTCGTTCAAGGTCACGGCGAGCGGCTGGGCGCCGCCCATGCCGCCCAGCCCCGCGGTGACGGTGAGCCGCCCGGCCAGGCTGCCGCCGAAGTGCTGCCGCGCGCACTCGGCCAGGGTCTCGTAGGTGCCCTGGAGGATGCCCTGGGTGCCGATGTAGATCCAGGAGCCGGCCGTCATCTGGCCGTACATGGTGAGCCCCAACCCCTCCAGGCGCCGGAACTCGTCGGCGGTCGCCCAGTGGGGGACGAGAAGGGAGTTGGCGATCAGCACCCGCGGCGCCTCGGCGTGGGTCCGGAACACCGCCACCGGCTTGCCCGACTGGACGAGGAGGGTCTCGTCGTTGCCCAGGCGCTTCAGGGTGGCGACGATCGCCTCGAAGCACTCCCAGTTGCGCGCCGCCTTGCCGGAGCCGCCATAGACCACCAGGTCCTCGGGCCGTTCGGCCACCTCGGGGTCCAGGTTGTTCATCAGCATCCGCAGCGCCGCCTCCTGCTGCCAGCCGCGGCAGGAGATCGCGCTGCCGCGAGGGGCACGCACGGTCCGGGGGGTGGCGGTCGCGGCGGCGGGGGTGAGGATCGTGGCCATAGAGGGTATTCTACCCCCGCACCCCAGGGCCTTCGTAGGAGGAAGATTCGTGCGCCATCTCTCCTTGCTCCCCCTCCTCGTCTTTCTGCTGGCCGCCGCCCCGCCCACTCCATCCATTCCCGGGGCCGGGCGCGGCGAGGAGCTCCTCGCTTTCCTGCGCACCACCGCCGGAGCCGGGCGGGAGGACGAAGCGGCGGCCTTCGTGCGCTCCCGGCTCGCCGGACTGCCGGTCGAGAGCGACGCCCTGGGCAACGTCGTCGTCACCCTGGGGTCGGGAGAGCCGAAGCGGCTCGTCGCCGGCCCGCTGGGAGAGCCGGGTTTCGTGGTGAGCGACATTCAGGAGGACGGTTATCTCCGCCTCCTCCCCGCTGGTACCGGACTCGTGGGCGCGCTCTGGGAACAGACCCTGGAGGGGCAGGTGGTGACGATTGGATCTGGCGGGGGAGGGGTGCCAGGGGTCGTGGCGGTCCACTCGGTCCACCTGGAGGAGCGCCGGCCGGGGAACGAGCCGCCGCCCTTCAGCCTGACGGAAGCCTATGTGGACGTGGGGGCCGAGAGCGCCGCCGAGGTCGCCGCCCTGGGCATCCGGCGCCTC
>DASQPA010000262.1:0-5506 GCA_035644215.1 Thermoanaerobaculia bacterium
GTCCCACGGTGGCGAGGGCGACCGCCGGGGTGCCCCGGAGTCGGCTCGCGGCGTCCGCCGCGAAGGCCGCCCCCTGCTCGTGGTGCATCGTGATCGCCCGCATTCCCGGCGTGCGGTCGAGCGCGTCCAAAAGCGGGCTGATCATCCCACCCGGCAGGTCGAAGACGAGGTCGATCCCCTGCAGCAAAAGCCAGCGCGCGACGTAATCGCAGACCCTCACCCCGCCGGCTCCTCCCGCCAGAGCACCGGGCAGACCGCGGGGTCCCGATAGTCCGGGTCACCGTCGGCATCCCGGGTGACCAGGATGTCGTTGATGTGCTTCACCGGCTTGCCGTCCTCCCCCACCACGCGGCGGAAGCGGTTCGCCTCGTCCTGCACGTGGATGGCGAAGGCGAGCCGCGGGAGGACCGAGGTGTTGGGGTAGCTCGCGTGGATCGTCCGGCAGTGGTGGAAGCTCACCTGCCCCTTCTTCATCAGCAGGGGGACGACCTTCCTTTCGCCGGCCTTCCGGATCTGCGCCTCGATCGCCACCAGGTCCGAATTGTGAAAGGTTTTCAGGTGATCGTTGTCGGGCCAGCGGTGGCTGCCGTCGAGCACCGCCAGCGGTCCCATCTCCGGGGAGAGGTCCTGGAAGGGAATCCAGGCGGTGAGCATAGCGTCCGAGGTGCAGGTCCGCCAGTAGGCGCGGTCGGTGTGCCAGCCGACGATGGTATCCGTGGGAACGGCACCGGCCGGCTTGTAGACCAGCTGGTCGTGGAAGAGGCGGATCTCGGGGGTGCCGGCGAGCCGGGCGGCCATTGCCCCGAGGATCGGGTTGTGGGCGAGCGCGTAGAGCTCGTCGATCTGAAGCGACACGTAGTCGTTCTGGCGCAGGACGTTGCCGTCCGCCTCCGACCAGTCGGTGCCGGGATCGGCCAACAGCGGGCTGTCGCGCTCGCCGGCGTAGTAGCGCTCGGCGCCGAAGGCCGCGGCCTCGATCTCGTCGTCGCCCAGGCAGGGGGGCGAGATCCACCAGCCGTGCTCGCGGTAGAAGGCGACATCGTCCTCGCCGGGAAGGAGGGCGATCTGTTCGGGAGGGAGGTACATCGCAAGGCTCCTTCAGGCGATCGCGTAGACGAAGTGGACGACCGATCCCTTGTGCAGCGGGTCCTGCTCGACGCTCACCCGGTAGCCGTGCCCGGCGAGGAGAGAGCTCACCTTCTCGACCTGGTGATCGAGGTCGTGCACCTCGACCGCCAGCTGCCGGATCTTCGGCCAGTCCTCGGCCGCGATCCCGTGGAGGACGTCGAGCTCGGCTTTCTGCACGTCGATCTTCAGCAGGTCGATCTGTGCGATCTGCGCCATCCCGGTCTCGGCGAGGACGCTCGACAGGGGGCGCAGCGGCGTCTCGAAGGTGGTCGCGGCCAGACGGTCGTCGACCAGCTCGGCGGAGAACGGGAGCACCTCGCGCATCCCCTCCCATCCCTGGTCGGCCAGGTTGCGCAGGATGGTCGAGAGGAGCGCCCGCTCCTCCCCCGGGTCGGGATAGAAGGAGGACATGCCGGAGAGGGTCGGGTAGTAGGTGAGCGCCGCCGTGCCCTCGCGGTCGGAGAGGGCGAAGTCGAAGCGGTGGACGTTTTGGAGGCTCTCGGTGTTGCGGCGGAGCACGTCGAAGAGCGGCGGCACCGGCTCGAAGGCGTAGACCGTGAGGCCCGGGGCGCGGTCCTTGGCGTAGAGGGTGAAGAGGCCGATGTTCGCTCCCACGTCGAAGACGACGCCCTGCTCCGGATAGCGGATGCCGGCCCGGTCGTAGGTCTTGTGGACGAAGACGTCGACGTAGAGATAGGCGGCCTCTGCCTTCTGCAGGCAGAAGATTTTGCGACCGCCGAGATCGACCTCCTGCACCTCGGCGCGCCGCCCGGTCTCCCCTGCCGCGGAAGCCTCCGGCCTGGCGCGGCGCAGCCCGCTCATCTCCTCGACCGTCTCCGCCACCCGGGTGACCGTCGTGCCGCGCAGGAACATCGAGAGCGGCAGGCGGACGTGGTAGACCTCGTTGATCTGGGAGACGATCTGGATGCCCAGGAGCGAGTGGCCGCCCAGGTCCAGGAAGTCCTCCCCCACTCCCACGCTTTCCATCCCCAGGACCTTCCCCCAGATGGCGGCGATCTGCTGCTCGGTGTCGCTCTTGCCCGAAAGATCGTCGAGCTCGCGCGGCCGCATCTCGGGGACCGGGAGGGCCTTCCTGTCCACCTTGCCGGTGGGGGTGAGAGGCAGAGTGTCCAGGTAGACGAAGGCCGACGGCGCGGGGACCATGTGCCCGGGGAGGCGCTCCAGGAGATAGGTGCGGAGGTCGGCGGCCTCCGGCTTCCCGGGAGTCTCGGTCACCACATAGGCCGCCAGCTGCTTGCCCCGCGCCTCGTCCTCGTGTACGGCGACGGCGGCCTGGCGCACGCCTTGGACCGCGAGGAGGAGCGACTCGATCTCGCCCAGCTCGATGCGATAGCCGCGGATCTTCACCTGCTCGTCGCGCCGGCCGAGGAACTCGATCGTGCCGTCGGCCAGGAAGCGGCCGACGTCGCCGGTACGGTAGAGGCGACCGATGTTTTCAGGCGCATCTTCCGAGAAGGGATCGGCGAGGAAGGCCTCCTCCATCGTTGATCGACCGGGCTCGGGCCGGAGGGGCTGGAGGGGCCGGAGATAACCGCGCGCCACCGGCACCCCGCCGATGGCGATCTCGCCAGGAACGCCTACGGGGACCGGCTGCTGCCAGCGGTCGAGGAGGTAGACCCGGGCATTGGCGATCGGCCGGCCGATGGGCGGCAGGGCCGGCCAGCGGGTGGAGAGGCCGGTCAACGCGTGGGCGGTCACCACGTGGGTCTCGGTCGGGCCGTACTGGTTGTCGAGCGCGCACTGGATCTCGCGGAAGAGGCGGATGACCGCCATCGAGATCTGCAGCGCCTCGCCGGCGACGAGGATCTCCTTCAAGCTGGCGAGCGAGCACTTCTGGGTCTGCGCCGAGGCCGCCAGCTGGTGGAGCGCGACGGGAGGAATGAAGAGGCGGGCGATTCGGTGCTCGTCGACGAAGGAGGGAAGGAGCGAGACGTCGTCGCGCACCGCGTCCGGCGCGACGACCAGACTGCCGCCGAAGCACCAGGTGGAGAAGATCTCCTGGAAGGAGACGTCGAAACCGATCGAGGTGCGCTGGAGGGTCCGCCGGCCCGCCGGGTCTTCGCCGCGCTGCCGTTGCCAGAGGATCAGGTTGACCAGCGAGCGGTGCTCCATCTGCACCCCCTTCGGCCGGCCGGTCGAGCCGGAGGTGAAGAGGATGTAGACGAGGTCGGTGGCCGTCGCTTCGGACGGCGGGTTCTCCTCCGGCTGGGCGGCGAGCTCCCCGGCCAGGGCGTCGAGACAGAGCGCGGTGATCGCCGAGATCCCCGATCTTCCGGACGCCGGAAGCCGTTCGCGCAGGCCGGTCTCGGTGACGATGAGCGAGAGGCCGGCGTCCTCGATGGTCAGGGCGTTGCGGACCGGCGGGAAGGTGGGGACGATGGGCACCGCCGCCGCCCCCGACTTCAAGATCCCCAGGAGACCGATGAGCAGGTCGGGCGACGGCGCAACGCAGAGGCCGACCGCCTGCCCCACCCCGGCCCCCTGCGACCGCAGGAGGTGGGCGATCCGGTTGGCCCGGCGGTTGACCTCGTCGAAGGTCAGCGACTGCCCGCCGAAGACGAGGGCCTCGGCGCCGGGGGTCCGCTCCACCTGCTCCTCGAACAGCCGCTGGACGGGCCGCGGGTCGTCGAAGTGGACCTGCCCGCCGCTCCACTCGTCGAGCAGGAGCCGGCGCTCGGCCGGATCGAGATAGTCGAGGGCGTGGACGGGGCTCGCCGGAGCGGCCAGGCCGGCGGCGAGGAAGTGGAGGACGTGCCGGCCGAAGCGGTCGACGATCTCAGGCTCCAGGAGCCGGGCGTTGTAGTCGAGGACCAGGGTGGCCCCCTGGTCTGCGATCTCCACGGTCACGTCGTTGCGCAGATCGCCGGGGAGCGGCGAGAGGGCCGGAGCGGCGACGGCGACCGAGAAGAGCGGGTGGCGGTTCTGGATCTCCTGGAGGCCCAGGGCGCTCACCACCTCGGCGATCGGCCAGCTCCGCAGATAGGCCTCGCGCGCCGACCGCGCCGCCGTTTCGACCAGAGTGGAAAACGGGGTCTCGTCGGCGACGTCGACGAGGACCGTGACCGCCGCCCCGGCCCCGCCGCCGTTGCCGGTCGGGGGCACGGCGCTGCCGACCGCGATCCGCTCGTTGCCCGAGTAGCGGTGGAGAACGCCGGCGATCCCCGCCAGGGCAAGCTCGGCGAGCCTGCCTTCTTTCCCGTCGACCGCTGCCGAGAGCTCGGCCGGGATCGGCAGCCGGACCGTGGCCCGCTTCGGCGAGTAGACCTTGGAGCGCGGCCGCAGGAGCGGCGGTCCGGACTCCGCCGGATGCGGGGTCAGGCGGTCGATCCACCAGGCGAGGTTCTCACTCGTCATACGTTCATCCTTTAGATGCTCACGCCCCCGCCGGCTCTTCCCAGAGCACCGGGCAGATGTCAGGATCGGCGTAGTCGGGCCGGCCGTTGGCGTCCCGCCGGACGAGGAGGTCGTTGATGTGGAGCGTCTCTTTGCCGGCGGCGTCCACGTGCTTCGTGTAGCGGTTCGACGCGTCCTGCAGATGGATGGCGAAGGCCAGGCGGTCGTTCGCGCTGCGGTTCGGCAGGCTGCCGTGGATGGTTCGGCAGTGGTGGAAGCTCACCTGCCCTTTCTTCATCAGCAGGGGAACCTTCTTCACCCCCTCGCCGTGGGTGCGAAACGACTGCTCCAGCTTCTCCAGGTCGCGATCGTTGAAGGTCTTCATCCACTCGTTGTCCGCCCAGCGGTGGCTGCCGTCGACCATGGCGATCGGCCCCATCGCCTCGTCGCAGTCCTGGAACGGGATCCAGGCGGTGAGCATGGCGCGCGAGCTGCAGGTCTGCCAGTAGGCGGCGTCGACGTGCCAGCCGATGCTCGACGCCGCGCCGGCCAGGCCGGCCGGCTTGTTCACCAGCTGGTCGTGGAAGAGGCGGACGACCGGGGTGCCGGCCAGGCGGGCGGCGATGGCCCCCAGCACCGGCTGGAAGAGGAGGGCGCGCAGCTCGTCGTTCTGCAGCGAGACGTAATCGTTCAGGCGGATCATCGCCCCCTGCTCGGGGGTCCAGTCCAGATAGCCGCCGGCCAGGGGGAGCGGGGCGTCGCGCTCCCCGGCGTAATGCCGCGCCGCGCCGTGCCGGGCGTCGTCCAACACCTCCTCGGAGAGGACGACCGGCGAGATCCACCAGCCGTGCTCGCGGTAGAAGGCGACGTCCTCCGCTGTCGGCAGGGAAGGGAGGAGCGCGGGGTCGATGGGTTCGTCGTGCATGATCCGGGGCCTCTGTGCTCTTATTTGCATACTATCGTCCGGGATCGTTTGGTACAATCCGAACGGTTCACGCCTGCGATGCCCCCTCCCGACTTCGAC
>DASQPA010000263.1:0-4463 GCA_035644215.1 Thermoanaerobaculia bacterium
GCCCTCACCGCCTCCCACCCAACACAACACCCGGGTACCAGACGGTACCTGCAACTGCCAGCTCTGGTGAGCTGGCTCAACCAGAGAGGGGGGGATTTTTAACGTAGAGAGAGGGGGGAAATTTGGCGTCCAGTTGACACATACCAGAGGTAGGGTAGCGAGCAGGGGGTTCCCCCAAGATAGGGTGGGCCCTCCGAGGGCCCTTGGAGGGCCCTGCGCCGCGGAAGCGACGCCCCGGCGCGCGGCGTGAGACACTTCGCCCCGATGCAGTGGAGCAAGCTCAAGGCGAGGGTCGAGGCGTTCTTTGCGCCCTCCGTGGCGGGCCGGGTGGAGCTGCGGACGACCCGGTACCGCCACGTGCACGACGGGGAGGGCCGGGGCTGGATCACGATCGACGGGATCGAGGTCTATAACTTCTGCACGCTCAAATACTGGGTCGAATGGAACGCTCTCTCCGCGGAACTCCGCCAGGCCCACGGAGTCACGGACCTCCGGAACCCCGAGCAACGGCAGGCCTACCACGACGCCGGCCGGGAGGCCGAGCGGATCCTCGCCGAGCGTGGCATCCTCTCCCAGGGCTGGTTCGAGACCTCGCTCGCCGAGTACCTGACCCTCGCCCTGGACGACGCCCTCGCCTCGGACGACCTCGTCCACCGCGCCCTGGCCGTGCTCGACGGCCGGCTGGGCAAGCGCCGCCTCCAGTCCTTTCCCCTACGCGCCGACGAGAGCCCGCTCGTCCGGCGGCTCCTCGACCTGCGCTGCGAGGCGGAGGGGGTGCGGCGGAGGTGAGTGGGTTTCGGTCGCTGGCGTAAACACGGCAAGATAGGACGCCCCGGAAAAGGCTCCGGAGGCTCCCAAAGGCTTTCCGGAGCGCCGAAAACTGTTCCGGACGTTCCCAAAGTCTTTCCGGAGCTCCGGAAATCGTTCCGGAGGCTCCGAAAACCGTTCCGGACGCTCCCAAAGTCTTTTCGGCGTCCCGGAAACCGTTCCGGAGGCTCCCAAAGTCGTTCCGGAGGCTCCGAAAATCGTTTTGGCGGTCCCGAAGAGGTTTCGGACGCTCCGGAAACCGTTCCGGACGTCCCGGAGACGTTTTGGAGGCTCCGAAAATCGTTTTGGCGCTCCCGAAGACGTTTCGGAGCTCCGGAAGACGTTTCTGGAGACCCCCCGCCCGGGCTCGACCGGCGATATACTCCCCCGCCATGGACCGCCGACGCAACTTCCTCCCCCTTGCCGGGTTCCTCGTCTGCCTGCTGGCCTTCGTGAGCTACTTCGTCCTCTTCTACCGCTTCCCGGTCACCCGCGACGTGCCGTGGGCCAACTGGCTCCTCTTCGCGCTCGGGCTGGGGCTGGTCGTCGCCGGGGTCCGCCGCCCCTTCCGGCAGCCGGAACGGTACCGCGGCCGGTGGACGGGCGCCACCCTCGCCCTGCTCAGCCTGCTCGTGGCCGGCTTCTTCGCCTTTGTGACGATGGTCGGGTCGCGCCAGCTGCCGGCCTCCGCCGGGGCGCCCAAGGTCGGCCAGAAGGCGCCCGACTTCGTGCTGCCGGACCCGAGCGGCCGGCCGGTGCGGCTCTACGACCTCCTCGGCGGTACTGCCGGCGGGGCCGGTGGGGCCGGCGGGACCGGCGTGGCCGGAGGGGTGGGGCGCGCCTCCTGGGTCGTCCTCATCTTCTATCGCGGCTACTGGTGACCGTTCTGTAACTCCGAGTTACGGAGTTTCGAGGAGCACCTGCCCGAGCTCACGAAGCGCGGCATCCGGCCGGTGGCGGTGAGCGTCGATCCGCCGCAGGTCACCCAGAAGCACCTCGCCAAGATGGGGTGGACCAACACCTTCCTGGCCGATCCCCAGGACCAGGCCATCCGCCGCTACGACCTCGTCGATCCGGAGGCCGGCCAGGGCATCGCCCGGCCGGCGGAGTTCCTCATCGACCCGACCGGCACCGTGCGCTGGCTGGATCTGACCGACGACTTCCGTGTCCGTACCCGGCCGGAGACCGTGCTCGCGACCTTCGACCGCCTCGCGGCCGGAGGCGGCACGGGCGGCGGCAGGTGACCTGACCCGGCTGGGGAGGGCGGGGAAAGGCGGCGCCGAAACGCCGGGTACCCCAGGCGTTTCTCGTCACGCCGCCAGCTGCCTCATGCCAGGATCTCCACGTATCCGTCGGTTCCATGCACGCGGATGCGCTGCCCTTCCTGGATCAACCGGGTCGCGTTCTGCACGCCGACGACCGCTGGCAAGCCGTATTCCCGGGCGATCACCGCGCCATGGGTCATCAGCCCACCCACCTCGGTCACCAGGCCCTTGATGGACACGAACAAGGGCGTCCAGCTCGGGTCCGTGAAGGCGGTGACCAGGATATCCCCCGCTTCCAGCTCGGCATCGGCCATGTCCGAGAGGACGCGCGCCCGTCCCTCGACGACGCCCGCGGAGACGGGGTTACCGACCAGGGCGTCGGCGGGGAGGTCGGCGCGCTTGTACGCCCCGGCGACGATTTCCCCGTCGGACGTCAGCACCCGCGGTGGCGTCAGCTTCCGGTTGCGCTCGTGCTCGGCCCTCCGCTGGCTGACGATCTGGTCGTCCAGCTTGTGCGTGCGCACGACCTCGCGCAGCTCTGGGAACGTGAGGTAGTAGATGTCTTCTTGGCTCTGGAGCACGTTGGCTCGCACGAGCTGCCCGGCGACTTCCAGGAGGGCCTGCTTGTAGACGAAGTAGCGGTTGACGATGGCGTACTTCGGATACTCACGGTAGCCGATGAAGGTCCGGAGCCGGCCGATCATCCGTTTCGCTTCCGCGGCCTTCTGCGGGCCATCCGGCAGTTGCTTCAAGCGTTCCAGCAGCTCCTGTTCCTTCTTCGCGGCCTCCTGCCGCCCTTGCTCGAGCTTCCGCCTGCCGGCCCCCGGCTCGTGGTTCTTGACGTTGCCGAGGAGCAAGGGAACCAGGGTCGTGGGGGCTTCGCGCCAGCGCGTCCTCGTCACGTCGATTTCCCCGGCGCATCGCATGCCGTACTTGTCGAGAAAGGCGCCGATGGCGTCATGGGCTTCCGGTCCTCCCTCCAGTGGCAGCAGCCCCTCCAGGAAGCCATCGTCCACCGCATGTTCGAGGTACGCGACCACCTCCGGATGCGGACGGATGACGTCGGCGACGTCCAGGAGCGCCAGCCCCATCTCCGAGGTGACGTTGTTCGGTGCGGACTGGGAGAGCGTGTCCGCGGCGTTCTTCTCGCCCAGCCACGCCATCATCTGCTCGTTGATCCATTTGGCAGCGTTGATACCGGCCATGATCGCGGCGAGGCTCCGCGGCTCGGTCACGCTCTGCTTCGAGCGCTGGTCGTTTTCCAGGATGAAATCCAGGAGATCGGTTCCGGCTTTCGTCCGGATGTCCCGCTTCAGCGCTTCGATCGACGCCTGGCTGCGCGCGATCATGTCCGCGACGATCGCCGGATCGTCGTCCTCGATCTCCGCCTGGAAACTCGCCGCCCACGTGTCTGGCTTGCCTTCACCGGGACCCGGAGCTTTCGGATCTTTCGGATGATCCTTCGGATCTATCGGATGATCCTTCGGATCTATCGGATGATCCTCCGGATCTATCGGATGATCCTCCGGATCTTGGGGCGACGATGCGATGAAATCGCCCCGCTCGAGGAGGGTCGTCAGGGCGTCCTTGACCAGCGGATCGGAGCCGCCCAGGACGTTCAAGAGCACGTGCCGGCCGGCCGGCGAGGCCAGCTGCGTCGTGACGTCGACGAACAACCTGCCACCCGCTGCAACCATGTGTCGCGCCGCGGTCCCCTGGAACAAGGACAGCCCCAAGGGCTTCATGGGGTCGGTCATCATCTGCTGGTGGCCGACGGAGACATAGACGTGGTGGCCTGGATCGTCCGCTTCCGGGATGGGATACAGGGTCGTGATCGGCCGGCTCTGGACGATGTGAAACTCTTCCTCGACCCGGCACCATTCGATGTCCTGGGGCTGACCGAAATGCCCTTCGATCCGCCGGCCCAGGCGCGCCAGTCGCACGATCTGCGCATCCGTCAGCACCTGCCGGTCCTGCCGCTCGGGCTCGAGCGCCCTTTCCTCGGTACCGCCGTCCTCCAAGGCCCACGTCGCCAGCTGCTTGGTGGCGATCGCCTTCTCGATGACCTGGCCGTCCCGCACCTTGTAGGCATCGGCGTTCACCAGGCCGGAGACCAGGGCCTCGCCCAGGCCGAAGCCCGCCTCGATCGATGACACCTTCCGGTTCGCCGTGACGGGATCGGCCGTGAACAAGATGCCCGCCGCCTGCGGGAAGAGCATCTTCTGCACCACCACCGCCATGTGGACCTTGCGGTGGTCGAAGCCGTGCTGGAGGCGGTAGGCTACCGCCCGCTCGGTGAAGAGCGAGGCCCAGCACCGGCTGATGTGCTTCAGGATGGCCGGCTTGCCGATGACGTTCAGATACGTATCCTGCTGGCCCGCGAAGGAAGCC
>DASQPA010000264.1:0-3696 GCA_035644215.1 Thermoanaerobaculia bacterium
CCGAGGGCGAAGTCCTCCTGCCCGGTATAACGATGGAGGAGCGCCACGAAACCCGCGAGGAGCGCCATGAAGAGGGTCGCCCCGCGCGCCTGGGCGAGCCCTGCCGCGGCGCGCACGAACGCCTCCGGCCAGCGCACCAGGTGGATGGCGCTCCGCGAGTTCCGGACCGGCGGCCGGACCCGGTCGGTCGTCAGGGCGAGCGCCGGGAGCCCGGCGAGCGCCTCCCGCCAGTAGGCGAGCTCCCCCGCCAGCCGCTCGCCGGCCAGCTGGGCCCGCTGCCAGAGGGCGAAATCCGCATACTGGATCGGCAGCTCGGGAAGCGGCGACGGCTGGCCGCCGCCGGCGCCGCCGCCCCCCCCAATATTCGCCGGATAGAGCGCCCCCAGCTCGCGCACCACCACCTCGCCCGACCAGCCGTCGAAGACGATATGGTGGAAGGTGAGGAGCGCCAGGTGCTCGCCCGGCGCGAGCCCGACGAGAATGCCGCGCAGCAGCGGTCCGCGTGCGAGATCGAACGGCCGCGCCGCCTCCTCCGCCGTCAGCCGGCGCGCCTCGCCCTCCCGCGTCTCGCTGGCGAGGCTCGCCAGATCGACCCGCGGCAGGGCGAACCCCGTGGCCGGTCCGACCCTCTGCGCCGGCCGCCCGGCCACCAGGCCGAAGGTCGTCCGCAGCACCTCGTGACGGCGCACGATCTCGCCCAGGCTGCGGTCGAGCGCCGGCCGGTCGAGAGCGCCCTGGAGCCGCACCGCGGTGGCCACGTTGTAGGTCGGCGCCCCCGGCTCCAGTCGATCGAGGAACCAGAGCCGCTCCTGGGCGAAAGAGAGCGGCAGATCCTTCCGCCGGCCGGAACGCGGGATCGGCGCCACGCTCCCCGCCACCGCCGCCGCCACCCGGGCCGCCTGCTCCGACAGCGTCGGGCTCTCGAACAGCTGGAGGAGCGGCAGCTCGACCCCGAAGGCCGTCTGCAGCCGGGAGAGCAGGCGGGTGGCGAGGAGCGAATGCCCGCCCAGGGCGAAGAAGTCCTCGCTCCGGCCGACCCGCGTCCGCCCCAGGAGCTCGCACCAGATCGCCGCCAGCCGCGCCTCGACCGCCGTGCGGGGAGCCTCGCCCGCCGTTCCCTCCCCCAGCTCCGGCGGCACGGGCAGGGCGCGGCGGTCGATTTTTCCGTTCGGGTTGAGCAGCAGCTCCGGCAGCGGCACCAGCGCCGCGGGCACCAGATACTCCGGCAGCGCCCGGCGCAGGGCGGCGCGGAGCTCGGCCGGCTCCGGCGCGCCGACATAGTAGGCCGCCAGGCGCTTCTCGCCCCCCTCCTCCCGCACCACCACCACGGCGGCCGTCACCCCGCTCTGCCGGAGGAGCGCCGCCTCCACCTCTCCCGGTTCGATGCGGAAGCCGCGGATCTTCACCTGCGCGTCCAGGCGCCCGAGGAACTCGATCTCGCCGTTCGGCCGGAAGCGCGCCCGGTCCCCGGTACGATAGAGGCGCTCCCCGGCGGCGCCGAACGGCGCCGGCACGAAGCGCTCCGCCGTCCGGTCCGGCCGGTCGAGATAGCCCCGCGCCAGGCCGTCGCCGCCGAGCCAGATCTCGCCCGGGGCTCCCGCCGCCACCGGCTCCAGGTGGCGCCCCAGGAGGTAGACCGCGGTGTTGGCGAGCGGTCGGCCGATCGGCAGGGCCGGCGCACCCGGCGCGCCGGGCACCCCGGGCACCCGATACCAGGTGGCGAAGCAGGTGATCTCGGTCGGTCCGTAGAGGTGGATCAGCCGTTCCGGCGGCCCCAGGGCGACCAGGCGCGCCACCGCCTCGGCGTCGGCCGCCTCGCCGCCGAAGTACAGGGAACGCAGGTTGCGGAGGGCCTCCGGCGCCTCCCAGACCATCCGGTTGAACAGGGCGATGGTGAGGGACAGCAGGGTGACGCCCTCGCGGGCGAGCCGCGCCGCGAAGACGGCCGGGGGGAGCACCGCCGCGGGCTCGATCACCACCAGGCGACCGCCGTTCAAGAGCGCTCCCCAGATCTCGAAGGTGGCGGCGTCGAAGGCAGTGTTCGAGACCAGCGCCACGACGTCCTCCCGGCCGAGCCGGGCGTAGTCGCTGTCGCGGACCAGCCGCACGACGCCGCGATGGCGGACCGCCACGCCCTTCGGCACGCCGGTCGAGCCCGAGGTGTACATGACGTAGGCCAGGCTCTCCGCCACCGTCCGGCTGGCAAACGCCGCGCTCCCCGGCTCGCGCCCGGCCTCGCGGTCGAGGCAGAGCACCGCGGTTTCCAGCGCCGGCAGGGTGGCGCGCAGAGAGGCGATCGTCACCACCACCGGCGCTCCGGTGTCGCTCAAGAGGAAGGCGAGGCGCTCTTCCGGGTGGGTGGGATCGAGCGGCACGTAGACCCCTCCCGCCCGGAGCACGGCGAGCGTCGCCACCACCATTTCGAGCGAGCGCGGCAGGAGGAGCCCCACCCGGACCTCCGGCGCAACCCCCAGCGCGCGCAAGCGGCCCGCGAGGTGGCCCGCCCGCGCCGCGAGCGCGCCGTAGCTCAGCTGCCGCTCGCCGTCGACCAGCGCCACCGCATCGGGCCGGTGCGCCGCCACCTCGGCGAACAGGCCGTCGAGTGTCGCCTCCCGCGGGTAGTCGGAAACCCGGGCCGCCCAGTCCACCACCAGCTGCTCCCGCTCCTCGGCAGACAGCAGCGGCAGCTCCGAGAGCCGCGTCTCCGGCCGCTCCAGAGCCCCGGCGAGCAGGCGCTCGAAGCGCGCCGCCAGGCGCTCGACCGTCGCGGCGTCGAACAGGTCGGTCGCGTACTCGAAGCTCCCGGCGAGCCCGTCCACCGCCTCGGCCAGAGCGAGGGAGAGGTCGAACTTGGCGCGGCCGTTCGACAGGAGGAGCGGCTCCAGGGCGAGCCCCGGCAGCGCGAGCGGCCCGACCGGCGCGTTCTGCAGGGCGAAGAACACCTGGAAGAGCGGCGTGTGGCGCAGGTCGCGCTCCGGCGCCAGCTCCTCGACCAGCCGCTCGAACGGCACGTCCTGGTGGGCGAGGGCCGCCATCGTCCCCGTCCGCACCCGGTCGAGGAACCCGGCGAACGCCGGGTCGCCCGACAGGTCATGGCGCAGGGCCAGGGTGTTGACGAAGAAGCCGATCAGCCCGGAGACCTCCGGGCGCTCGCGGTTGGCGACCGGCGAGCCCACCACCAGGTCCTCCGCCCCGGAGAGCCGCGACAGGAGGGCCGCGAAGGCGGCCGAGAGGACCATGAACGGCGTCGCCCCCCGCGTCCGGCCGTAGACCGCGAGCGCGCGGGAGAGGTCCGCCGGCAGCCGGACCGGCAGGTGCGCCCCGCGGAAGCTCGGGACCGGCGGCCGCGGCCGGTCGAGGGGGAGGTCGAGCACCGCGGGAGCCCCCGCCAGGTGCTCCCGCCACCAGGCGAGCGGCTCCGCCAGGGCGCCGCCGGCCAACCACTCCCGCTGCCAGACCGCGAAGTCCGCATACGAAATCGGCAGCTCCGGCAGGACCGCCGGACGCCCCGCCGCCGCGGCGCCATAGAGCTCCCCCAGCTCCCGCACCAGGATGCCCATCGACCAGCCGTCCGCCACGATGTGGTGGAGGGTCAGGAGGAGCAGGTGCCGCGGCTCGGCGAGCCGCAGCAGCGTCGCCCGCAGCAGCGGGCCGCGGCCGAGATCGAAGGGCCGCAGCGCCTCCTCCCGCGCCAGG
>DASQPA010000265.1:0-17669 GCA_035644215.1 Thermoanaerobaculia bacterium
CGGCCTCGACGAGGAGCTGCTAGGTCGAGGGGGTCGCCTGGAGGACCGTGGCGCCCGCGCGTTCGAGCTCTCCTCGCAGCAGCTCGCCGTCCACCGCTGTGCCGCGGTCGACGAGGACAAGCTGGGCTCCTGCGAGGAGCGGCAGGAAGATCTCCAGGGCCGCGATATCGAAGGCGATCGTCGTCACCGAGAGGAGGACGTCCGCGCTCGTGAGGCCCGGCTGCCGGCCCATGGACGCGAGGAAATTCGCCAGCGAAGCATGGGAGACCTGCACCCCCTTGGGACGGCCGGTCGACCCCGAGGTGTAAAGGACGTAGGCCAGGTGGGCCGGCGCGGCCCGGGGAAGGGGAGGGAGCCGCCGAGGGGCTCCGGGCTCATCGACGAGCAGGTGCGGCATCTCGCCGGCAGGGGCCTGGGAGGCGAGCTCCCGATTGGTCACCAGGACGGCGGCGCCGCTGTCGGCGAGCACGTAGGCCAGGCGCTCGGGTGGGTAGGTGGGGTCGAGCGGCACGTAGAGACCGCCGGCCGAGAGGGTCGCGAGGAGGGCGACGACGAGATCGACCGTGCGCGGCAGGAAGAGCGCCACCGCCACCTCCGGCCCCACCCCCAGCGCGACGAGACGGCCGGCCAGGCGGTCGGCGCGCCGGGCAAGCTCGCCGTAGGAGAGGCGCTCCTCCCCGACCACCAGGGCCGTGGCCTCCGGCGTGCGAGCAGCCTGGGCGGCGAACCGCCGGTCGAGGGTCGCCGTTTCGACCTGGACCGCAGTGTCGTTCCACTCCGCGAGCAGCTGATGGTGCTCGGCCGCCGCGAGGAGCGGCAGGGCGGCGAGCCGGGCCGCGGGTCGGGCCGCGACGGCGGCCAGGAGGCGCGGGAAGGCGTGGGCCCAGCGCTCGGCGGTCGTGGCGGTGAAGAGATCGGTGTCGTATTCGAGAGCGCCGACCAGGCCGTCGCCCCGCTCCTGAACCGAGACCAGGAGATCGAAGCGCGAGGAGGCGGTCTCGATCGGCGCCAGCTCGAAGCACACCCCGGCCGCCAGCGGCTCGGGCAGCGGCGCGTTCTGCAGCGAGAAGACCACCTGCACAAGCGGGTTGCGGCTGGCGTCCCGCACCGGGTTGAGCTCCTCGACCAGGCGCTCGAACGGCAGGTCCTGGTGGGCGTCGGCGGCGAGGGTGGTGTCGCGCATCCGGCCGAGGAGATCGGCGAACGGCGGATCGCCCGAGAGATCGGCGCGGAGCACCAGGGTGTTGACGAAGAGGCCGATCAGCGGCTCGACCTCCTCCCGGTGGCGGTTGGCGAGGAAGGTGCCGACCGCCAGGTCCTCCTGCCGGGCAAGGCGGCCGAGGAGAACCGCGAAGCCGGTCAGGAGCACGGTGTAGAGCGCCGTCCCCTCGCCGCGGGCCAGGGCGCGCAGGGAGGCCGTGTCTTCAGAAGCCAGGGCGAACCGGCGGCGGGCGCCGCGGAAACGCTGGACCGGCGGCCGCGGCCGGTCGGTCGGCAGCTCCAGGGGGGAGAGGCCGGCCAGCCGTTCGCGCCAGAAGGCAAGCTGCTGGGTGAGGCGCTCCTCGTGGAGGCGACCGCGCTGCCAGACGGCGTAGTCGGCGTACTGGAGGGGGAGCGCGGGTAGCGGCGACGGCCCGGCGGTCCCTCGCGAGAGGGGAGGGTAGAATAGCGACAGCTCGCGCAGGAGGACGCCGATCGACCAGGCGTCGGCGAGGATGTGATGGAGGACGAGGAGCAGCAGGTGCTCCTCCGGCTTGAGCCGGAACAGCCGGGCGCAGAAAAGCGGCCCCTCTGCGAGGTCGAACGGCCGTGCGGACTCGGCCGCGGCCAGCCGGCGTGCTTCCGTCGGCCGCACCGCTTCCGGCAGGCCGGCGAGGTCGATCCGCGGCAGGGGGAGGGCGACGCCCTCTGCGATCTCCTGCTCCACCTGCCCTCCCGCCTCGCCACTCTCCGGGAAGGTGGTGCGCAGGATCTCGTGGCGGCGCACCACCTCGGCGAGGCTCGCGGCGAGCGCTGCGACGTCCAGCCGGCCCGCCAGGCGGACCGCCACGGGCAGGTTGTAGAAGGTGCTCGACCCCGCGACACGGGAGAGGAACCAGAGCTGCTGCTGGGCGAAGGAGAGCGGTAGGGGGCCGGACCCATCCGGCCGGCGGGGGATCGGTTCTGTGCTCGCCGTCGCGGCGCGCCCGGCTGCCGCCAGCTCCGCCTCGACCGCCCGCGCCAGGCCGGCCACGGTGGGTCGCTCGAAGAAGGTGCGGAGCGAAAGCTCCACCCGGAAGGCGCGGCGGAGGCGGGAGAGCACCTGGGTCGCCAAGAGCGAATGCCCGCCCAGGGTGAAGAAGTCGTCGCGCGCGCCGACCTCCGCGGCCGCGACCGGCAGCACCTCGGCCCAGACGCCGGCGACCGCCGCCTCGACTGGCCCGCGCGGCGCGACGAAGCCCTCCCCCTCGATCTCCGCCAGATGCCCCCAGTCCGGAGCGGGGAGGGCCCGCCGGTCGAGCTTGCCGTTGGCAGTGCGCGGCAGGGCCGGCAGGAGGACCCAGCCGGAAGGCACCATGTAGCTCGGGAGCCGCTCTTCGAGGACGGAGCGGAGCGCCGTCACGGACAGCTCCTCGGGCACGACGTAGGCGACCAGACGCAGGCCGCCCGGCCCGTCCGCCCGCGCCACGACGGCGGCCGCGGCGACCCCCGGGCAGGCGGTCAGGGCGGCCTCGATCTCCCCCGGCTCGACCCGGAAGCCGCGCAGCTTGATTTGGTGATCCAGGCGGCCGAGGAACTCGATCGCGCCGTCCGGCTGGAAGCGGGCGAGGTCGCCGGTGCGGTAGAGGCGGGAGCCCGGTGCGCCGGAGAAGGGATCGGAGACGAACCGCTCCGCGGTCAGCTCCGGCCGCCCCCGGTAGCCTCGGGCCACCCCGGCACCGCCGATCCACAGCTCGCCCGCCACCCCGATGGGGACCGGCGACAGGGCCGCGTCGCAGAGGTGGATCCGGCTATTGCCGATCGGGCGACCGATCGAGGCCGCCTCCGCCGGCACGCCGATGGGACGGGTCGCCGACCAGACCGTGGTCTCGGTCGGGCCGTAGAGATTCCACAGCGCGCCGGCGCGCGCCAGAATCTGTCCGGCGAGGGCGGCGGGGAGCGCCTCGCCGCCCGAGAGGGCGCGGAGCCGCTCGCCGCGCCAGCCGGTATCGACGAGGAGCTGCCAGGTGGCGGGGGTCGCCTGGAGGACCGTGGCGCCGGAGCGTTCGAGCGCCGCCCGGAGTCGCTCGCCGTCCGCCGCCGTCGCGCGGTCGACGAGGACGACCTGGGCGCCGACGAGGAGCGGCAGGTAGATCTCCAGGGCCGCGATGTCGAAGGAGATGGTCGTCACCGAGAGGAGGACGTCGACGCTGGTGAGGCCCGGCTGGCGGCGCATGGCGGCGAGAAAACGCACCAGCGAGCCGTGGGAGACCTGGACTCCCTTGGGCCGGCCGGTCGACCCCGAGGTGTAGAGGAGATAGGCAAGGTTGGCGGGACCGGCGGAGGGAGAAACCGGCGAGGGCCGGAGCGCGGGTTCCTCCTCTCCGTCGACGAGCAGGCGGCGGAGAGCGCCGGCCGGCGCCCGCTCCGCCAGCTCGCGGTCGGTCACCAGCACCTGGGCGCCGCTGTCGGCGAGCACGTAGGCCAGCCGCTCGGCCGGATAGGTAGGGTCGAGCGGCAGGTAGAAGCCGCCCGCCCGGAGGGTCGCCAGGAGGGCGACGACGAGATCGGCCGTGCGCGGGAGGAAGAGGGCCACCGGCACCTCCGGCCCCACCCCCAGGGCGGCGAGACGGCCGGCCACGCGGTCGGCCCGCCGCGCCAGCTCACCGTAGGAGAGCCGCGTCTCCTCGACCACCAAGGCCGTGGCGTCCGGCGTGCGGGCGGCCTGGGCGGCGAGCTGTCGATCGAGGGTCGCGAGATCTTCCGGGACGCCCGGACGTTCGGTGTCGTTCCACTCCTGGAGCAGCTGGTGGTGTTCGGCCGGCGAGAGGATCGGCAGGGCGGAGAGCCGGGCTTCGGGATGGACCGGCAGGGCGGCGAGCAGGCGTTCGAAACCGTGAGCCCAACGTTCGGCGGTCGCCGCGGTGACGAGGTCGGTATCGTGCTCCAGGAAACCTTGCAGGCCGCCGCCCCGTTCCCAGAGAGAGACCCAGAGATCGAAGCGCGAGGCGCGGTTCTCCACTCCCGCCAGCTCGAAGCGCACCCCGCCCGCGAGCGGTTCCGGCAGCGGTGCGTTCTGCAAGGCGAAGACCGCCTGCACCAGCGGGTTGCGGCCGGCCTCCCGCACCGGTTTGAGCTCCTCGACGAGGCGCTCGAACGGCAGGTCCTGGTGGGCGTCGGCGGCCAGGGTCGCCTCCCGCATCCGCGTCAGGAGGTCGACGAACGGCGGATCGCCGGAGAGGTCGGCCCGCATCGCCAGAGTGTTGACGAAGAGGCCGATCAGCGGCTCGACCTCTTCTCTGTGGCGGTTGGCGATGAGGGTGCCGACCGCCAGGTCCTCCTGCCGGGCGAGGCGGCCCAGGAAGGCGGCGAAACCGGCGAGAAGAACGGTGTAGAGCGAGGTGCGGTGGCCGCGCGCCAGGGCGTGGAGGCCGGTGGTCGCGGCCGGCCCGAGGGTGAGACGACGATGGGCGCCGCGGAAACGCTGGACCGAGGGCCGGGGATGGTCGGTCGGCAGCGAAAGCGGCGGCAGGCCGGCGAGCCGCTCCCGCCAGAAGGCGAGCTGTCGCTCCAGGCGCTCGCCGGTCAAATGCTCCCGCTGCCAGACGGCATAGTCGGCGTACTGGATCGGCAGCTCGGGAAGCGGCGACGGCCGGCGGCCGGCACAGGCCGTATAGAGCAGCGACAGCTCGCGCAGGAGAACGCCGACCGACCAGCCGTCCGCGGCGATGTGATGGAGGACGAGGAGCAGCAGGTGCTCCTCCGGTATCTCCGGGCTCAGCCGGAACAGGCGGGCGAGGAGGAGCGGCCCGCGCGCCAAGTCGAACGGCCGCGCCGACTCGGCCGCGGCGAGCCGCCGCGCCTCGCCCTGCCGTGCCGCACCGGGCAGGCCGGCGAGATCGACGCACGGCAGAGGGACGGCGGACGGGGGCTGGATCGACTGCACCGCCTGGCCGGTGTCCTCCCTGCTTTCCGGGAAGACGGTGCGCAGGGCCTCGTGGCGGCGCACCACCTCGGCCAGGCTCGCCGCGAGCGCCGCGGGGTCGAGCCGGCCGATCAGGCGGACGGGCACGGGCAGGTTGTAGAAGGTGCCCGACGGCGCGAGGCGGGAGAGGAACCAGAGCCGCTCCTGGGCAAAGGAGAGCGGCGCGGTGGCGAGCTGTCCCGGCGCGACAGAACGACGAACGATCGGCACGATCGGCGCGAGGGAAGCCGCGGCGGCCGAACGCCCCTCGCTCGCCAGCTCCTCCTCGACCGCCGCGGCCAGGCCGGCGACGGTAGGACGCTCGAAGAGGGTGCGCAGCGGCAGCTCCACCCGGAAGACGCGGCGCAGCCGGGAGAGCAGCTGGGTGGCGAGGAGCGAATGCCCGCCGAGGGCGAAGAAGTCGTCGAACGCGCCGACCGCCGCCACCACTCCCGCCGGCAGCACCTCCGCCCACAGCCGGGCGACCGCCTCCTCGACCGGACCGCGCGGCGCGACGAAGCTCTCGCCGGTCGTCTGCCCCCCTTCCGGGGCGGGCAGGGCGGCGCGGTCCACCTTGCCGTTGGCGTTGACCGGCAGGGCGGCGAGGGCGACGAAAGCGGCGGGGATCATCGGCTCCGGCAGGAGCGGCTTCAGGAAAGTCCGCAGGCCGGTGCAGAGCGCGCCCTCCACCTCGGGCCGGCGCGCCACCACGTAGCCCACGAGGAGCCGCTCGCCGCCGTCCTGGCGCAGCACCGCCACGGCCTCGGCGACCTCCGGATGGCGCCGCAGGGCCGCCTCCACCTCGCCCAGCTCGATCCGGAAGCCGCGCACCTTGACCTGGCCGTCCAGCCGACCCAGGAAGTCGAGGGCGCCGTCGGGCAGGGCGCGGACCCGATCGCCGGTGCGGTAGAGCCGGGCTCCCGGCCGGTCTGCCAGGGGGTGGGGAACGAAGCGTTCCGCCGTCCGCTCCGGCCGGCCGAGATAGCCGCGGGCCAACCCCTCCCCGCCCAGGCAGAGCTCGCCGGGCACGCCGATCGGCAGCGGTCGCAACCAGCGGTCGAGGACATAGGCCTCGGTGTTGCTGATCGGCCGGCCGATCGGCACGCTCGCGGTGTCTGCCAGGGGCGCCTCCACCGCCGCCGCGACCGAATGGACGACGGCGAAGGTCGTGCTCTCAGTGGGGCCGTAGGCATTGAGCAGCTGACCTGGCGGCGCCGCGGCGGCCACCGCCCGCACCCGCTCCGGGTCGGCCACCTCGCCACCGAAGAGCAGGCAGCGCAGCGGGGCGAAGGCCCGCGGGTCCTCGCGCGCCACCTGGTGGAAGAGGGTCGCGGTGAGGAACAGCGTGTCCACCCGGCCGGCGGCGAAGGCGGCGGCCAGGCCACGCGGGGTCAGGGCCTCCTCACGCGACAGCCCGGCCAGAGTGCCGCCGGTCAGCAGAGCGCCCCAGAGCTCGAAGGTCGCGGCGTCGAAGGCGGTGTTCGAGACGTGCCCCACCCGGACGCCCACCCCCAGCCCGACGGACTCGCCGAAACCGCCGAAGATCAGCCGCAGGACCGCCCGATGGGAGACCGCCACCCCCTTCGGCCGGCCGGTCGAGCCGGAGGTGTAGATCACATAGCAGAGCCGGTCGCCCCCGAGGGCGGGGGGCAGGGGTGATCGTCCGTGTGCGGTCGCCGCCCTCTCCTTCCGATCCAGACACCGGGTCCGTGTCCCGTCCGGCAGGTCCGTGGCAAGCTCCGAAAGCGTCAGGACCAGCGGCGAGCCTGCCACGCCGATCTCTGCAAGCAGCTGGCGCTGCCGCTCGGCCGGATGGGAGGGATCGAGAGGGACGTAGCAGCCACCGGCCGCGAGCACCGCGAGCGTGGCGACGACCATCTCCGGTGAGCGCGGGAGGAAGAGCGCGACCGGCATCTCCGGCCCCACTCCCTGCGTCGCCAGCTCCCGCGCCAGCCGGTCCGCCCTCGCCGCGAGCGCGCCATAGGAGAGGTGGTCGGCGCCGAAGACCAGCGCCGTACGGTCGCCGGCTTCCCTCGCCTGCGCGGCGAAAATCGCGTGGACCGCGGTGTCGTGCGGGAAGGGAGCGGCGCGATCGTTCCATTCGACGGCGAGCTGGTGGCGCTCCGCCGCCGAGAGGAGCGGCAGTTTGGAGAGAGGGACCTCGGGGTGGACGGGCACGGCAGCCAGGAGGCGTTCGTAGCTTCCCACCCAGCGCGCGGCGGTCGACGCCGCGAAGAGATCGGTGTCGTACTGCAGGAACCCGGAGAGGCCGTCCTCCCGCTCCCAGAGCGAGACGAGGAGGTCGAAGCGCGAGGTCGCGTTGTCCACCCCTCCCAGCTCGAAGCGCAGCCCGGCCGCCATCGGCGCCGGCAGCGGCGCGTTCTGAAGCGCGAAGACCACCTGCACCAGCGGGTTGCGGCCGGGATCGCGCACCGGATTGAGCGCCTCGACCAGGCGCTCGAAGGGCAGATCCTGGTGCGCGTCGGCGGCCAGGGTGGCCTCGCGCACCCGGGCGAGCAGAGCGGCGACCGGCGGGTCGCCGGAGAGATCGGCACGCAGCACCAGGGTGCTGACGAAGAAGCCGATCAGCGGCTCGATCTCTTCCCACTGGCGGTTGGCGAGGAGGGTGCCGACCGCCAGGTCCTCCTGTCCGGCGAGGCGGCCGAGGAGGGCGGCGAAGCCGGCAAGGAGAACGGTGTAGAGCGAGGTGCCGTGCCGGCGCGCCAGGGCGCGCAGGGCCGCCGTCTCCGCGGGCGCCAGGGCGATTTTGCGATAGGCGCCGCGGTACCGCTGGACTGGCGGGCGCGGCCGATCGGTCGGCAGCTCCAGGGGGGAGAGGCCGGCAAGCCGCTGCCGCCAGAAGGCGAGCTCCCTCTCCAGGCGCTCCCCGGCGAGCCAGTCGCGCTGCCAGACCGCGTAGTCGGCGTACTGGATCGGCAGCGCGGGAAGGGGCGAAGGCCGACCAGCGATATCAGCTTCATAGAGAAGCGACAGCTCGCGCAGCAGGACGCCGATCGACCAGCCGTCCGCCACGATGTGATGGAGAAGGAGGAGGAGCAGGTGCTCTTGCTCTCCCAGCCGGAACAGGCGGGCGGAAAAGAGCGGCCCGCTTTCCAGGTCGAAGGGCCGATCCGATTCCTCCGCCGCGCGCCTCCGCGCCTCCGTCTCTCGCGTCGTCCGAGGCAGGCCGGAAAGGTCGATGCACGGCAGGAAGACGAGGGCTTCCGATACAGGAGCGATCACCTGCACGGCCTGGCCCGTGCCCTGGGCGCTCTCCGGGAAGGTGGTGCGCAGGGCCTCGTGACGGCGCACGATCACGGTGAGGCTGCGCGCCAGTGCCAGAACGTCGAGCCGGCCCGCCAGGCGGAGCGGCACGGGCATGTTGTAGAGGCTCGAAGGCGCCAGCCGGGAGAGGAACCAGAGCCGCTCCTGGGCGAAGGAGAGCGGCGGCGGTGCGGCCCCGACCGGACGGCGGGGGATGGTCTCCGATGTCGTCTCCGCCTCCGACGCCGTCACCTCCGCCAGCGCCGCGGCCAGACCGGCGACAGTGGGCTGCTCGAAGAAGGTGCGGAGCGAAATCTCCACCCGAAAGAGGCGGCGGAGCCGGGAGAGCACCTGGGTGGCGAGGAGCGAGTGCCCGCCCAGGTCCCAGAAGCTGTCGTGAACCCCTACTCGCTCGCCGCCCAGCACCTCCGTCCAGACCGCCGCCACCTCCGCTTCGAACGGGGTGCGCGGCGCCACGTAGCCCTCGTCCTCCAGCCGCTCGGGCAGCGGCAGGGCGCGGCGGTCCACCTTGCCGGTGGCGGCGATGGGCAGCGCCTCCAGCACCACGAAGTGCGACGGGATCATGTAGGCGGGGAGCCGCTCGGCGAGGAAACGGCGCAGCCCGGCGCTCTCCAGAGGTGCGGTGTCTCCGGGGGTGGCGGGGACGACATAGGCCACCAGCCGCCGCAGGCCGGCGATCTCCGGCGCCTCGACGACGACCGCCCCCACCGCCTCGTGCGTCGCGAGGACGGATTCGATTTCCCCCAACTCGATGCGGAAACCCCGCACCTTGACCTGAAAATCGACGCGGCCGAGGAATTCGAAATCGCCACCCGGCAGGACGCGCGCGAGGTCGCCGGTCCGGTAGAGGCGCCCACCCGGCTCACGGCCCCAGGGATCGGGGAGGAAGCGCTCGGCGGTGACGTCGGGACGGCCGAGGTAACCCCGGGCGAGCTGGGTGCCGCCGACGTAAACCTCGCCCGGCACGCCGATGGGGACGGGGGCGAGCTGGGCGTCGAAGGCATAGACCCGGGTCCGCCGCACCGGCCGACCGACCGGCGGCAGCGCCGCCCAGCCGGCAGGGGGGCCGGCCAGGGGGAAGGTGGTGACCACGTGGGCTTCGGAAGGGCCGTACTGATTCTCCAGCCGGCAGTGGGCCATCCTCCCGAACCAGGCGGCGAGCCAGTCGGTGACCCGGAGCTGCTCGCCGGCGGTGACCACCTCTTCCAGGGCCGCGGGGGTGGCGCTCTGCTGCTCGGCCATCTCGATCAGGTTCATCAGGGCGACGAAAGGCAGGAAGAGGCGCCGTACCTCGTGCCGTTCGAGCACCGCGAGCAGGGCCAGGGCGTCGCGGCGGTCCGCGTCGGAGAGGAGGAACACCGTGCCCCCCATCGCCCATGTGGAGAAGAATTCCTGGAAGCAGACGTCGAAGGAGAGCGGCGAGAACTGCAGGGTGCGCGTGGCCGCAGCCCCGGAGCGCCGGAGCTGGTACTCCATGACGTTGACGATCGCCCGGTGCGGCATGGCGATCCCCTTCGGTTTCCCTGTCGAGCCCGAGGTGTAGATGATGTAGGCGAGGTTTGGGGCCCGGGGGCCGGCCGGAGGCGCCGCCGACTCTCCGGCGAGGAGCGCCGGCAGGCCGGGATCGTCGAGGCAGAGAAGCTCGCCGCCGAAAGGCGGCAGCAACTTGAGCGAGCCAGCGTCGGCGAGGAGCACCGGGGCCGCCGTATCGGCGAGCATGAAGGCCAGCCGCTCGGCCGGGTAGGTCGGATCGAGAGGCACGGCATAGCCGCCGGCCCGGAAGATGGCGAGCAGCCCTTCGACCATGGCGAGCGAGCGCACGACCGAGATGCCCACCGGTACCTCGGGTCCCACCCCGCGGCGGACGAGAGTGTTGGCCAGGCGGCTGGTCCGCAAAGCGAGCGCACCGTAGCTCAGCTGCCCGGCGCCGAAGGCGAGGGCCACCCGGTCGGGGGTCCGTACGGCCTCCCGAGTGAAGAAATCGTGGAGGCGCTCGACGGGGGACCGGGGCACCTCCGTGTCGTTCCACTCGGCGAGGAGCTGGGCGCGCTCCGCGGGGGCGAGGAGGTCGAGCGCGCCGATCGGGGTCTCCGGGGACGCCAGGCCCGCCGCCAGCAGCCGGTCGAAGTGATGCAGGAGGCGCTCCGCGGTCGTGGGGTCGAAAAGGTCGGCGCTGTATTCGAGCGCCCCGTCGAACCCTTCTTCCGTCGGCCAGAGGCCGAGGAGGAGATCGAACTTGGCGGTCTTCCGCTCGGCGACGAACGGGGTCATGGCGAGCCCCGGCAGTCGGTACTCGACCGCGAGGTTCTGGAGCATGAAGAGGACCTGGAAAAGCGGCGTGTGGCTCAGCGATCGCTCGGGCTCCAGGGCGAGGACCAGCTGCTCGAACGGCACCTCCTGGTGGGCGTGGGCATCCAGGACGACCTCGCGCACGCGGCTCACCAACTCGCCGAAGGTGGGGCCATCCGCGAGATCGGTGCGGAGGACCAGGGTGTTGACGAAGAAGCCGACCAGCTCCTCCAACTCGCGGTGGGTACGGTGGGCGATCGGCGAGCCGACGCTCACGTCCGACTGGCGCGTGAGGCGGCCGAGGAGGGCCTGGAAGGCGGCGAGGAGCACCATGAACGGGGTGACGGCGAGAGCGCGGGAGAGCACCGCCACCGCCGCCGCCCGGGCGGCCGGGAAGCGCGCCGGGAGCGTGCCGCCACGGAAGCTCTGCACGGCCGGGCGTGGGCGATCGGCCGGCAACTCCAGGGCGGGCGGCGCGCCGGAGAGGCGCCGGCGCCAGTGGTCGATCTCGGCGGCGAGCCGCGGGCCGTGGAGCCAGCTGCGCTGCCAGAGGGCAAAGTCGGCATATTGCAGGGGAAGCTCGGGGAGCGGCGAGGGGCGACCGGCGCAGGCGGCGCCATAGAGCTCCGCCAGCTCGCGCAGCAGGACGCCCAGCGACCAGCCGTCCGCCACGATGTGGTGGAGGCAGAGGAGGAGGGCATGGTCCTCCGCGGCGAGCCGCACCAGGCTGGTGCGCAGGAGCGGCCCTTGGGCCAGGTCGAACGGGCGCGCCGCCTCGGCTGCCGCCAGGCGCCGCAGCTCCGCAGCCCGCCAGGACTCGGGCAACGCCGCAAGGTCGATCTGCCAGAACCGGTCGCGCTCGCCCGGGCCGGCGGCGGGAGCGATGGCCTGGACCGGCTCGCCGTCGCTCTCGGTAAGGAGTACGAAGGTGGTGCGGAGCGCCTCGTGGCGCCGCACGATCTCCCGGAGCGCTGTCGCCAGGGAGGCGACATCCAGCCGGCCCGTGAGTCGGAAGGCCGCCGGCACGTTGTAGAGCGGCGAGCCGGGCTCCAGGCGATCGATGAACCAGAGCCGCTGCTGGGCGAAAGAGAGCGGCAGGGGCGTTTCCGGCCGGCGCTCGCTGCGGCCGAGCGCCGGCGTCGGCAGAGACGCGGGAGCCCCCTCCGGCCGCCGCTCCGCCTCGATCCGCAAGGTAAGCCCACCAACCGTCGGCTCCTCGAACAGGGCGCGCAGCGGCAGCTCGACCGCCACGGCCTGGCGCACCCGTGCCACCACCTGGGTGGCGAGGAGCGAGTGGCCGCCCAGGGCGAAAAAGTCGTCCTCGATCCCCACCGAATCGCGCTTCAACACCTGGCAGAAGATTCCGGCCAGCACCTCTTCCAGGGGGGTCCGCGGCGCCGTTCCGCCGGCCGATCGGTGCTCGGGGGCGGGCAGCGCCCGGCGGTCCACCTTGCCGTTGCCGGTGAGCGGCAGCGCGGGAAGAATCACCCAGTCCTGAGGCACCATGTGCGCCGGCAGGAATCGCTCGAGGAAGGCGCCAAGCTCGGTGATCGTCGGCGGCGTGGGGACTGCAGGAGCCGGGGCTTCGGGAGCGGGTACGACGTAGGCGGCGAGGCGACGGTCGCCGGGGGTGTCCTCGCGCACCACGACCGCCGCCGCGCCCACCCCGGGATGGTGGGCGAGGGTCGCCTCGATCTCCCCCAGCTCCACTCGCATGCCGCGCAGCTTGACCTGGTGGTCGGTGCGGCCCACGAAGTCGAGATCGCCGTCCGCCAGCCGGCGGACCAGGTCGCCGGTGCGGTACATCCGCGCCCCGGGCTCGCCGTGGAGGGCGCCCCAGGGATCGGGAAGGAAACGCTCCGCCGTGAGATCGGGGCGCCGCAGGTAGCCGCGGGCGAGGCCGGCGCCGGCGATGCAGAACTCCCCCGGCACCCCCGCGGGGAGGGGCGCCAGGCGGGCGTCGACGACGTAGAGGCGAGTGTTCGGGATCGCCCGCCCGATCGAGGGGGCGCCGCGCCGTGCCGCCGCCCCGGACGGCTCCACCGGTGCCGCGGTGGCGACGACGCTGTACTCAGCCGGGCCGTAGTGGTTGCTCAGCCGGAAACCGAGGCCCGCATCCGGCCGCCGATGCAGCCGGTCGCCGCCGGTCGCCAGGTTGCGCACCCCGAGCTGGAGCCCAGGGGGGACTCCCTCCTCCAGGATCTGCTCGGCGAGGGGGGTGGGCAGGAACGGGAGGGTGATCCCCTGATCCGCCCAGAACTGCAGGGAGCGCCGCGCGGAGAGGCGTGTCTCCTCGTCCGGCAGGTGGACCGCGGCCCCGGTCGCGAGGAGCGGCCAGAGCTCCCAGACCGAGGCGTCGAAGGCCGGGCTCGCCACCTGCGTGCCGCGGTCTTCCGCGGTCAATGCAAAGGCCGCCTGGTGCCAGCGCACGAGGTTCAGGAGCCCGGCGTGCGGCACCGCGACGCCCTTGGGGCGTCCGGTCGAGCCGGAGGTGTAGATGACGTAGGCCAGGCTCTCGGGGGTGAGGCGGCTTGGCGGTGGTTCCGCGCTCCTACCGTCGTCGAGAGCTGCTATCGCCGCCGGTTCGAGATCCCGGTCGTAGAGGACCACCGGCGCCTGGACCTCCGCCAGGATGCCGGCCAGGAGATCCCGCGGCCAGGCCGGGTCGAGCGATACGAACGCCCCCCCCGCCTTGAGGACGCCGACCACCCCGACGATCCGTCCAACGCCGCGCTCGGCGCAAATTGCGACCGGTACCTCGGGTCCGACGCCCAGCCGCCGCAGGTGATGGGCCAGGCGGTTGGCCCGCGCCTCCAGCTCGCCGTAGGTCAGCCGCAGCTCCCCCGCGACGACCGCCAGAGCGCCGGGCCGCAGCTCGGCCTGCCGGGCGAACAGCTCGTGCACCAGAGGCTCCGGCCAGGCCCGCTTCGTGTCGCTCCATTCCCAGAGAGCCTGCGCCCGCTCGGGCTCGGCGAGGAGCGGCAGCGCGGAGAGCGGGAGAGCGGGATTCCGCACCGCCCCCGCCAGCAAGGTGCGGAGGTGCCCGGCCATGCGGCGCACCGTGGTCTCGTCGTAGAGGTCCAGGCTGTACTCCAGGCCGCCAGCGAGACCTTCGGCCGACTCGGCCAACCCCAGGGTCAGGTCGAACTTCGCCGTCCCCATGAAGAGCGGCATCTCCTCCCGGCGGAGCCCTTCCGACAATGCCTGAGACAGCGGCGACGCCGCGGCTTGGAGGGAGAAAGCCACCTGGAAGAGCGGCGAGTGGCTGAGCGTCCGCTCCGGCGCTAGCACCTCGACCAGCCGCTCCAGGGGGAGGTCGCCGTGCGCATACGCCCCCAGGGCCGACTCCCGCGCCCGCGACAGGAGAGCCGCAAACCCCGGGTCTTCCGTGAGGTCCGCGCGGAGAACGAGAGTGTTGACGAAGAAGCCGATCAGCCCTTCGAGCTCCAGCCGGGAGCGCCCCGCCGTGGGCACTCCCACGAGGAGGTCTTCCTGGCCGGTATGGCGGGCGAGCAGGGCATAGAAGCCGGCGAGAGCGGTCATGAAGAGCGGCGCGCCGCGCTGCCGGGAGAGAGCCGTGAGGTCCCGCGAGAGCGCCGCTCCCAGGCTCAACCGAACGACCGCCCCGCGGAAGCTCTGCACCGGCGGGCGTGGCCGGTCGGTCGGCAGCTCCAGCACCGGCGGATATCCGGCCAGGCGGTCCCGCCAATAGGCGAGCTGGCGGGCGAGGAGCGGCCCCTCCGCCCACTCCCGCTGCCAGGCCGCGAAGTCGGCGTACTGGATCGGCAGCTCCGGCAATACCGGCGACATTGGGGCTTTCCCTGCGGCGCGGGCGGCGTAGAGCGCGGTCAGCTCACGCCAGAGGACGTCGAGCGACCAGCCATCGGCGATCGCGTGATGAAGGGAGAGCAGCAGGATCTGCTCGTCGGAAGAAAGTCGCAGCAGGCAGGGGCGCAGGAGCGGCCCGCGGGCGAGGTCGAAGGGGCGGAGCGCCTCCTCCGCCGTGAGGCGCCGCGCCGCGGCCCGCCGCGCCGGTTCGGAAAGGCCGGTCAGGTCGACCAGACTGAGCGCCAACCCGGCCGGCGCAATCTTCTGCAGGAGCCCCCGCGGCGACTCGGCCAGAGTTGTCCGCAGCACCTCGTGCCGCCGCACGATCTCGCCCAGGCTCGCCGCCAGCCAGGCCGGATTCCAGCCGCCCAGGAGCCGCCAGGCGAGCGGCATATTGTAACGTGTCGAGTCGGGCTGCAGCCGGGCGAGGAACCAGAGCCGCTGCTGGCCGAAGGAGGCCGGCAGCTCCACTTCCTCCCCCCGTTCCAGCCGCGGGATGGGGAGCAGCGCCGGATCGGCAATCCCTATGGCCCCCGCGCGCACCCGCTCGATCTCCCGCGCCAGCCCGGCGACCGTGGGCGCGGCAAAGAGGGCGCGGATGCCTAGGTCCACCTCGAACAGCCGCCGCACCCGCGACAGCACCTGGGTGGCGAGCAGCGAGTGACCGCCCAGGGCGAAGAAGTCGTCCAGCACCCCCACTCGCTCGCGGCCCAGGAGCTCCGACCAGAGACCGGCCAGGGCCTCCTCGACCGGATCGCGCGGGGCGACGAAGCTCGCGGCAGCCGGGGGATTCCCTCCCTCCGGAGCAGGCAGGGCCGCGCGGTCCACCTTGCCGTTGGCGTTGACCGGCAGGGCGGCGAGGCCGACGAAGGCGGAGGGGATCATCGGCTCCGGCAGGAGCGGCTTCAGGAAGGCGCGCAGGCCGGCGAGCAGCTCACTCTCCCGCTCTCCCTCGCGGGGTACCACGTAGCCGACGAGGAGCCGCTCGCCGCCCTTCTGGCGAACCGCCGCGGCGGCCGCCGCGACCCCCGGATGGCGGCGCAGCGCCGCCTCCACCTCGCCCAGCTCGATCCGGAAGCCGCGCACCTTGACCTGGTGGTCGAGCCGGCCGAGGTATTCGAGCTCGCCCGCCCGGCTCCAGCGCACCAGGTCGCCCGTGCGGTAGAACCGTCTCCCACCCTGGTCGGCGGCGAAGGGGTCGGGCAGGAAGCACTCCGCCGTCCGCTCCGGCCGCCTGAGGTAGCCGCGGGCGAGGCTCGCCCCACCCAGGTAGAGCTCCCCGGGCACCCCCGCCGGGAGCGGTTCCCCGCTCCGGCCGAGCACGTGGGCGGTCGTTCCCGTGATCGGCCGGCCGATGGCCGGCGCCTGCTTCGACTTCCGCTCGATGCGTGCAAAAGTCGAGTAGGTGGTGTCCTCCGACGGACCGTAGAGGTTGTACAGCCGGAGGACCCCGGGGAGGGCATGGACCTGGTCGGCGAGCGTCCGCGGCAGGGCCTCCCCCGCCAGGTTGACCGTCCGAACCGAGGACGGCAGCGCGGCGCTCTGGAGCAGCTCGGCGAGGACCGCGGGAACGGTGTTGATCAACGTCACCGCGCCGCGCGCCGGCAGGTCGGCGAGAGCGAGGGCGTTCTCGGCCAGCACTACGGTGCCGCCCGAGGCGAACGGCACGAAAAGCTCGAACACCGAGAGGTCGAAGGCGAGCGAGGTGGAGGCGAGCACGACCTCCAGCTCCGGGGCCGTGAACACCTGCAGAGCCCAGCGCACCAGGAGCACGGCGTTGCCGTGGGGGATCGCCACCGCCTTGGGTCGCCCCGTCGATCCCGAGGTGTAGACCAGGTAGGCCAGGTTGGCGGGAAAGGACTTCCGGGGAAGCGGCAGACCCGGGTCGGCCGCGATCTCGTCCGCCTCCTCGACCCACAGGCGCCGGACCGCGCCGGCGGGCGCTGCCACCGCCAGCTCCCGGCGGGTGACCAGCACGGCGGCGCCGCTGTCGGCCGCCAGGTACTCCAGGCGCTCGGCCGGGTAGGCAGGGTCGAGCGGCACGTAGAAACCGCCCGCCTGAAGCGTCGCCAAAAGGGCGACGACAAGGTCGGCCGTGCGCGGCAGGAAGAGCGCCACGGCGACCTCCGGCCCCACTCCCAGGGCGGCGAGGCGGCGGGCCAGGCGCTCGGCACGCCGGGCGAGCTCGGCATAGGTCAGCCGCTCCTCCCCGGAGATCAGAGCCGCGGCCTCCGGCGTGCGCGCCGCCTGGGCGGCGAACAGCCGGTCCAAGGTCGCAAGGTTTTCCGGCGTTTCCGGCGTTCCCGTATCGTTCCATTCGCTGTGCAGTTGATGTTGCTCGGCCGCCGAGAGGAGCGGCAGCTCGCCCAAACGCCGTCCGGGGTCGGCCGCCGCGCCGGAGGCTAAAGCCCGGTAGTGCTCCGCCAGGCGCGCCATGTCCGAAGCGTCGAAGAGGTCGGCGGCGTACTCGATCCAACCGGCGACCCCCTCCGCTCCCTCGCTCAGGTCGACGAGAAGGTCGAGCCGGGCGGTCTTGCCGGGCACCACCTCCACCGTGGCGCGGACGCCGGGGAGATCGAGGCCGGCCCGCTCTCGGGCCTGCAGGCCGAACATCACCTGGAACACCGGGTTGTGGCCGAGGAAACGCTCCGGCCGCAACTCTCCGACCAGGCGCTCGAACGGCAGCTCCTGGTGGGCATAGGCGTCGAGGCAGGTCGCCCGTACCCGCCGCAGGATCTCGTCGAAGGGGGGATCGCCGCTCAGGTCCGTCCGCAGGGCGAGGCTGTTGACGAAGAAGCCGATCAGCGCTTCGAGCTCGGGACTGCCGCGGCCGGCCACCGGGGTGCCGACGACGACGTCCTGAGCGCCGCTCCAGCGCGCGAGGAGAGCGGTGAAGACCGCGAGGTGGGCCATGAACGGCGTCGCCGTCGCCCGGCGCGCCAGGCTGGCGAGCTGGGCGGCCGGAGCGGACGGCACGGCGAGCCGCGCGCTGCCGCCGCGGAAGCTCTGTTCGGCCGGACGTGGCCGGGCGGTGGGGAGGTGGAGGAGAGCGGGAGCGCCGGCCAACCGCGCCCGCCAGTGCTCGATTTCCACTGCCGTGGCCGCGCCGTCGAGCTGCTGGCGT
>DASQPA010000266.1:0-9587 GCA_035644215.1 Thermoanaerobaculia bacterium
GCCAGCCAGTAGAGGGCGGCGTCGGCGTCGCTGTCGCGGAGCGACTTGTGGAGGGCCGAGATGAGGTTGAAGTGCTCCTCGCCGGCCTTGTCGTAGAGCAGGACCTTGCGCTGGGCGACGCTCTGCACCGCGGCGGCGTCCACCCGGTCCGTCCCCTGTTCCTGGGCGTCGGCGACCACCAGGTCGAGGAGGTTCAGGGCCTTCCTGGCATCGCCCGAGGCGAGCTGCGCCAGGCTCGCCAGGGCCTCGTCGTCCAGGCTGACCCCGGAGTCCCCCAGCCCGCGCTCGCGGTCGGCCAGCGCCCGCCGGACGAGCGATTCGAGCTCCTCGGGTGAGAGCGGCTCCAAGACCACCACCCGGCAGCGGGAGAGGAGCGCGGCGTTGATCTCGAAGGAGGGGTTTTCGGTCGTCGCCCCCACGAGGACGATGTCGCCCTTCTCGACGTAGGGGAGGAAGGCGTCCTGCTGGGCGCGGTTGAAGCGGTGGATCTCGTCGACGAAGAGGAGGGTCCGCCGCCCCTGGGCGCGGCGCAGGCGGGCGGCCTCGGCCATCACCTCCTTGACCTCCTTGATGCCGGAGGTGACGGCGGAGAAGGGGAGGAAGTTCGAAGAGGTGGCGGTCGCGATGATGCGGGCGAGGGTGGTCTTTCCCGCCCCGGGGGGACCCCAGAAGATGAGCGAGGGGACCCGGTCGGCGGCGATGGCGCGGGCGAGGAACCCCGACTCCCCCGCCACCTTCCGCTGGCCCACCACCTCGGCGAGGGTGCGCGGCCGCATCCGCTCGGCGAGCGGGGCCGCGGCCCCGGGAGTCTCCGGCTCGGCCGGCCGCGCGGAGATCGGTTCCTGGTCGTCGAAAAGAGTGCCGGGCATGGGCCCTAGTGTATTGGAGACAGCGCCGGAGACACCACTCTACGAAATCCTCTCGACTTCCACCCGGGCGTCGTTGAAGCAGGCGCCGCCGCCTAAGTCGGCGAGGGTGTCCGGCGCCAGGGCGTTGGCGGTGGTCCCCGAGAAGGTGTTGTGGCTCCACAGGCCCTTGGGGAGCATGGCGACCCCGGGAGTCAGGTCGGCGCTCTGGCGCGCCAGGCAAAGCACCTCGCCCAGCTCGTTCCAGACCCGCACCCGGTCGCCGTCAGCGATGCCGCGGCGGACCGCGTCGTCGGGGTGGAGCTCCAGCGCCACCGGACCGCGGCGCAGCTCGCCCAGGGTCGAGCTGATGGTGCGGTTGCTGGCCGGCGAGACCAGCGCCAGGGGGAAGCGGGGGGTGGCGGGGTCCTCCTGGAAGGTGTAGAGGCCGTGCGGGGTCTCGCGGTCGAGCGCCTCGGGGACCAGGTGGACCTTCCGGTCGCGGGTGCGCGGAAAGCTGTCGACGAAGGCGAGAGGCGCGGCGCCGGAATCGGGCAGCGCGCTCCCCTGAGCCGCCAGCTCGGCGCCGATCCGCGGGTTGGAGCGGACGAGCGCCGCGGTCATCTCTTCGGTCGCCACGGGATCGCCCGACTGCTCGAGCCCCAGGCGGCGGCAGAGATCGGCGAAGACCTCCGCGTTCGGCCGCGCCTCTCCCACCGGCGGCACGGCAGCGGGGCCGCGCTGGAGCAGCATGGCGCCGTAGCCGCGGGACAGCTCGTCGTGCTCCAGGAAGGTGGTCGCCGGCAGGACCAGGTCGGCGTAGCGGGCGGTGTCGGTCCACACCTGGTCGAAGACCACGGTGAAAAGGTCCTGGCGCGCAAGGCCGCGGCGCACCCGCTCCTGGTTGGGGAGGGTCGCCAGCGGGTTGCAGTTGTAGACGAAGAGGAGGTCGACCGGCGGCTCGGCGGCGAGCAGGGCCTGCCCCACCCGGTTCATGTTGATCGTGCGCGTGGGGGGGACCGGCGCCGCCGCGGCGGCGTCGCCGTCGAGCGCCCAGGCCCCGGAGTTGCTCAGCGTGTAGCCGCCGCCGCGCACTCCGAACTTGCCCGCCACCGCCGGCAGGGCGAGGATGGCGGCGGTGGCGGAGCCGCCGTTGCGGTTTCTCTCCAGGCCCCAGCCGCAGCGGATGACCGCCGGGGAGGACTCGGCGTAGAGCCGGGCGAAGCCCTCGATCTCGGCGGCGGCGAGGCCGGTGACCTCTGCCGCCCGCTCCGGCGTCCACGGGGCGGCCCGCCGGCGCAGCTCCTCGGCCCCTTCGGCGTGGGCGCCCAGGAACTCCCAATCCGCGGCGCCGTTCTCGAACAGCCAGCGGACGACCGCGAGGGCGAGCGCCAGATCGCTCCCCGGACGAAGGCCGAGATAGAGGTCGGCCCGCTTGGCGAGCTGGATGCGGCGCGGATCGATCACCACCAGGCGGGCGCCGCGGCGCTGCGCCTCCTGGAGGAGCGGCACCAGGTGGATACCGGAGACCGAGGGGTTGTGCCCCCAGACGACGATCAGCCGGGAGTGGAGGTAGTCGGCGAACGCCACCCCGGGCATCTTACCGTAGAGCCCCAAGGCGGCGGCGGCCGACGGCGCGGCGCAGACGGTGCGCGCCAGGTTCGAGGCGCCCAGGCGGCGGAAGAGGCGGGCGTCGGTCGTGTCCTGGGTGAGGAAGCCGTTCGAGCCGCCATAGGAGAGGGGGAGAATGGCCTCCCCGGTCGGGACCGCGCGGAGCTTCTCCGCCGCGAGGTCGAGCGCCGCGTCCCAGGAGAGGCGCTCGAAGCGCCCCTCCCCTTTCCTGCCGCTGCGCCGCGCCGGATAGAGCAGCCGTTCCGGCCCGTAGACGTGCTCGGCGAAGTGCCGGACCTTGTGGCAGAGGAAGCCGGCGGTCAGCGGGTTCCTGTGGCTCCCCTCGATCCCGGCCACCCGGCCGTCCACCACCTGGACCTCCAGGCTGCAGGCGTCCGGACAGTCGAGCGGGCAGGCGGTCTCTACGATGCGGCTCTCCATGGCGATCCCCTCAGGGCCGACTCAGGCGGTCTCCAGGGCGGGGACCGGGAGCTTCGCGAGCGCCGCGATGATCGCGTCGGCGAAGCCGCTGGTGGTCGCCTCGCCGCCCAGGTCGCGGGTCTTGACGTTCTGCCGTACCACCACGTCGCGCAGGGCGGCGCGCAGGCGCTCGGCGACGTCGTCTTTGTTCAGGTGGCGCAGCATGAGGATGGCCGAGCGCATCAAGGCGAGCGGGTTCGCCAGGTTCTGGCCGGCGATGTCCGGGGCGCTGCCGTGGACCGCCTCGAAGATCGCCACGTCGAGCCCCAGGTTCGCCCCCGGCACCACCCCGAGGCCGCCCACCAGGCCGGCGCAGAGATCGGAGACGATGTCGCCGTAGAGGTTTTCGAGCAGCAGGACGTCCCAGGCCTCAGGCTTCATCACCAGCTGCATGCACATGTTGTCGATGATCTTGTCGTCGGCGACGATCTCGGGGTAGCCGGAGGAGACCTTGCGGAAGCAGTCGAGGAAGAGCCCGTCCGAGAGCTTCATGATGTTCGCCTTGTGGACCGCCGTCACCCGCTTCCGGCCGTGCCGGCGGGCGTACTCGAAGGCGAAGCGGGCGATGCGGGTCGAGGCCTTCTCGGTGATGATCTTCAAGCTCTCGACCACCCCGGGGACCACCACGTGCTCCAGGCCGCTGTAGAGGTCCTCGGTGTTCTCGCGGACGATGATCAGGTCGACGTTCTGGAAGCGCGAAGGGATGCTTTCCAGCGAGCGGGCCGGCCGCAGGTTGGCGTAGAGCTCGAGCTCCTGGCGCAGCTGCACGTTGACCGACTTGAAGCCGCCGCCGACCTGGGTGGTCACCGGCCCCTTCAAGGCCACCTTGGTGCGCCGGATCGAGTCGAGCACCTCCTGCGGCAGAGGGGTGCCGAACTTCTCGACCGCGTCCTTGCCGACGAGATGGCGCTCCCAATCGAGCTCCGCCCCGGCCGCCTCCAGCACCCGCACGGTCGCCTCCGCGACCTCGGGGCCGATGCCGTCGCCGGGAATCAGGGTGATCGTCGTCTTGCCCATCGCCGTTCCTTCTCCTCCCCGGAGAAGGGTATCACTTACCCGCGTGGTCGATCGCCAGCGGATACTGAAGCGTCTTCCGCAGCCAGTCGCCGTTCTCCCGCGTCGCGGCGAGCAGGGTCTCGACCAGGCGGTCGCGGTGGTCGTAGAGCCGGTAGCCCTCGCGCGGCCGCAGGTAGCCCTTGGCCCGGGGGTCTTCGGCCACCAATGCCTCCATCCCGATCTCCGCGGCCCGGCGGGCGTAGCGGTCGCGGTTGTCGAGGAGGGCTTTGACCAGGAAGGGGAGGAGCATCGAGTAGTCGCCCTGGAGGCTCTCGGTCGTCTGCAGGTAGGTGTCCTTGTCGACCTTCCCCCAGGTGACCGCCTCGGCGGGAGGGCAGGAGGAGAGCGACCCCTCGGTCACCGGGGCGGAGACGATCTGGACGTCGAAGGTGTAGCCGCGCACGTCGGGGAGGCCGAGGATCTGGCCCAGGGCCGGCTCCGGCTGCAGGTTGTAGTTCTTCGGCACCCCGCCGCCCAGGATGAGGGTGGCGAGCGCCCGGGCCTCGCTCTCGAAGAGCCCCCAGTGGTGGTAGGCGCAGCTCTCGAAGACCTCGGCGTGGAGGTCGAGCCGGAATTCGTAGCGCGGGAGGAGGCCGGCCTTCTCCATCGCCCAGAGCTTCATCGAGTTCAGGAACAGGCTGCCGTCCCCCGGCGCTCCGACGAGGATGGGGACCGCCAGGCGGTGGCAGGTGGCGAGGAGGCCCGGGCGGATGCCGTTCTGCGCCTCCTGCGCGGCGTAGATCCGCCCCAGGAGGTAGCGCAGCTCGGTCCCCGACATCGTCTTCTGGAACTCCGGCCGGGTGAGGCAGGCGGTGGCGAAGCGGTCCTGGTCGAAGAGCACCGCCTCCTCGAAGGCCATGTCGGTCACCCGGATCGTCCCCTCGTCGCGGAGCGCCCCGTCGTCGGTGAAGATCGGCACCTCGAAGACCGGGTCCTTGTGGGCGTCGAGGCTGCGGTGGCCGTCGTGGTAGCAGACCGCGTCGGTGGTCGAGAGGTAGACCACCCAGCCGGTCTCCAGGAGCGGGATCAGCCAGGCCTGGTGCTGGCCCGAGACGGTGACCGGACCGGCGATCGCCAGGGTGAGGGGATAGCCGCCGCCGATCGCCTGGTCGAGGATCTTGTAGAGACGGCGCAGATAGGCGCCGCCGAAGGCGGGCAGGCAGTGGGTGAAGAGCTCGTCGAGCGTCGCGCACTCGTCGACCCGGCGCACCTCCACGGTCCGCCGGGCAGGCCGGTGATCGTCCTTCATGAGTGACTCCTAGCGCCCCCGCCCCAGCTCTTCGATCCTGGCGACGACGTCCCGGTAGTTGGTGTTGATGCCGTAGATCTCGACGAAAGTCTTGTAGGCGGCGTCGGCGTCGCCCAGGGTATCGTAAACGTTCCCCATGTCGTAGAGGAGACCCAGGCTGTCGTCCTCGGAGACGTTGGGCGATTCGAGCCCCCGCCGGTACCACTTGATCGCCAGCTCGGGAAGCCCCTTGTCGAGGAAGCAGAGGCCGAGCATCGAGCAGCAGGGGACGAGCAGGTGGGGCGACTTCGAGGCGAGCTGGAACTCGCCGATCGCCTCGTCGAGGAGCCCCATCTCGCGGTAGGCGATCCCTAAGTTGAAGTGGGTGTCGAAGTCGGTCGGCGAGAGGTTCTCGGCCACCCCCTTCTTGAAGCCCTCGACGATCTGCTCCAGCGACTGCTCGGCCGGCTGGACCAGGAGGTCGCTGCCCTGGATGCCCTCCTCGCGCGACAGCTCCTGCTCCAGCTCGCCCGCCAGGTCGAAGAAGTCGTCCTCCTCGGCGAACAGCTTGCCGCCGCGGTCCCCCTGCCGGCCCCGCCCGGCCTCGGCCTCGTCGAGCCAGCTCATCCCGGTGTCGTCGAGCCCCGGGGCCGGCGGCGGGGCGGCGGCGGGCGGGGGCGGCAGGGGGACCGCCGGGCGCGGCGGGGGGAGCGGGAGGTCGTCGAAGCTGTCCAAGTCCTCGCTCTCCACCATGGCGCCGATCTCGAGCAGGTTGAACTGCCCGGAGATCGGCGGGCTGGCCATGGGGGAGGCCGGGACGGGCGGCGGAGCCGGCGGCGGGGCGGCCGCCACTGTCGCCGCTGTCGCCAATCCCGCCAATCCCGCCGGGGGGGCCGCGGGAGGTGCGGTAGGTGCCGGAGGCGCCGGGGGCGCGGGGGGTGGCACGGCTTTGGGCCGCTCCCGCCGGGCCACCGGCGTCTTGGGGGAATCCTTGAGCAGACCGCGCAGCAGATCGTCGACCCCATCCGAAGCCGCCGCCACGGAGGCCGGCCCGCCCAGCACCTGGTCCCCGTCCAGGCGGTAGCCGGCGGTGAGGAGCTTCCGGCGCATCTTGAGCCAGGGCTCCCGGTCGCTGGCGTGGGCGGCCGCCTTGGCCATCTGGTTGGCGACCTCCACCACCCGCGAGTGGCGCCCCTTGTCGAGGTGGAGCTGGATGGCGAGCGCGTGGGCCGCCAGGTGTCGGGAATTGATCTTGAGCGCCTCGCGCAGGCGCTCCAGGGCCTTCTCTTCGAGCCCGTACTTGGCCAGCACCTCGGCCTCGGTGACCAGGTCCTCCTCGCGCTGGTGGATGATCTGCGGGTGGAGCTCCGCCGCGGTGCGTTCGAGGAGGTCGGGGTCGATCTGGAGCGCCGAGGGCGCGGGCGCGATCGGCGGCGGGGGCTCCGGCGGGATCGACGGTATGGGCTCGATGGACGATAGGGCCTCGGCCGGCGCGGCCAGCTCGGGTAGCGGCTCGAAGCCGGCGTCCAGGTCGAGCTCCAACTCGCCGCCGTCCCAGCCGCGGTCGGCCTCGTCCGTCGCCGTGGGCCGGACGGGGAACGGGGGGAGCTCCGGGAATGGCGGCAGCGCCGCCGGTCCCGCTTCGGCGTCGAAGGCGCGGCCGAGCTCTAGCCCGGGCTCCAGGTCCACCTCCGGCTCGGGCCAGGCCGGGGCGGCCTCCTCGTCCATCTCGATCTCGATGCCCGGCAGCTCGAAATCCTCGGCTTCCCCGGCTTGGATCTCCGCTGCCGCCGCTGCCGCCGCTGCCGCCGGCTCGTCCCCCGTCTGCGCCCAGGCCGGCCGGCGCGGCGCATCGCCCAGCATGTCGGCCGGCGGCCGGACTAGGCTCGCCGGCTCCTCCTCGCTCTCCATGTCGAGGACGAAGACCTCGTCCAGGTCGAGCTCGATCTCCTCGTCGCCCAAGCGGGGGGCCGGCGCCTCGTCGACCTCCGGGTAGGCGGCGTCCAGGGAGGCGGCCGGCGCATCCGGGAGATCCGGGAAGCGCAGGGGCTGCGAGTCGAACAGGTCGCGGGGGATGCCGAGCCGGCCGGTGGTCAGGCTCTCGTCCGGCTCGGCCGGCTCGGCCTCGGCGAAGGCGGCGACCTCCGGCTCCTCCTCCCCGGCGCCCCAGGCCGGCGCGGCCGCGGCGCCGGCGCGGATCTCCGAGATCTCCCGCGCCTCCGGCGTGTACGCCTCCCCCTCGGCGCCCACCAGGCGGGCCACCCGCTCGGCCTCCGGGTTGCGCTCGATGGCGAAGGCCAGGAAGCGGGCCGCGGCGGCGTTGTACCCCCCCTCGCGCAGCTTGAGCACGGCGTCGGTGATGAACGGGACGTTCCCCGCGTCGACGTCCAGCGCCCGCTCGTAGACCTTCTCCGCCTCCTGGGCGTGGCCGTGCTCGAGCATCAGCTCGGCGATGACGCGGTATTCGCCCATCGCCTTCTCGGTCAGCTTCTGCTGGTGGTAGAGCTCGGCCAGCTTGACGTGGTAGGTCGGGTTCTCCGGCTCCACCTCCGCCATCTTCTGGTACATGGCGATGGCCGAGGTGGGGTTCTCGTGCTTCATGTAATAGTCGGCGAGAACCTGGTACTGGGTGCGCGCCTCGTTGACCAGCCCCTGCTTGTGGTAGAGCTCGGCCAGCCGCTCGTAGACCTCCAGATGGGTGGGATTGAGCTTGATGATCTTCTTGTAGATCGCGATCGCTTTGACGAAGAACCCTTCCGAGGTGTACTGGGCCGCGATCTGGTTGAAGAAGTCGACCGCCTCGTCGATGCGCTGGATGCGGGCGTAGAGGTCGCCCACCCGGTTCAGGGTGTTGGCGTCGTTGGGGTTCTCCGCCAGCACCTTCTTGTACTCGCGGATCGCCGCCTCGATCTTGCCGCGGGCGACGAACTTCTCGGCGGTCTGCACCACCTGTTCCCGGCTGAGCGCCATCAGCAGGCCCCCTGGCGCCCGGGACGCCCCGGGGCGACGCGCGGCACGACCGGTCGGTAGGTCAGGCGGTGCACGGGCGACGGGCCGTAGGCGCGGAGCGCCGCCAGGTGCTCGGGGACGCCGTAGCCCTTGTGCACGGCGAAGCCGTACTGCGGGTAGCGGCGGTGGAGCTCGACCATCATGCGGTCGCGCTCGACCTTGGCGAGGATCGAGGCGCTCGCCACGGCGTAGCTGATCGAGTCGCCGCGGATGACCGGCAGGCAGGGGAAGCGGAGGCCGGCGAGGGAGACCGCGTCGACCAGGGCGCAATCCGGGCGGGGCGCCAGGGCGCGGAGGGCGCGGATCATGGCACGGCGGGTGGCTTCCAAGATGTTGATGCGGTCGATCACGTCCGGGTCGACGGCCACCACGGCGGTCGCCAGAGCCGAGCGGCGGATGGCCGCCGCCAGCCGCTCGCGCTCCGCGGCCGTCAGGCACTTGCTGTCGTCGATCCCGGGCACGGCGCAGCCGGCGTCACAGATCACCGCCGCCGCCACCACCGGCCCGGCGAGCGAGCCGCGGCCGGCCTCGTCGACCCCCGCGATCCGGGCATAGCCGCACTGCGCGAGGAGCTCTTCGAGCCCGCGCAGGAGGCGGAGACGGTACGCCTCGGCGAAGAGATCGGCGATCGCCACGGTCGTCACGATCGGAGGGATCGGCGGGACCGGTGGGATCGGCGGGTTGGGCGCTGCGATCTCGGCTCCTCCTAAGACGCCCCTGGCGAGGCCGCTTTCAGGACCGCTTTGTCGGCTCGTCCCGGCGCTCTTCGATGCGCGCCGCCTTGCCGCGCAGAGCGCGCAAGTAATAGAGCTTCGCCCGGCGCACCTTGCCCCGGCGCACCACCTCGATCTTGTCGACGTTCGGCGAATGCAGGGGGAAGATGCGCTCGACCCCGATGCTGCCCGAGATCTTGCGGACGGTGAAGGTCTCCCGGGTGCCACCGCCCCGGCGGCCCATGACCACTCCCTGGAAGACCTGGATGCGCTCCTTGTCGCCCTCGACGACGCGGACGTGGACGCGCACCGTGTCCCCAGAGCGGAACTCCGGCTGGCCCTGGCGCAGATATGTACTCTCGACCTGATGCAGCTCGTTCATGGCATCACCTTTTCCGGCCCGCCGTAAGTTTGGTGGGCTCATTATTTTCCATTTGCACCGGTGCATGCAAGCGAGGCGTTAACCGCCGCCCGCATCGCCCCTCTCCTTGGCCCTGGGGCCGCCCAACAAGTCCGGCCGTTTCTCCCGGGTCGCCCGCAGGGCCTCCTCGGCCCGCCAGCGCTCGATCGCGGCGTGATCGCCGGAGAGCAGCACGGCGGGGACCTCCATCCCCTCGACCACCGGCGGCCGGGTGTAGTGCGGGT
>DASQPA010000267.1:0-2460 GCA_035644215.1 Thermoanaerobaculia bacterium
CGGTGGGGGAGTCGAGGGTGCGGCTCTGGAAGGAGAGGCGGACGGCGGCGATCCGGCCGCCGGCATCCGTCTCGGGAGCCAGGTCGACCGCCGCCGGCGGCTGCGGCAGATTGATCCACTGCTCGGCGCGGGCGACCTCGGTCCCCTGGGCGTCGAACCCCACGGCCACCAGGTGGTGCGGCAGGAGACCCGGACCGAGGTCGATCTCGCCCTGGAACGGCGGTCCGGTGAGACCGCCGGCCGGCTGGCCGTCGAGCTGGAAGTCGATGACGGTGATCGGAGAGACGCCGGGAGCGGCCCCCTGGACGGCGAGCTCGACCGGCGTCCAGCCGGAGGTCAGGCCGAGAAAGAGCGTGAGGAAGGCGATGTGCATGAACCCCTCCCAGAATCAGAAGTGACGAAAGTCCCTGCCTCTTTCCAAGCTCCGTGCCAGCCTCTCGCACGGCGGAGCCCGCCGAAAGAACGTCCTCTACCGGAGACGGGCTCGTCCGGGGGGCGGGGCTTCAGGGCAGGCGGACCGCCTGGCAGAAGAGCTCGTCGAGCGCTCGCTGGGGATCGTCGCAGAGGCCGGCATGGACGGGGGAGACCTGGACCATCGTGCTGCGCGGCGCGACCAGCCAGTGGAACCGCTCGCGCAGCGAGAGCCGGCCGATGGGACCGGCGTCCGGGCTGCCGGCGCAGATGCGGGGGATCGCCTCGAGGTGCTGGCGCACGAGATCGAGGTCGACCTCCGGCCAGAGCGCCCGGAGGCGCGGCTCGTTCACCTCGACCCGAGCCTGGAGGAAATCCCGCCCGAGGGCGAAGAGAAGGACGCCGGCGTTGACGAACTCCTCGCGCTCGACCCGCGGCACCACCCGGATCACGGCGTAGTCAAACGAGCTGGGCGCGGGCATGGACCGCCTCCTCGACGAACGACGCGGCCGCGGCCAGGCGCGCGGTCAGGAAGGCCACGTAGCCGGCACGCCGGTTGGCCGGAGAGAGATCGTCGGGCTCCGGCGGCAGCCAGTCGTCCGGGATCTGCGCGACCAGCTGCGCGAAGAGGGCTGCGTCCAAAAGCGGACGCAGGTGGCGGTCGACGGCTTCGATCTCGCTCGCCCAGGGCAGGAGGACGTGGTCGCGGATGGCGGAGAAGCGGCTCTTCGCCATCGTCTCCAGGCTCGGCCAGTTGTGATGGAAATAGAGCGCGGCGCCGTGATCGATCAGGTACAGCGCGCGGTGCCACCAGAGGAGATTGGCGTTCCTAGCCGTGCGGTCGACGTTGGTGACGAAGGCGTCGAACCAGACGATGCGGGAGGCGAGAGCGGCCTCCACCCGGTCGGCCGCCGGATCGAAGGTCGCGGACCCCGGCAGGTAGTCGAGGCCGAGATTGATCCCCACGCTGGCGCGGAGCAGGTCACGGATCTCGGGGTCCGCCTCGTTCCTCCCCAGAGCCGGGTCCACCTCCACCCGCACCAGCTCCGGCACGGGGAGCCCCAGGGCGTGGCCGATCTCCCCGGCGAGGAGCTCGGCCACGAGGGCCAAGGGACCCTGCCCCGCGCCACGGAATTTGAGCACATAGAGGCCCGAGTCGTCCGCCTCGACGATGGCGGGGAGCGATCCCCCCTCGCGCAGAGGGGTCACATAGCGAGTGGCGCAGACGGTGCGGAGCGCGGGGAGGGTGGTGGCCATCGCCGCCATCCTATCGTAGAGACGCCCCTGCCGGCCTCCCCTGACTCCGCCGGAACCACCGCCGTCGGGGCGTCTCCGCAGGCATCAGACGCCTGAGATCTCGGTGGCGTTGGAGACGCCCCGACGGCGCGGTAACGGCAAGGATTTCGATAGCGCCTGGGGCGTCTCTACGGAGTTTCGGAGCGCGGTGCCTCAGAGAAGCTGTGGCGATGCCGGGGGCGTCGCCGCCACCCGCTGCTCCAACTCGGCGACCCGCCGGCGCAGCTCGACGAGCTCCCCGGAGCTCTCCGCCGCGTTCAATGCCGCCGGTGCCGCCGATGCCGCCGGTACCATCGTCTGCGAGGTCAGGTCCGGATTCCGCAGCCACCAGTCCATGCCCATCTCCCGCGCTTTGTCGACAGAGGCGATGAGGAGGCGGATCTGGATGCTCAAGAGCTCGATGTCGACGAGCTTGATCTTGATGTCGCCGGCGATGACGATACCCTTGTCGAGGACACGCTCCAAGATGTCGGCCAGGTTGCTGGTCTCGGTCGAGTGCGTCATCTTCTGTCGCGGTTGCATGGAGATGCCGGTCTGCGGCGCCGGCCGGACCGCCACCGGAGGGCTAGGAGCCTGCGCGGCAGAAAATGAGGGCAGGGTTAGGACTGCTGGCCCCATTTTGTGCCGCCAAGGAGGATCAAGATGGCACTTCTGCGGTAGAATGCCTTCATGGCAACGACATTCCGTCGCTACACCCCGGAACAGAGCATTCTGCTGCCCCCTTCTCCTCGCGACTGGCTTCCCGAGGGCCAC
>DASQPA010000268.1:0-12303 GCA_035644215.1 Thermoanaerobaculia bacterium
GTCGCGGCTCACCAATCGCAAGGTTTTCGAGTGCCTCATCAAGGCCGGCGCCTTCGATTCGCTGGGTGTCCACAGAGCCGCGCTCTGGGCGGCGCTCGACCGCATCCTCGACTATGCCGGCCGGCGGCGGCAGGAGCGCGAGGTGGGGCAGGGGAGCCTCTTCGGCGGTGGCGGCATGGGTGGCGGGTCGCACGGCATGGAGCCGGCGCCCGACCCAGCGACGGCGCCCTGGCCGGAGCGCGAGCGCCTGCGTTACGAGAAGGAGACCCTGGGCTTCTACCTGACCGGCAATCCCATGTCCGAGCACGAGGAGGTGCTGCGGCGCCTCGCCACCCACACCACGGGCGACTTCGGCGAGGGCTTCGAGGGGCCGGCCACGGTGGGCGGCATGGTCTCCGCTCTCCGCCGGGTGAAGATCAAGAGCGGCCCCAACGCCGGCCGGCTGATGGGCCGCTTCGTGCTGGAGGACCTGGAGGGGAGCCTGCCGGTCACCCTCTTCGCCAACCAGATGCAGCAGTTCGGACACCTCCTGGTGGACGAGGCGATCGTCGTCGTCAAGGGCGAGGTGCGCGACCGCGGCGGCGAGTTCGAGATGACGGTCGAGGAGATCAAGCCGCTCGAAAAAGTGAGCGGCAACGCCCTCTCCGCGGTCGAGCTCACCCTGCAGCCGAACCTCGTCTCGACCGGCGGTATGGTCAAGCTCCGCGATCTCCTCTTAGAGCACCCCGGCCCGGTCCCCGTCACCTTCCGCGTCAAGCTCCCCGACCGCACGGTGCAGATCGCCGCCCAGGAGAGCTTCAAGGTCGATTTCGGACCCGACCTCGCGGCCTCGATCGAGGGGCTCCTGGGGCAGGGGAGCGTGCGCGAGCGGTTTGCAGGTGCGTGAGGCCGTGGTCCCCGTCTTCGGAGAGCGCCTGCCGGGCGTGACGTACGTCGTTCGGCCCAGCGCCTATTGCATCATCGAAAACCGGCAGGGCGAGATCGCCGCCGCCCTGACCCCTTCCGGGCTCATCCTTCCCGGCGGTGGCATCGAGGCCGGCGAGACCCCCGAGGAGACCATCGTCCGCGAGTCGCGCGAGGAGTGCGGGCTCGTCGTGCGGCCGGCCGGCGAGGTCGCGCGGGCCACCCAATTCATCTATTCGCCGTCGGAGCGGACCTACTACGAGAAGCCCAGCGTCTTCCTGCGCGCCCTTCTCGAAGGGGAGACCGCGGCGGTCGAAGAGGACCACGAGCTCCTCTGGCTGCGGCCCGAAGCCGCCGCTCCCCGGATGTATCACGAGAGCCATGGGTGGGTGCTGGGGGAGTACCAGGAGAACCTAGTCGCTGCGGATCCGAACGAGTTCCTACCCAAGGAGAGAGTTCCATGAAGAAAAAGCACGTCCGTAAGATGACCCTCTGTCGAGAGACGCTGCATTGCCTCGAAGCTGCAGACCTCCAGAAAGCTCAGGGTGGCGACTCGCCCACTGAGACTTTCTGTGGCTCGAGGTGTAATCCGGAGTGCAATTCACAGCTAACTTGATACCCACACCGCCCTGGCCGCGAAGCGCCTTGTCGCCTGCGGCCAGGACGGCCCTTACGGCGTCACCACGTCCGCCACCGGAATGGTCCACAGCTCGCGGCCATGCACGCCGTCGTCGGCGCCGAAGAAGACCTGGTTGCCGACCACGGTGAAGGGGCCGGGGGAGGACGAGCTCGGGCCGGGGTTGATGTCGGCGAGCTTGAGGGTGCCCGCGCCGGTGCCGTCGCTCCGCCAGAGCTCCAGGCCGGTCGTGCCGTCGTCGGCGGCGAAGAGGAGGACGCCGCCCACGTCGGTCAGGTTCTTGGGGGTCGAGCTGGCCGGCCCGAACTTCAAGTCCGCGACGATCCGCGTCGAGGCCTGGTCGCCCTGGCTCGTCCACAGCTCGGCGCCGATGAGCTCGTTGTTGACGACGAAGAAGAGCTTGCCGCCCGAGACGGTCAGGTCCCGCGCCCACGAGGGGGTACCGTTCAGGCGGAGGTCGGAGACGAGGACCGTCCCCTGCGCCGTGCCGTCCGTCTTGAACAGGGCCTCGCCCGTGCCGGTCGGGGAGGCGAAGAAGTAGACGACGTTCCCCAGCCGGGTGAGGTCGTGCGGCGCGGAGCCGAACGCTCCGGGCAGGAGGTCGGCGAGGCGCCGGGTGCCCGTGGCGGTGCCGTCCGAGCGCCAGAGCTCGCGGCCGCTCGTGCCGTCGTCGGCGGCGAAGAGGACCGCGGTGCCGTTCGCCAGGCGGACGAAGTCGCCGGGGAAGGAGGAGAGACCGCTGTCGGTCCGGTTGTCGGGCTCGTCGCTGCAGGAGCCGGGCGCGATCGGGGAGCGTAGCGGATTGATGTCCTTCACCAGGCGGGTGCCCCTGGCGGTGCCGTCGCTCGCCCACAGCTCGCGGCCGTGGACGCCGTCGTCCGCCCCGAAGAGATAGAGGTTGCCGAGGATAGCCCCGGGGCCGGGGGACGAGGCGGCGCCGACGCAGTTGTGGTGGCCCGGGCCGTTGACGGAGAAGAGATTGATGTCCTTGATCAGCGTCGTCCCCTTGGCCGTGCCGTCGCTCGCCCACAGCTCGTTGCCGTGCTGGCTGTCATCGGCGGCGAAGAGGAGCCTCCCGCCCAGACGCTGGGGGAAGTCGAACCGGAAGAGATCGGCGATCTTGACCGTCCCCGCCGTGGTGCCGTCGCTCCTCCAGAGGCCGTTGCGGTTCGTCGTGTTGCCGGGATAGATCAGCTGCTGCGGACCGGCGGAGAAGAGCACGGCGCCGCCCAACGAAGTAAAGTCGGTGCCGAAGTGGGGGCCGCCGGAGACCGGGAAGGTGCCGGCGGCGGTGCCGTCGGAGACGAAGAGCGGGGCGCGGGTGGGCGAGATCCGGGCGGCGAAGAGGAGCCGGCCGCCGCTCCCGCCAATCTCGGCTTGGTCGAGCGGGCCGCCCGAGCCCGGACCGCCGCTGAAGTCGTAGAGCCGGCGAGTGCCGTTGATCGTGCCGTCCGCGGCCCACAGGACGACCCCATAGGTCGCGGCGGAGCCGGGCTGCAGGAAGAAGGCCTGGCCGGCGGCGGAGAAGATCACGAGATCGCTCGTGATCTCGCTCAGCCCATCGACCAGGAGCGCCGTCCCGGGGGCCGTGCCGTCGGTCACCCAGAGCTGGGTCGACCGGCTGTCGTTCTGGTGCACGACCCGGAAGACCGCGCGGCTCCCCAGGGAGGCGATGGCGTCGACGTAGCCGACGTTTGCGACGTCGGCGATCTGAACGGTGGTCTCCGGGGTCCCCCGGCTCGCCCAGAGCGTCGACCGGTTGAAACCGGGGAGGTCCACCTTGAACACCAGGCCGTCTCCCAGCGGGGTGAGGAGATTGACCGCCGACCCATCGGTGAATTTGTGCAGGACGAAGGTCCCCTCCGGGGTGCCGTCCGAGCGGATCAGGTGGCCGCTGCCGAGCACGGTGTAGAGGAGACCGCCGGAGACGGCGTCGAAGTAGTCGGTGCGGTCGACTCCCGGCGCCGGCGGCACCAGGTCGTCGAGCGCCTTGACCCGGAAGGTGCCGGCGGCGGTGCCGTCGCTTTGCCAGAGGCCGTCCCGGGTCCAGAAGTAGGCGAAGCTCCCGGCGGCGACCGGGCGATCCGAGGTGATCGCGGAAAATCCGGTGACCAGAGCTTTCAGCGGTAGAGTGCCGGCGGCCGTACCGTCGCTCGTCCAGATGTCCGCCGAGCCGTCGACGTTGAAGACCTCGAAGAGCGCCCGGTTGCCGACCGAGAGGAAAGAGCCGGGAACGACGCTGCAGACCCCGCTATTCGCGGCGGGGCTACAGATCGTCGCCACCCGCCGGGTGCCGGCAGCGGTCCCGTCGGTCGCCCAGAGCTGGCGTCTCTGCCCGAGCTGGGCGGAGAAGAGAACCTGGCCCCCTGCCGCCGCGAAGCCCTGCGGGTTGCTGGGACAGGGCCCCAGGCAGACGTCCTTCACCTTCCGCTCGTGTCCGGGGAGGCCGTCGCTCACCCACAGCTCCTCGCCCGAGAACCCGTCGTTCGCCGAGAAGTAGAGAAGGTCGCCCACGGCGCGGATCTCGCCCGGCTGCGAGTCGCAGCGGCCGGGGCAGACGTCGGTCACCCGATAGGTGCCGGCAGTGGTGCCGTCGCTCCGCCAGACCTCGGAGCCGTGCGCGGGGTCCCAGCCGGAGAAGTAGAGGACGCCGTGGAGCGGAGCCGAGTTGGAGAGGAAGACCAGGCCGGGATCGGCCGGCCCGTGGTTCAGGTCTTTGACCAGCTGGGCGGCGGCGAGCGGAGCGGAGCCGAGCAGGGCGGCGACGAGGGCGATATGGAATTTTGCCATAAAGCCATCGTATCAGCTCTCGCTACGGCAGGAAAATCGGCCGCAAATGCCGCACCGGCCCGGCGCCGGGTCCGCCACGATGCAGGGGAAGAAGCTGGCCCTGGAGCGCGGCCGAGCTTGAAGAGCACGGTGAATTGCCGTACATTGTCTACAGAGAGGAGACCCCCATGGCGAAATCAGCACGTCATCCACAGCCTGTCGACCGCGAGCTCAAGAAGGAGCGCATCGAGCTGCGTGTCGCTCCGTCCGCCAAGGAGCTCATCCAACGCGCCATGGCGGTCTCGGGGTTGACAGCGGGTGATCTCGCCTACGAGGGAGCGCGTCGGGTTCTCGACGACCACGAGCGGATGGTCCTTGTCGGTGCGGACCGGGAGGCCTTCCTACAAGCCGTGTTGGATCCGCCTGAGCCGATCGAGAAGCTGGTGGCCGCGTTGCGGCGACATCGTGCGGTATTGGGCTGAACCGGCTTGAGCGTCGCGATCGAGCCGCTCGGCAAGAACCAGGATCGGGCGAGATTCACTTGCGGCCAGCCCGATCTCGACGCATGGTTCCGTCTCCGCGCCAGTCAGGACGAGAAACGCAATATTGCCCGGGTGTTCGTCGCGGTCGATTCTGAGCTGGGCGTGGTCGGTTTCTACAGCCTGAGCTCTCTCTCCCTTTCCTTGCAAGACCTGCCCGAAGAGATCGCGCACAAGTTGCCGCGTTACGATGCCATCCCGGCTGCCCTGATCGGTCGGCTGGCGCGCGACCAGCGGGTGCGCGGGCAGGGCGTTGGGGAGCTCCTCCTGGCCGACGCGATTCGTCGCATCGTGGGAGCCGGGCGCGCCATCGCGGTTTTCGCCATTGTGGTGGACGCCAAGGACGAGCGCGCAGGCGCCTTCTACGAGGCGTTTGGGTTCCGGCCCTTCCCTCTGCGGCCAGGGCGCCGGTTTCTTCTTACGTCCACAGCGGCGGCGGGCCTTGGCAGACTCTAGCGAGATCTGCGGCCTCAAACCGACGAGGAATATTCCCGGGAGCGCCGGCGTCCTCGCCGGCTTCTCCCGAGCTGCTACGATGCCTCCGCCGTATCGCACCGACGCCAAGGAGAGGAGCCGCATGCCCAGCCCCCGAGCCTTCCTGCGCTTCACCCCGTTCGCCGCTCTCCTGCTGACGGCCGCGGTTCCGGCCGCTGCCGCCGCCCTACCCCGCCCCATCGAGTTGGCGGTCGACGCCACCGACGCGCCGCGCGGGGTCTTCCACTCCCGCTTGGTGATCCCCGCCGCTCCTGGCCCGCTCACCCTCGCCTATCCGAAGTGGATCCAGGGGGAGCACGCGCCCACCGGCCCCATCCAGCAGGTGACCGGCTTCACCCTTCGTTCGGCGGCGGGGGTGGCGGGCCAGGCCCTCCCCTGGCGCCGCGATCCGGTCGATCCCTTCCTCGTCCGGGTCGAGGTGCCGGCCGGCGTCTCGGCGGTCGAGGTGACCCTCGATTATCTTTCGCCGACCGAGGGCTTCGGCCCCGGCTACGGCGAAACCCCGAATGGCACGCCGCACCTGCTGATCGTCGACTGGCACGACCTCCTGGTCTATCCGCTGGGGCCGAACGCCGCGGAGCTGACGGTTCATGCCACGCTCCGCCTGCCGGCCGGCTGGCAGTACGACACGGCGCTGCCGAAGGCGGCGGACGGCGCGACCGGGGCGGACGGCGCCCTCGCCTTCGCTCCGGCGAGCCTCTATACCCTGATCGACTCGCCGGTCCTCGCGGGGGAGATCTTCCGGACGATCGAGATCGGTCCCGCCGAGGCCCCGGTGCGGATCAGCCTGGCCGCCGACCGGCGCTCGGCGCTCGCCATCCCCGAGGCGCGGCTCGCCGCCCTGAAGCGGGTGCCGGCGGAGGCACTGGCGCTCTTCGGGACGCGCCACTACCGCGACTACCGCTGGCTGGTCTCCCTGGGCGACACCCTCGACCACAACGGCCTGGAGCACCATGAATCGAGCGACGACCGCGGCGAGGCCGGTCTGCTCACCGAGCCCGACCTCCTCTCACGCTGGGGGCCCCTCCTGCCGCACGAGTACGTCCACTCCTGGAACGGCAAGTACCGCCGGCCGGCGGGGCTCGCGGTCCGCGATAGCCAGCAGGCGCTCGACACCGAGCTGCTCTGGGTCTACGAGGGGATGACCCGCTACCTGGGCGACTTCCTGCTCACCACGAGGAGCGGGATCCGGACCGTCGAGGAGAGTCGCGAGTTCGCCGCCTGGGTGGCCGCCAACGAGGACAGGAACCGCACCGGGAGGCGCTGGCGCTCGCTCGCCGACACCGCGGTCTCGGCGCAGATCATCGGCGGCGCGCCCACCGCCTGGACCAACGAGCGCCGGGCGCTCGACTACTACGACGAGTCGATGCTGGTCTGGCTGGAGGCCGACACGATCCTGCGCCAGAAGAGCGGCGGAACGAAGTCGCTCGACGACTTCTGCCGCGCCTTCTTCGGCGGCCGAGAGAGCACCCCGCCCGCGGTCGTCCCCTACACGGCGGACGACGTCTACGCCGCCCTGGGCAAGCTCGTCCCCTACGACTGGCGCGGCTTCTTCGCCGAGCGGGTCTACGCCGTGGCGCCGCGCGCGCCGATGGGCGGCCTCGCCGCGGCGGGCTGGAAGCTGGTCTACACCGACCGGCCGAACGAGTACCAGAAGGCGCGGGCGCGGAGCGTCAAGCAGATCGACGCGACCTTCTCCGTCGGTCTCCTGCTCAAGGACGACGGCACGATCGACGACATCGTGATCGGCTCCCCGGCCTGGCAGGCGGGCCTGGGGCCGGGGATGAAGCTGACGGCGGTCGACGGCCGGAAGTGGGCGGCCGAGGTGCTCTCGGAGGAGATCCAGGCGGCGGCGAAGTCGACCGCGCCGATCGAGCTGACCGTCGAGCAGGGGAACGCCGTCAAGACCTTCCGGATGAGCTACCACGAGGGGGAGCGCTACCCGCACCTCGAACGGGACGAGAAGCGTCCGGACCTGCTGGAGGCGATCCTGGCGCCCAAGGCGCGGTGACCGCCGAAAGCGACCGGGCATAGGGGCGATTCGTAGAGACGCCCCTGCCGGCCTCCGGGACCTTACCGGAACCACCGCCGTCGGGGGCGTCTCCGCAGTCCTCGAACGCCTGAGATCTCGGCGGCGTTGAGACGCCCCGATAGCGTGGTAACGGCAAAGCTTTCGATGGCGCCTGGGGCGTCTCTACGGGATCTCCGCAGCCGAGGAGTTGTACCGGAAGCCTCCGAAACCCCTCCGGGACCTTCCGGAACCTCTCCGGGTCCTTCCAGCCGTCCTCCGGGAGGTTCCCAGGCGCCTCCGGGCGCTTCCGGACCCGCTCCGGCTATCTCCAGAAACCCTCCGGGCGCTTCCCGATGGCCTCCGGAAGGGTCCGGAAACCCTCCGGACGCTTCCAAACCCGTGGAAAGTCTTCCCCGACGCGTGGAAAGTCACTTTCCACGCCCGAAAAGTCGAGCTGCATGCATGAAAAGTAAAATACCACGCATGAAAAGTCTTCCCGGAGACGTGGAAAGTTACTTTCCATGGATGGAAAGTCGACCCGGAGGCATCAGAAGTCGACCCGGACGCGTCAAAAGTCGACTTGGACGGATCAAAAGTCGACCCGGAGAGGTCATAAGTCGACCGGGAGAGGTTCCGGCGGACTTTCCACGGGTTCCCCAGGACTTTTCAGAGGTTCCGGACGACTTTCCACGGTTGTTGGACCCGTGCGGAGAGGTTTCGGACGTTCCTGAGATCTCGGCGGCGTTGGAGACGCCCCGACGCTGCGGTACCGGCAAGGGTTCCGACAGCGCCTGGGGCGTCTCTACGGGCGACCGGTTCTTCACCGCTTCTTTCAGATCTGCCCGGTATACGCGATCTCGCCGTGGAGAGCGCTGTCGAGCCCCTCGGCCTCCTGGCCGGCCTCGACCTTGACGGGGGTGATTTTGTCGATCAGCCAGAGCATGCCCAGCGTGAACGCGAAGGCCCAGAGCGACGAGATCGCCACCGCTCCCAACTGGACGAGGAAGAAGTGCGGGTTGCCGCGCAGGAGCCCGTCGACACCCGCCGGGTTGAAGGCGGTGGTGGCGAAGACGCCGCAGAGGACGATGCCCAGGAAGCCGCCGACGCCGTGGACGCCCCAGACGTCGAGCGCGTCGTCCCAGCCCAGCCGGTTCTTGAGCGCCACCGCGTAGAAGCAGACGACGCCGGCGATGAGCCCGATCAGGCAGGCGGTGGCCGGCGAGACGTACCCGGCCGCCGGGGTGATCGTCGCGAGACCCGCCACGGCGCCGGTGAGGAGGCCTAAGAAGCGCGGCTTCTTGCCGGTGAACCAGTCCATGCCGAGCCAGGCGACGGCCGCGAAGCTGGCGGCCAGATCCGTGTTCAGGAAGGCGACCGCGGTGACCGAGTCGACGCGGAGCTCGCTCCCGGCGTTGAAGCCGTACCAGCCGAACCACAGGAGGCCGGTGCCGAGCGCCACGAGCGGGATGGAATGCGGCTCGCGATCCTCCACCCGGCGCTTGCCGACGAAGAGCACCGAGGCGAGCGCCGCGATGCCGGCGATGTTGTGGACGACGATGCCGCCGGCGAAGTCGCGCACGCCCCACTGCGCCATCCAGCCGCCGCCCCAGACCATGTGGACGAACGGGAAATAGACGAAGAGCAGCCAGGCGGTGAGGAAGAACATGTAGGCCTTGAAGGTCACCCGGTTGGTGAAGGCGCCGGTGATCAGGGCCGGGGTGATGATGGCGAACATCATCTGATAGGCGCAGAAGACGAGCATCGGGATCGTCGGATTGCCCGGCGCCGGCATGTCGAGCGTGATGCCGCGCAGAAACGCCCAGTCGAAGTTGCCGATGACCCCGCCCAGATCGCTGCCGCTCTTCAAATCGCCGCTGAAGCACATCGAAAAGCCGCAGACCCACCACAGAACCGTCGTCCAACCCATCGAGACGAAGCTCTGGATCATGATCGCGAGGACGTTCTTGCGGCCGACGAGCCCGCCATAGAAGAAGGCGAGGCCGGGCGTCATCAGCATGACGAGACTGCTGCAGAGCAGCATGAAACCGGTGTTTCCCGTATCGAGCGTCATAGGTTGCATCAGCTCTCCCTTAAGAGACGGTAACTCCCCGGCGGCATGGCCGCCGCCGGGGAAGGTGGAATCTTAGAGCAGGAAGCTGCGGCCCCGGGAGGGGCGCTGGAAGGAGCTGACGTCGCCCGTGAAGGCGCGGCGGGGGATCGTCCGGCCGCGGCTGTCGAGCGGGGTCGAGGGGAGGAACTGGGGCGCCCGGCGGGCGTGGATCGTGTGCTCGAAGCCGGAGGCGATCTTGATCAGCTTGGGCTCGCTCCAGATGCGGCCGAAGAAGCTGACCCCGATCGGCAGGCTGTAGACCGAGCCCGCCGGCACGTTGACGTTGGGATAGCCGGCGACCGCCGCCGGGGTCGAGCTGGCGCCCAGGAAGTGGTCGCCGTTGATCAGGTCGGTCGGCCAGGAAGGGCCGCCGGTCAAGGCCATCAGGGCGTCCAGGTTGTTGGCGTCCATCACCGCGTCGATCCCCTGGTCGCGGGCCAGCATTTTCGACTTGGCGAGCGAGGCCGTGTAGTCGGCGAGCGAGACCGGGTCGGACTGGCAGATCTCCAGGAGCTCCTGGCCGAAGAACTGCAGCTCCTGGTTGGCGTGGGCGTTGTTGAAGGCGATGATGTCGGCGAGCGTCTTGGCCGGCAGGCCGTGGCGGGTCGCGAGATAGGCGTTCAGATCGATCTTGAAGTCGTAGAGCAGGACGTTGAACTCGTCGGTCCCGGTGAAGAGGTCGTTGGCCGAGGGGAGATCGGCGGGGTCGACGATCACCGCGCCGGCCGCCGCCATGGCCGCGATCACCTCTTCCAGGAGCGCGTCGGCCTCCGGGCTGTAGCCGGTGAAGGTCAGCCGCGGGATGCCGATGCGGGCGCCGCGCAGGCCGTCGGGGTTGACGAACTGGGTGTAGTCGGTCGAGAACTTGCCGGCCGAGGCGGCGGTCGCCGGGTCGCGCGAGTCGACCCCGACGAGGGCGGAGAGGACGGCGGCGGCGTCGGCCACGGTGCGGCCGTGGGGGCCGACGACGTCCTGGTTGTGCGAGATGGGGATGACCCCGGCGCGGCTGGTGAGCCCCAGGGTCGGCTTGATCCCCACGACGCCGTTGATGTGGGCCGGGCAGACGATCGAGCCGTCGGTCTCGGTGCCCAACCCGGCGGCGCAGAAGTTGGCCGACACCGAGGCGCCGGAGCCCGAGCTGGAGCCGCAGGGGTTGTGGTCCAAGGCGTAGGGGTTGTTGGTCTGGCCGCCCACCCCGCTCCAGCCGGAGGACGACTGGTTGCCGCGGAAGTTGGCGAACTCCGAGAGGTTGGTCTTGCCGAGGATGACGGCGCCGGCGGCGCGCAGGCGGGCGGCGACCGTGGCGTCCTGCGAGGCGGGCGCGCCGACGAGGGCGAGCGAGCCGGCCGAGGTCTGCATCTTGTCGGCGGTGTCGACGTTGCCCTTGAGCATCACCGGAATGCCGTGGAGCGGGCCGCGCGGTCCCTTGGTGCGGCGCTCGGTGTCGAGCGCCATGGCGATGGCGCGGGCGTCGGGATTGAGCTCGAGGACCGAGTTGACCCGCGGTCCCCGCTTGTCGACGTCGTGGATGCGTTCCTGGTAGAAGTCGACGAGGTCGATCGAGCGCAGGTGGCGCGCCGTCATCATGGCCTGCATCTGGGCGATCGTCGCCTCGTTGAGCTCGGAGGGCCCGGGGTCGGCGGCGCGGGCGGGGGAGGCGGAGAGAAGCTCCTTGCCGGCCACCGTGGCGCCCGCGATACCGGCGATACCGGCGGCGCTGGCGGCAGTGGCGAGACCGCCGAGGCGCAGGAAGGTCCGGCGGTCCACCCCGCCGGGAGTGTCGTTCGTGGCGGCCTCGGATTCGGGGGTTTCAGGGATACGATCGTTCGACATCAGCTGTCCTCCTTTGGCTTCGCCTCGTGTCGAGACAGGTGGGCTCACGCCGTGAGAGCGCCGGGTGGGGCGGCCGTTCACGGGCAGGGGATCGCTTTTTGTCTTGAAGGTACATCGAAATTATGCGGGGATGCTAACACAGAGAGAGCGGGATGGGTGAGGCCTTCCGCAGGGGCGTGTGTTCAAGGTGTGCCCGGAGCACACCAGTGCGAGGGACCAGGGGAGGATGCTACAATTCTTGCCAAGCAACTGAACATGGGGCTGCTCCCCCGCAACGAGCACGTCCAAGAGTCGGGAGGCGAATGTCGTCCTTGGGGCAAGGCTACAAGTACCACGTCTTCCTCAGCTACAGACACCTGAGCAAGGTCGAGGACTGGGTTCGGGACTTCTTCCGGGACGAGCTGACGACCTGGCTGCGCGAGGAGCTGGATGGCGAGGAGCCGCAAATCTTCTGGGATCGCGACGGGATCCACACGGGGAACAAGTGGGAGGATACGATCGGCCAAGCCCTCCTGACCTCGCGCTGCCTGGTGCCGGTCTGGGCCCCGAGCTATTTCCAATCCAATTGGTGCTTGGCCGAGATGGAGAGCTTCCTGCAGCGGGAGCAGGTCGTGTCCGCTGGCGCCAACAGCCTCGTGGTCCCCATCAAGTGGCATAAGAATATCCCTCCGCAAGCCCCCAAGATCCAGCCAATGGACTTCACTCGCTTCACCTGGACGGGCAACGGTTTCAAAGAGTCCTCGGTCTATGTCGGGTTCCAGCAGCGTGTGCAGGAGTTTGCGAGCGACCTCGCGCTGGTGGTCAAGCAGTCCCCTGTCTTCGATCCGAGCTGGCCCATCCTCACGCCCGACGAGATCGAGGCGGCCCAGGGGATCCCAACGCGAGATCCGATCCAGCGGATGGTCTTGCAACGCAAGATCGCCTGATGCAGGAGGAGAGCCGACGTGGCTGAAACGACGCAGCGCCGCCGTGGCACCATCTATACCTTCTACTCCTACAAGGGGGG
>DASQPA010000269.1:0-14757 GCA_035644215.1 Thermoanaerobaculia bacterium
ACGGTGCCCGCGGCCGGCTCGAACCCGCCGGAGGATCCGGCGGCCGCGCAGGCCTGGGTGGAGGCGGTGATGAGCGCGCTGGGTCGTTACAGCGTGGGCTTCGACGCCATCAAGCTGGACAGCGCCTGCACCGCGAGCCACGCTCGGATCGGTAGCTAGGCAGTAGGTTTCCCCGGGGTGGGCCCGGTTCAGTCCGGACCCACCCCGTTTTCGCTCGACTCCTGCGACCTGATCCCGGAAGCCGGTACAACCGGATAAAACCTGGAATCAGATCGGAAGAGCCGACCTCTCGTGACCTATGGCGAAGGCCTTGTCTGTGCAGGGCCTTCTGGCTAGTGTACTATCGGTATAGTGATACGTATTCGCAGATAGCCATATCATCGGGAGTTGCTCGACGATCAAGCCAGGCTCATCGCTCATCAGCTGGTGCGATGGATGTCGTCCGAAGTGTTTGATTCAAGCCGTGCAGGAGGAGTTCCGCCCATGAGAGAATCGTCGCCCTTCGTCTCCGGTCCCACTTCGCTGCTCCGCCGGAAAGGGTTGGCCCTCGCGGCTCTCCTCTTCGCCGCCTTCCTCGTCGGAGAATCTTCTCTCGCGGCGCAGACCTGTGACCGCAGCGGGTGTGGCTACATCTCTTGCGGAGTGGGGGCGACCCCGGCGCCAGCCAACCTGTGGGGAGAGCTGCAGCCGGCGGATTCCGGCACGCTGCCGCTCAACCGCAACTCGACGGCCTTCAACGACATCAGGGGGGATCAGTACAACGCCTTCCCCTGGTTCACCGGGATCGACACCGAGAACGGCTACCTCTTCACCTCTCTGGCCTATGGGGTCCAGATCTGGGACACCCGGACCAATCCGGCGAACCCGAGCCCCCTGGGCACGCTTCCCTGGACCCAGTTCAACCCCTGGGTCGACAGTGCCGAGGACAAGTGGCCCCTGGTCGCGGTCGACGCGCCGGCGGGCGACGACACCATCGCCGCCGCCGTCGGTCACTCCGGCATCGGCATCGCCATCGTGGACTTCACCAACAAGAACACTCCGCGGCTCCTCTACCAGAACTCGAAGAAGGTCGGGGAGGAGGTTTACGCCGCCACGCTCGGGGGGTCGCAATACGCCTTCATGGCCGCCTCGGGTGGAAATCCGTCGGGCGGCCTCTACATGTACAACATGACCAAGGCGCGCCAATTCAGCGGCTGCTCGGAATCGATTCCTGCGCCCGGCGATCCGACGGTCTGCCCCGGCGTCTTCCTCGGCACGTTGGGGAACCGGAACCCGGCGAAGTACGTCCACGGTGTCGACAACTACGTCGTGGTCTCCTCGGGGCCCCTCCGGGGATTCGACGTTTGGGACGTCTCGAACCCCGCGAGCCCGCAGCTGAAGCTTGCCGCTTTGAGCGGTCAGACCGTGTACGGCGTGGCGATGTGGAAGGACGGCGGTGGCCACTACTACGTGGCCATGCGCAACGACAGCCAGGGCCAGATCTACGACGTGAGCTGCATCGCCGGGACCTGCGGGGGGCCGGTCTCCCCGATCTGGACGCAGACCCTGGACAGCGGAGCCTCGAACTTCTTCGTCACCTTCTCGCGGGGTGGCGCGACACCGTTCCTCTATTTTGGCTCGGACAACCGGTGCGCGGGAGGCTCGCAGCGGGAGTGGCTCTTCGACGTCACCAACCCGGCGGCCCCCCATGACCTCACGCCGCCGACCGGCTACTGGGGTTGGTACTATCGCGGCAGTCCGACCGGCTTCAACTACGTGATGCCGCGCCGGGGCAAGTTCAACGGCTCCTACTTCTACCGCACCGCGCTGTCGCTCATGGACGTCCACCAGCGGACCGGTGGTGTCCCACCGCTCGCGGACTTCAGTTGGACGCCCAACCCGGCCTACTCGGGAGCCGCCAACGCGGTGACCTTCCACGACCTCTCGAGCGGGGCGCCGATCCTCCACTCGACGTGGACTTTCGCGGGGAGCGCCGGGCCGAGCATCGCGAGCGCCACCGACAACTCGAACCCGGTGGTCACCTTCTCCTCGCCCGGCACGGCGACGGTCACCCTGACCACCACCAACGCGGCGGGGATCTCGGCCCCGGTCACCAAGACCGTGACCGTCGCGAGCCCCATCCCGGCGGTCACCAGCGTGACGGTCGCTCCCAACCCGGCCTTCATCTGCCAGACCGTCACCTTCACGGCCAATGGTGTGACCGGCCAGCCGGCGCCGACCTTGAGCTGGGTGCTCAACAAGGGAGGCGTCCCGGTGGCGCCGCAGCCGGCGCTGGGGAGCGCGGCCGCCGCCAACTGGGATACCAGCGCGGCGGTGGCCGGCAACGACTACACGGCGACGGTCACCGCCACGAACGTCGCCGGAACGGCAAGCCAGACCTCGGTGGCCCTGAACCTGCAGGCGCCGCCGGCGCTGCCCACGGCCGGGGCTTTCAGCCCGACCTACGATGGCCAGCCGGCCGACCCGCTGGCGGGCACGGTGATCTACCACGTCAACGTCCCGGGCGCCGCCGCCTGGAACTGGGACTTCGGCGACGGCCTCGGTTTCCGCGGCTATGTCACCGACCCGGTCCTCGGTCCGAACCCGGCCGCCGTCACCTACACGATGCTCGGGATCAAGCCGGTCCGGGTGCTGGTCAAGAACTGCGTCGCGCCGGAGCGCCAGAGCGCCGTCCTCTCCGTCAACATCACCCAGATCACGCCGCTCCTGGCGTCGTTCCATACGAACCTCTTCTGCCAGTTTGGGCAGTGCTTCACGAGCATCGGGGTGCCGGTGACGTTCACCGACTTTTCGACCGGCGCGCAGTTCTGGGACTACGACTGGAGCCACACCGGTTCCAATACAGCGACCTGCAACTTCACGGACAGCAACCACACCACCCCGGTCCTCGCCCATACCTTCACCTCCCAGGGCACTTTCCAGCCCTGCCTGCGGGTGCGGCGCGGCGCCAGTGAGCAGGACGTCAAGTTGGCCCTCGACCAGAGCGGTAACAACACGGCGATCCTCAACGTCACCTCTGCGAACCCGCCCTCGATCAGCATCTTCGGCCCCACCACCGGCCAGGTCGGCCAGAGCCTGGGCTTCAGCGCCACGGCCCTGAACTGCGACGCCAACACCGGCACCTGGAGCTGGACGATGACCGGGGGAACCCCGAGCAGCGGCTCGGGCTCCGCCGTCACCGTGAGCTATGGGGCGGCCGGCGTCTACAGCGTCACCGCGACCAACTCGAACTGTGCCGGCGCCACCGGCGGTTTCCTGAGCGTCAACGTCAGCTCGATCACCACGGGGGGGGACCTCGCGGCCGCCTTCACCTTCTCGCCGGGCACGCCCAACCCCGGCCAGGCGGTGAGCTTCGACGGCAGCGCCTCGACCGGCGGCCCGAGCCAGTACAGCTGGAACTTCGGCGACAACGGCAACACGAGCGGCGCCACGGCTTCCCATACCTTCGCCGGGGCCGGGACCTACCCGGTCACCCTGACCGTCACCAAGGCCGGCACCGGCCCTGGCTGCTTCTCGGGGATCTGCGCCAACGCCTTGACCAAGAACGTGGTCGTCGGCGGGGGGACTCTCGCCGCCGCCTTCACCTTCTCGCCGGGAGCGCCGAACGTCGGCCAGGCGGTGAGCTTCGACGCCGGCACCTCGACCGGCAGCCCGACCCAGTACAGCTGGAGCTTCGGCGACGGCAGCAACGGGACGGGCGTAACAGCCAGCCACAGCTATGCCGGAGCGGGGACCTACTCCGTCACCCTGACGGTCTCCGCCCCGGGGACCGGCACCGACTGCTCGTCGGGGACCTGCGTCAACCAGGTCACCAAGACGGTGACGGTGACGCCGCCGCCTCTCGACGCCAGCTTCACCAGCAGTGCCCAGTGCGTCCTCCAGTTCGGCTTCAACCAGTGTAACGCCCAGACCGGGGATACCGTGACCCTGACCGCCACGACGACCCAGGCCACGACCTACAGCTGGGACTTCGGCGACGGCTCGACGGCGAGCGGCCGGGCGGTGAGCCACGCCTGGGCGAAGGCGGGACCCTACACGGTGAGGCTCACCGTGGCCAACGCGCAGACGAGCGCCAACCAGTCCACCTCCTTCGTGATCACCGGCGAGACGCGCGTCGCGGTAAGCCCGGTGGTCCTGCCCTGGGTGGCCCAGAGCCGCGGCGTCCTCACGCAGTCGAGCGATCTCTACATCCACAACCCGGGCAGCGCCCCCATCGACGTGACCCTGGAATTCCGCAAGCGGGGCACGCCGGACGTGAACCCACCGCGGGCCACCCGCACGATCCAGCCGGGACAGACCCTGTTCGCGGCCGACGTGCTGGGGAGTCTGTTCAGCCGGGAGAACCTGACCGGCTTCATCTCCTTGGTCGTCTCGAAGGGTGACACGACGCCGATCATCACCTCCTACAACACCATCTCCCACGCGGATGGCACGCAGTTCGGCCTGGCTCTGGGCGGCGTCTCGATGTCCTCTCTCAGCCCCTCGGCCGCCCAGGCGGGGACGAGCGTGCAGCACCTGGTGGGGATGAACGACAACAGCGACCGCACGGCGGTCTTCGGCATCACCAATCCGAGCGCCGGGGTCGCCACCTACCACCTGACCTTCTTCGACAACCAGGGGCGGGCGATCGGTCATCCTTCGGACGTCGTCCTCTCGCCCTATGGCCAGCGGCAGTTCCAGGTGCGGGAGATCCGCAGCACCTTCGGCATCTCGGCCACCGACGACTACCGGGTGAAGATCGAGACGGCGGACGGCAGCCAGTTCTTCCCCTACGATTCCGACCTGCGCAACGGCTCGAGCGACCCCGCGTACTTCCCCGCCGCGACCGGGAAGAGCTCGAAGGTCTACCTGCTCGGCGCCATGAGCACGCCGGACGGCTCGGGGAGCGTCTGGAAGACGGACGTCGTCCTGACCAACACCACCGACCAGCCGGTGACGACCACCATGACCTTCACCCGCATCGGTCTGCGCAGCACGCCGGAGCATTCGATCAGCGTCACCCTCGGTTCCGGCGAGACGAAGCGGCTGGCCGACGTGGTCGCCGACCAGTGGAAGCTCAGCAACGTCGCCGGCGTGCTGACCTTGAACACCGCCGGAGCGTCGGGGGTCTACCCCATCGTCCAGGGCGAGAGCTATGACGATGCCCACGCCTTCCAGTTCGGGCAGGCGATGGCGGCGTTCACCGACGGCGATGCCGCCGGCGCGGACAAGGTTCACTACCTGGTCGGCCTGCGGCAGAACTCGAGCTACCGTTCGCAGCTCTGGCTGTTCAACCCCGGCACCGAGGGCGGCTCCTACGACCTCGTCTACCGGGGCCTCGACGGCACGATCCTCGGACGGATCAACAACTTCATCGTCGGCCCGGGCTCCATTCGGCAGATCCGTCCGGTCGACCATCCGATCCCCGCGGCCGGGGTCACCGGCGGCTTCACCGTGCAGATCGTCGTGCACACCGGGAAGGTGCTGGCGGCCGGGCAGGTCATCAACATCCGGACCAACGACCCCGCCTACGTGAGCGGCAAGACCCAGTAGGGCAAACCGCGCTTCGCGAGATCTAGAATCGGCCGCCGGGCTCCTCGTCCGGCGGCTTTTTCATTTCTTTGTCGGGTAGCTATGTTCTTCCCTGCCGGTCCATGCTACAGTTCATAGCAAAAGTCGGATGTAACACCTGAAATCCCGTCCCGCGGGGCGAGGAGGGTCGTACTGATGGCGGCTCCAGCCGGTTGCGCGTTGGTGTTATCCCTGGGTCTGATCGCTGCTCTGCCGGGAGGGCCGGCGACGGCACAGACCTGTGACCGTTCCGGTTGCGGCCTGATCAGCTGTGGGGATCCGGCGCGGCCCGCCCCCGCAAGCCTCTGGGGTGAGTTGCAGCCGGTCGATTCCAACCCGCTGCCGCTCGAGCGCGATTCCACCGCCTTCGACGAGTTCACCCAGAACTACTCGACCTTCCCCTGGTTCACCGGGGTGGAGGCCCAGAACGGCTATCTGGTCGCCTCGCTGGCGTATGGGCTGGAGTCCTGGGACCTGCGGACCCATCCCGATCGCCCTGACTTCCTGGGGAGGCTCTCCTGGGGCGACTTTCCGGTCTGGGTCGACAGCGCCGAGGAGAAGTGGCCGATCCAGGACGTCGCCATGCCGGCCGGCGTCGATACGATCGCCGCCGTGGTGGGGCATGCCGGGATCGGGCTCGCGATCGTCGACCTGGCCGACAAGACGCACCCGCATCTCCTCTATCAGAGCTACAAGAAGAACGGGGAAGAGGTCTATGCCACCACCCTGGGCGGCACGCCGTACGCCTTCCTGGCGGCCTCCGGCGGCAGCCCGAGCGGTGGCGTGTTCGCCTACGACATGAGCCAGGCGAGCCAGTTCTCGCACTGCTCCGAGTCGGCGCCCGCGGATCCCGTGTTCTGCTCGGGGGTCTACCTGGGGAAGATCGGTACCCGGAGCTCGGTGTCCTTCCTCCATGGCGTCGACAACTTCATCATCTTCTCCTCCGGCTCCGGCAGCGGCTTCGACGTCTGGAACGTCGCCGATCCCAGAAACCCCCAGATGGTGCTCACCGCGCTCAACGACCCGCCGATCTGCGGCTTCGACCGGCGGAGCACCTACGGGGTCGCCATGTGGAAGGACAGCGCCAACCACTACTATGTGGGCCTGCGTACGGAGAACTACAGCTGCGCCCAGTTCCGCACCATCAACGAGGCGCGGATCTACGACGTCACCTGCAATCTCGCCGGCACCTGCGGCGCGCTGGGCAGCCCGATCTTCACCCAGGAGCTGGACAGCGGGACCTCCCGCTACTTCGTGACGTTCTCGCGGAGCCTGACGACACCCTTCCTCTACTTCGGCTCGGACGACAAGTGCCGGGGCGGCAGCCAGCGCGAGTGGCTGTTCGACGTCACCCATCCCGCCAGCGCGCACGACATCACGCCGCCCACCGGCTACTGGGGCTGGTACTACCGTGGCGGCGCGACCGGCTTCAACAACGAGATGCCGCGCCGCGGGAAGTTCTACAACGAATACTTCTACCGTGCCGCCCTGTCGATCCTCGACATCCACCGGCACACGGTCAACGTGCCGCCCGCCGCGGCCTTCAGCTGGGCTCCCGGGGAGATCTATCCCGGCACCCCGGTGCAGTTCCAGGACACCTCGACGGCGTTCCCGAACAGCTGGACCTGGACGTTCAGCGACCTCCCGGTGGGGGCCGCCTCGCCGCCGAAGCCGTAGGGTGCGGCGCCGGGCGGGGTACAATCGCGGCGGATGAGTGAAGCGGTCACGGTCGAGCACCTCAGCAAGATCTACCGGGTCTATGCCAGCCCGTGGGACCGCCTGCGCGAGCTGCTCACCCGACAGCCGCGCCACCGCGACTTCCATGCCCTCGCGGACGTGAATTTCACCCTGCCACGAGGGGAGGGGCTCGCCATCGTCGGCGAGAACGGCGCCGGCAAGAGCACCCTGCTCAAGATCCTCGCCGGGGTTGCCGTCCCGACCTCGGGCGCGGCGCGGACCGCCGGCAAGGTGGCCTCCATCCTGGAGCTGGGCTCCGGCTTCCATCCCGAGTTCACCGGCCGCCAGAACATCGTGCTGAACGCCGCCATGCTCGGGCTCTCCGAGGAGGAGGTGCGGCGGAAGATGCCGGTGATCGTCGACTGGAGCGAGCTCGGCGAGTTCATCGATCAGCCGGTCAAGGTCTACTCGACCGGCATGGCGATGCGGCTCGGCTTCTCGATCGCCACCCAGATCGAGCCCGACGTCCTGATCGTAGACGAGGCCCTTTCGGTGGGCGACGGCTACTTCCAGAAGAAGTGCATGGACCGGCTGACCGCCTTCGTGGACTCGGGAGGAACCCTCCTCTTCTGCTCGCACGCCATGTACTACGTCGCCGCCTTCTGCCAGCGCGCCCTCTGGCTGCGCGGTGGCCGTCCCGCGGCGCTCGGGCCGGTCTCCGAGGTGATCCGCGAGTACGAGGCCTTCCTGCTCGCGAAGAGCGAGGCGCGCGCTCCCGAGACCTCCCAACCCGGGATCGCGACCGGTCCGGCCCGCATCACCTCCGTGCATCTCGGCCCGGCGGCGCCCCAGTCGGCTGGTCAACCGACCGGGAATCCGGCCGGGAAGCCGCTCTATACCTGCGGCGACCCGCTCGCCATCGAGGTCTCCTGGGAAGTCGAGGAGCCCCGGCTCGGTTTCCATCTGGGGATCGGCGTCAACCGCATCGACGGGGTCGAGGTCTTCTCCTTCGCCACCCATCTGGACGGTCTGCCGGCCTTCACCGGCGAGCGGCGCTACCGCCTGAAGCTGCTGCTCCCGAGCCTGCCGCTGGTCAAAGGGGAGTTCTCGGTCTACGTCTTCCTCGTCGACGAAGGGGGGCTCCACGTCTACGACCAGCGCCTCGTCCGCCGCGCCTTCGCGGTGGCGAGCCCGGCGTATTCCTTCGGCCTGGTCCACGCCGAGCACCGCTGGGATCGCGGGGAGCTGGACGGGTGGAGCGCCTCCTCCGTAGAATTAGCGACCGACCGGCACGAGGTCCGGCCTGCCTCATGATCAAGACCGCCAGCCCGTCCCTCCTCGCCGAACCGGCCGCCGGCCTCGCTCTGCGCCTCCATCCGTTCCTCCATGCTACCGGCGACCGGCTGTACCACCCGCTGACCGACCGCACCCTGCTGCCCGGCGAGCGCGGCCACGCCTCGCTTTCCGCCCTGCTCCACGGGGGAGCGCTCGCCGCCGTGCCGGAAGCGGAGCGGGCCTGGCTCGCCGAGCAGGGCTGGCTCCTCCAGGAGGCGGAGGACCCCTCCCGGCATTTCCTCCTGAAGTACGTCTCGCTGGAGGCCCACACGGTCTGCAACCAGGCCTGCTACTTCTGCCCGGTCTCGATCGCCCCGCGCGAGGACTACTTCATGCCGACCGAGCTCTACCAGCGGATCCTGGGAGAGCTCTCGGCCCACCGCGACACCATCGAAGCGGTGTTCATGATCAACTACAACGAGCCGACGGCGGACCGCCGTTTCGTCGACCAGGTGCGGGCGATCAAAGCCGCCGGCCTGCCGCCGGCCGTCCTCACCAACGGCTCGGGGCTGACGCCCGAGCGCATCGACGCCCTGGTCGAAATGGGTGGCCTGCGCTTCCTGTCGATCAACCTCTCGACCCTCGACCGCGCCCGCTACCAGCGCGACCGCGGTGGCGACCACCTGGAGGCGGTGCTCAGGAACGTCGAGTACGCCAAGGACAAACCGGTCTCCGAGAAGATGGACATCGTGGTTCTCGGCACCGGCGACGACGACCACCGGCGCGACTTCGAGGAGATCCGGCAGCGCTTCGCCGGCAGCCGGTTCGAGGTCAAGACCTTCCAGGTGATGGACCGCGCCGGCTATCTGCAGATCGGTTTGAAGCCCACTCTCCCCAACCAGCGGCTCTGCGGCTGCGACAACGTCGGCTCCCGGCCGCTCCAGCACCTCCACATCACCCCGCGCGGCCTCTGCGTGCTCTGCTGCGAGGACTACGACGAGAAGTACGTCGTGGGCGACCTCACCCGGTCGAGCGTCGAGGAGGTGCTGCGCGGCCCGGAGCTGGCGCAGATGCGCCGCTGGATTTACGGCCTCGAAGAGGCGCCGCGCGATTTCATCTGCCGCGGCTGCACCTTCGCGCTCACCCGCCGATCGTAGCCGGTGATCGCCGGGAGCCCCATGTGCCTGGCGATCGTCATCGTCCACTATCACACGCCGGCGCTGGCGGCCGAGGCCGTGGCGGCCCTGGCGGCCGACCTCGCGGGCGCCGGGCTCACCGCCGATCTCGTCCTGGTGGACAACGGCAGCGACGCGGCCGGGCGGGAGATCCTGGAGCGCCTCCCCGTACGGAGGCTCGACCCGGGAGAGAACCTCGGCTACGCCGGCGGGGTCAACCTCGGGGTGGCGAACGCGCCGGCGGCCGAGGCGATCGTGCTGATGAATCCGGACGTGCTGGTCCTCCCCGGCTGCCTCGCCGCCCTCCTCGCCGAGCTTGCCGCCGGAGCCGAGATCGCCGGCCCGCGCGCCTACTGGGACCGCGGTCGGCAGCTCGTCCTGCCGCCCGCCGAGGCGAGGAGCCGGCGTGGGGAGCTGCTCCACCTGCTCGCCGGACGGGGCGAGGGCTGGGCGGCGCGCGCCCGCCGCCGCTGGCGCCGCCACGCTCGCCGGCACTGGGAGGCCGAGCGGCCGCTCCCCAGCCACGAGCTGTCCGGCAGCCTGCTCGCTCTCCGCCGCTCGGCCTGGGAGCGGGTCGGACCCTTCGATTCCGGCTACCGCCTCTTCTTCGAGGAGACCGACTGGCTGCTGCGCGCCCGCCGCGCCGGGCTACCCTCCCGCTACGTCCCGGCCGCCCAGGCGATCCACCTCTACAACCAGAGCGGCGCCCTGGAACCGCGCTCCCGAGAATGGTTTGAGGCCTCGGCCGAGCGTTTCCGCAAGCGCCACTATGGGGCCTGGTTCCCGCCCGTCTTGCGGGGGCTTGCCCGCCTGCCGGCGAGCCCGTCTCTCCGTCCGCCGGAACCTCTCGCCCCGGGCGGCGGCCTGGACCTCGGGGCGCTCGGCCCCTTCCCGCTCTGGATCGAGGTCTCGCCCAACCCGCTCGGCTTTCCGGCCGCCGCCCATCGGGTCGAGAGCGCGGCTGAGGGCCGCTGGCAGCTGCCGCCGGAGATCGCCGCCCAGTTCCCCGGTGGGGGGCTGTTCGTCCGGGTGACCGACCCGCACGGACGCGAGCTGCTCCGTCGGTCTCTCCCGGGGGGCCTCGCCTAGTGCGGATCACCTACGTCCTGCCGCGGCCGGAGCTGGGGGGCGGCAACAAGGTGGTGTTCCAGCACGCTGCTCTCCTCGCCGAGCGGGGGGAGGAGGTCACCCTCTTGGGCGAGGGGCCGAAACCGACCTGGATCGCGTCGCCGCTGCCCTATCTCGACATTTCGGCCGGACTGCCGCGGCTGCCGGAGCAGGACCTGGTCATCGCCACCTTCTGGACCACCCTCGCCCTGGCGCGACAGCTGGGAGCCGGGCCGGTCGCCCACTTCTGCCAGGGCTACGAGGGAGGGCTCGTCCATCTGCATCCGCTCCTCCCCGAGATCGAGGCCGCCTACTCCCTGCCGCTCCCCGCGATCACGGTCTCGCCCCATCTCCAGGAGTTCCTGCACACCCGTTTCGGGCGCGAGAGCACGGTGGTCCCGCCACCGCTCGACCCCGCCTTCCGGCCGCGCCTGCGCCTCTTCCCCCGGCGCCGGCCCTGGATCGTCATCCCCGGGATCTTCGAGGCCGAGGTCAAGGGGATTCCCCTGGCGCTCCAGGCGGTGCGACAGCTCCGGGCCTCGGGGCTCGCCTGCCGCGTCCTGCGCCTTTCGGTGCTCCCGCTCTCGACGGCGGAGGCGCGGCTGCTCGCCCCCGACCGCTTCCTCTGCCTGGTGCCGCCGGCCGAGGTCGCCCGCGAGCTGCCGCGCGCCGACCTGCTCTTTTTCCCTTCGCGGCCCGCGGAGGGGTTCGGCCTGCCGCTCCTCGAAGCCATGGCCTCCGGGGTGCCGGCGGTCGCCTCCCGCATCCCGTCGACCGTCGACATGATCGCCGGGTACGAAGCGGCGATCCCCCTGGTTGCCCCGGACGATCCCACCGCCTTCGCCGCCGCGGCGCGCGAGCTGCTCCATCCCGCGAACTGGCGCCGGGCGCGCCGGGCCGAGTCCCAGGCCGTCCGCCGTTTCCGGCCCGAGATCGTGGGAGAGCGCCTGGCGGCGGCGGTCCGCTGGGCGCGGGAACGGGCGCTCCAGACCGCGGGGTAGCCGATCAGCGGTAGGCGACGACGTAGAAGCCCTTGGTGGCAAGGCTCTCGACATCGGGCGGCACTCCGGCGATCGGCCTGGTCCGGTAGCGCTCCGGCAGCTCGGTCTTCTGGGCGAGGATCTCGAACGACTCGAAGCCGCAGCGCCGCAGCCAGTCGGCCAGGGAGTGGCGGGTGAAGAAGCGGAAATGGGTGTAGCAGAGGAGGCCGATGGGCAGGTAGTCCCAGCGCCCGGCGAGCAGGTCCTCGACGATCGAATAGTGCCCGACATTGGGGATCGAGAGCACCAGCCGGCCGCTCGGCCGCAGCAGCTGGCGTGCCCGCGTGAGGAAGGGCTCCGAGGCCGGCAGGTGCTCGACCAGCTCCAGGGCGAGCACGACGTCGAAAGCTCCATCGAGTGGGAGCGTCTGGATGTCCCCCTGGAGCACCGCGTGGAGCCGTTGCCGGGCCTCCTCCGCCACCACCGGGTTGAGCTCGACCCCGGTGACCCGGCAACCCAGCTCGCGCTCCAGCAGCTGGCCGGTCACCCCCCGCCCGCACCCCACCTCCAGCACCTCCGAGCCGGGCGGGATGAGGGGGAGGACGTCCCTCCGCTCCTCGCCGTAGTAGTCGATGAACTCGTGGCAGAGCCCGGCGCTCGCCGCACGGAGGGACGTGTTTTCCAGGGCCGCCGGTTCGCCGAGCAGGCGGGGGAGCGGCAGGCTCGCCTGGAGCGCTGCGAAAGCCCGGGTGGAGAAGAGGGAGACCGGGAGGTGGGACGAGAGAACGGGGTAGCGGTCCGGGCTCGCTCGGGAAGCCTGCAGAAACCGCTCCTCCAGCCGCTCGTAGCCGCGCAGGGTATAGACCGGCTCGACGGCCTCGCCGGTCTCGCCAGCCGCGGCCAGCTCGCCGAGGTCGGCGTCGGCCAGGCGCACGGGGGAGATCCGGTCGAACCCGGCCTCCAAACGGTCGCGCATGGCCGTCAGGCTGGCGGCCGAGAGCAGCACGTTCGGGGTCCCCAGGACGAGGACGGCCGCCACCCCGTCGAGATCGATCGGGCCTTCCGGGTTGGCGAGGAGCCGGGCCGCGCCGAAAGCCTTCTTCGCTTCGAGCACGGTCTGGGAAAGGAGGAAACGGAACTCCGGCGCTTCGGCGCTCTCGGCGTCCAGGGCTTTCAAAAGGAGCAGCTCGGGCATGGAGGCACTATTCTAGCGGCTATGACCGATCGCGGCCGCCGGGCCCTCCTCGCCCTTCTCCCTGCGGCCGTGCTCGCCTTCTACGGCCGTGCTCTCCACCGTGGCTTCACCAGCGAGGACTTCCTCCTCCTCCGCCTGCTCCGCGCCGACCCGCCCTGGCACGACCTGCCGGCCCGGTTCGCCTCGCCCTGGCTCGGCCTCCAGCTGTTCAAGTTCTACCGGCCGGTCTCGACCCTCCTCTTCGGCCTCGAAGCCGCCCTCTTCGGCACCGTGCCTTTCGGCTACAACCTGGTGCACACGCTCGTCCACGCCGGCAATGCCCTCCTGGTCTACGCCATCGCCCGGCGGATCGCGCCCCCCGCCGCCGCCATCGGCGCCGGCCTCCTCTTCGCCCTCTACCCGCTCCACCCCAACGCCGTCGTCTTCGCCGCCAGCTTCGCGACCCTCTTCGCCACCGCCTTCCTGCTCGGCGCCTTTCTTTGCCATCAGATCGCCGGGGAGCGTTTTTCCTGGAGCTGGGAGACCGGCTCCCTCTTCCTCTTCGCCCTCGCCCTGGGCTCCTACGAGGCGGCGGCGATCCTCCCCCTGCTGTTCGTCGCCCACGACCTCCTTCTCGCCCCGGAACGCCCGCTTCGTACCCGGCTCGCGAGGTGTCTGCCCGCGTTCGTCCTCCTCGGGCTCTACTTTCTTCTCCGCCGCCATCTCTTCGGAGTTTTCCTCGGTGGCTATGAACAGACCGGACGGCGGCTCCTCGCCCCCCAGCTCCGGCAGCTCCTGTCCGATGTCGTGCAGTCGCTCTACCGGCTGTACGTCCCGCTCTTCGAGCACCCCGCGGCGCCCTTCGCCCCCGGCCTCTTCCTGCTCGTGATGGGGCTCCTCCCCCTGGTCTACCTGGGAGCTTCCGCGGCGCGCCGCGACCTCCTGCCGCCGGTGCTCTTCGGCTGGATCTGGACGATCGCGGCCCTGGCGCCCTTCGCCTTCCAGCCGGTGGTGCCGGGCACCGGCCGCTACGCCTACCTGGCCGTCGTCGGCGCCAGCCTGGGCACCGTCTTCCTGGCCCAGGCACTCGCCGACCTCTGGCGCGGCCCCTGGCGTCTCCTGCCGGCCCTGGCGGTCTCCCTTCTCGGCATCGGGTGGGCGATCCTCCTCGTCGGAACCCTGGGCGTCTACCTGAAGGCGGGGCGCACGGCGCAGTCGATCGCCGATCCGCTCCGGCGCGCTCTCCAGACTCCCGGCGGCTCGCCGGTCTTCGTCGCCGGCGTTCCCGCTTTCCTGGAGAACGAGGCGGCGGCGCCGGTGGCCGCGGTCTTCCACTACGGCCTCGCCGATGCCGCCGCCCCGCCTTTCACCACCGCCGGGCCGCCGGTCTACCCCCTCCCGGCGCTCACCGCCGAGGAGCTTCTCCCCCTGGTCAACGGCCGGCCCCAGGCTCGGATCTACGAATGGGAGCCAATTTCCAGGAAGCTCCGGGAGATCGTCCTCACGGCCTCCTCCCGACCCGCCGAGATCGCCCTGGTGGCCCCCGCCGACGGCGCCCAGCTCGGCCCCGCCGACTTGACGGTCGCTTTCCAACCCGGAGCGGGGCGCCGTTTCCGGCTGATCGTCGTCGCACGGGGCAATCCCTCCGTGACCGAGATCACCGGGGTGCCGGCGGGTGACGGAACGCTCCGGGCCGCGTTGCCGCGCGACTTCCTGCTCGCCATGGATCACCTCTACGGGAGCGACGTCTACTGGTGGATCGAGGGGCGGGACGAGCACGGCCGTCTCCTCGGGAGCCGCGCGCGCTCCTTCCGGTTGG
>DASQPA010000270.1:0-5006 GCA_035644215.1 Thermoanaerobaculia bacterium
GAACACCGAGAGGTCGAAGCCGACCGAGGTCGCCGCCAGGACCCCTGAGAGCTCCGCCGTCGAGAAGGCCCCGAGCGCCCAGCGGATCAGGGTGACGGCGCTCCGGTGCTCGATCGCCACCCCCTTGGGCTTACCCGTAGAGCCCGACGTGTAGATGATGTAGGCGAGGTCGCGATCCGGAAGGCGAACGTCCGGTCTGTACCCAGAGCCACCCCCCTCCTGTCCTCCCCCCATCCCCAACCACCGCCCGCCCAGGGGGGAGGGACCCGGCTCGAGGAGCACCTTCGTCCCGGCGAAGAAGCCGAACCGCTCCGCGAGCCCCGGCTCGGTGACCAGCAGCCCGGCCCCGGAGTCGGCCAGCATCCATTCCAGGCGCTCGGTGGGAGCGGCGGGATCGAGCGGCACATAGGCCGCACCCGCCTCCAGGATCCCCAGGATCGCCACGACCAGCTCGGGCCGCCGCGCCAGGCAGAGCCCCACCCGGCGATCGGGGCCGATCCCCTGCGCGCGGAGCGTGGCGGCGAGCCCCTGGGCACGGGCGCGGAGCGCACCGTAGGTCAGCCGTTCTCCCTCGCTCCCCACCACCGCCACGGCCTCCGGCGTGCGTGTGGCCTGCGCCAGAACGAGGTCGGAGAGCCGGGCGCCGGCGGGGAAATCCACCGCCGTGTCGTTCCATTCGCGGAGCAGCTGCTGGCGCTCGGGAGCGGAGAGCAGCGGCAGCTCCGAGAGGCGCGCGCAGGGGTGGGCGGCAGCGGCTTCGAGCAGGGTCTTCAGGTGGCCGAGCATCCGCTCCACCGTGGCCGCCTCGAAGAGATCGGCGTTGGCTTCGAGCGACAATCCGAGCCCTCTGCCGGGGAGCTCCGCCGCGGCGAGGCTCAGCTCGAACTGCGCCCGGCGCTCGGGGAGGACGATGGAGGTGAGCTCCAGGCCCCCTCCCAGGGTGACCCGCGCTCCCTCCCGGCCGAGGGCGAAAGCGGCGAGCCCGGGGGCGTCGCCGGGGCGGCCCTGCTGGAAGGTGAAGAGAACCTGGAAGAGCGGCGCCCGGGCAGGATCGCGCCGGGGCCGCAGCCTCTCGGCCACCCGGACGAAGGGGAGGCCGGCGTGCTCCAGGGCGGCAAGCGCGGTCCGCCGCGTGCGCCCGAGGAGGCTCCCGAACGACGGATCGCCTGCCAGGTCGGCGCGCAGTGCCACAGGATGGACGAAATAGCCGAAAACGCCGGCCCACTCCGGCGCGCCCCGCCCAGCGGTGGGGGTGCCGATCGCGAAGTCGTCCTGGCCGGCGTAGCGCCCGAGCTGGACCTCCCAGGCAGCCGCGAGGAGAGCGAAGAGGGTGGCGCCCTCCGTCGCGGCCAGCCGGCGCAGGGCTGCCGCGAGGTCGGCGGGCAGCTCGGCTCCTCGGGCGAGGCCGCGCCAGGTCTGGACCGGCGGACGCGGACGGTCGGTGGGCAGGTCGAGGTCGGGCACCGCGGCCAGGGCCGCGCGCCAGAAGCCCCAGAGCCGCTCCCCCTCCGGGCCGGCCAGACGGGTCGCTTGGACGCGGGTGAAATCCGTATAGGAGGCGGGCGAACCGAGCGGCAGAGGGAGGTCCGCGGCACCGCGGTAGTGGGCGCCGAGCTCGCGCGCGGCGAGGCCGAGCGACGCGAAGTCGGCGACCAGGTGATGGACGGCGAAGAGCAGCACCCGCTCGCCGTCCGCCCGCGCGAAGACCCGTACCCGCAGGAGAGGGCCGCGCGCCAGATCGAACGGCCGCCAGGCCTCCTCCGCCAGGCGCGCCCGGAGCTCCGGCTCGCTCCAGGTGGCGGCATCGATCTCGACGAGGTCGATCGCCGGCATCTCCTCGGGCGTCAGCACCCGCTGCACCGGCTCCTCGGAATCTGGAGGGAGCGTCGGGAAGACCGTCCGCAGCGCCGGGTGACGCGCGGCGAGACGCGTGAGGGCCCGCCTCAGGGCGTCGGCGTCGAGCCCACGGGCGCGCGCCGCCACGACGATGTTGTAGGCCCCGGCCGAAGGTGCCAGACGTTCGAGGAACCAGAGCGCCCGCTGCCCCGTGGAGAGGGGAGCTTCGCCGTCCCCTGGAGAGATCGGAAGCGGGAGGATCTCCTCCCACTCCGCGGTCTCCTCAACCTCCTCGGTCTGCGGCAGGGCCGCCAGGAGATATCCGGCCAGCTCCCGCAACGTGGCTCCGGCCAGCAGGTCGGCGAGCGGCAGCGGGAGCCCGAGGGCCGCCTCGACCTTCCCCTGGAGCTCCACGGCGGAGAGCGAGTCGAGCCCGAGAGAGGTCAGCGGCCGCCCCACGTCGAGCGCCCTCGCCGGAACCCCGAGAGACTCGGCGGCGAGCTCTCCCAGCCACGCCGCCAGCGATTCGATCCCGACCTCTCCGTCGGCGCCGACGACGCGATCCGGCAGCCGGTCCAGCCCTCTCGACCGGACCGCAGAGCGGACGGCTGAGCCCGTCACCGGGCGGAATCCTCGCGGACGAAGTCGGGGCGAGACCCCGCTGCGCACCTCTCCCCGAGGGCAGAGCAGGGGACGGGACTGCGTTCGGCTTGGTGGAAGTACTTCATTGATATCAAAGCAGTTACGGCAGAATCGCCCAAAGGGGGGCAGAGGCCTACCTGTTCAGTGCCCGCTGCTCCTCAAGGGGAGACAACCTGCTGTCCCGCCCTTGGGATTCCACGGCACCCCCATTCTGGAAGACGTATTAGAATCCCCACCTCCTGGAGGGGGCGAGCCGAACCCCCCCGAAGCCTTACGACAAGGAGTGAACATGCCGATTACCGATAGACTCGAAGAAAATCCCCTCCGCAAGAAGTTGATCCACCACCCCTTCTTCAAGGAGGTCAAGACCGCCGAGCTGACCCGCGACCAGGTCGGGATCTTCCTCGGCCAGTGGTGGCATCCCCTCCACTACTTCCCCAACTTCCTCTCCCGCGCGATCGACGCCGTCCCTGTCCTGGAGATGAAGACTGCGTTCTGTAAGATCCTGAATCAAGAGCTCGGCGAGGGCGATCCGGCGCGCGCCCACGAGCGGCTCTACATTACGACGATGGCGGCCGCGGGCTTCGACCGCGCGACCGTCGCCGAAGCGGCTCCCTTCGAGGAGACCCGCCGGATGGTACAGCGCTACAAGGAAGCCTCCGCGGAGCGCCTCTCTGCCCTGGGCTTCGTCTATGGCACCGAGGTCGCCGACCTCGCCATGGTGGCGGGCATGGGCGTCGCCGTGCGCCGGGTCTCCGGCCTGAAGGACCTGCCGTGGGTCGACATCCACATCCAGCAGGAGCCGGACCATGTCGAGCAGGCGAGCGAGGCCCTGGAGGCCAACTTCAGCGAGGCCGAAGTCCAGGCGATCGAGGCGAGCGCCGAGGAGATGTGGAGCCTTTGGACCGGCTTCTTCGACCGGCTGCAGCAGGTGATGTTCGAAGCGCCGGTCGCGGTCGGCGCCTGACCGACTGGGGCGGCGGCAGCCTGAACGCCGCTGCCGTCGCCCTCGTCCCAGCCTCTGCCTACGGTTACGGTTCCGGGATCACCCCGGTGCAGGCGTTGTCGTAATGCATGGCATTGAAGCCGGCGCTGAAGCGACCGTTGGCGGCCATCTCCGCTCCCACCCAGGCCTGGGCCCGGTTGGGATCCTCCGGCGGCACGCCGGGGGCCAGCGGGACGGTGTCGTCGAGCCCGAGGATCAACCAACCGAAGGTGTAGGGGACCGGTAGCGCCGTTCCCCCCACGTGAACCCTCTGGGCCACGGCCGGGAACGGTTTCGCGGCGCCCGGGCTGGCGCTGTGCGCCTGCTCGTCGAAGAGGAAGATGGCCTGCTGGCCGAGCGGGTACCAGGGAGGCGTCGTGCCGCACTTGAACGCCCCCTGCTGGATCTTCGAGTCGCGCCACACTCGCAGGTTGGTGCCACCGCTGAAGGCGCCCCCATTGAAGAAGCGGACGCCGTAGGTGCTGGGCAGCGGCTCCCGGTTGTCCGCCCCGGTCCAATTCACGAACTTGCCATAGAAGGTCGACTGCCCGGCGACCGAGGTCTCGGGATTCGTGGCGCTCGCCTCGATGTGGACGAGCATCTCCCCGTCGGTCAGGTTGAGGCTTGGATTCAAGTAGAAGTAATCGCCCCACAGGGCGTTCCTGTTGCTCGCCACCCCGGTGCCGCCCGGACCGAAGTAGCCGGTATTGCCGGGGAACTCGGTCGTGCAACCGTTGACCACGTCCACCGTCAGATAGCCACGGGCGATGTTGTCGCCGTGGTCCAGTCCGGCACAGCCGGAGAGCGCGGGAACCGCCTTGCCGGTGAGCGCCGTCTGGTAGGTCGTCGTCGAGCAGAGGAAGGCCGGCGGCGGGAAGGCGCTCGCGCACGAGCCGCTGAACGGCGAGCCCGGGGGAGGGGGAGTGTTCGGCAGGTTGCAGTTGAGGACGTCCCGCAGGTTGATCGACTGCACGTCGAAGCCGTCCAGGTAGAGGTTGAAGCCGCCGAGCGCCACCCCCAGGTCGGACCAGATCTCGGCCTTCGCCACGACCGGGTCGGTGAAGGCGTTGTTGACCGAGAACAGGGTCGTGACCCCGTTGGGGTTGCCGAGGTCGACCTCGAAGTAGGGCAGGAGGAGGGTGGCGGCCGGAACGTCGTCCCGGGTACAGATCTCGGCCGATGCCGGCGCGCTCAGGCCGAGAAGACCGAACACCATTCCGTAGAGAGCTGCTCGGGACATGGAGAGACTCCTTTCTGCTGGATGCAAAAGCTCCGCCCAGGAGGTGGGCGCCGTGCCAGAGAGATGGTACGGGAAGGTGGGGAGAAAAAAAAAGGTGGGCTCGGGTTGCCCCGAGCCCACCTTGGGTACTTTCTTCTGGTACGACTAGGTGCCGATCCGCGTGTGGCTCGCGGTGCAGGCGCTGTCCAGCTTGATGGCGTCGAAGCCCACGCTGTAACGACCCAGCGCGCTCATCACCGCCTCCACCCAGGCCTGCGCGGCCGCCGGATCCTCCGGCGGGTTCGAGCCGGCCGCGGGCACCGT
>DASQPA010000271.1:0-11879 GCA_035644215.1 Thermoanaerobaculia bacterium
GGCGGGGCGGTGGCGAGGAGGAGGTCCTCGGCGTCGATGGTGAGGAGGAGACCGGCGCCGGGCGTGAGGTCCGGGGTATGGGGGATGGTCACCGCCTCGCCCCCCTCCAGGCGGACCTCCGTGGTGCCGCCGTCCGGGTGGTGGCCGACGAGCCGGGCCGCGGCCACGTTCTCCCAGCGCCCGCCGTTCCCCAAGGCCAGCCGCCTTGGCGCCCGCAGCACCTCCCGCGCCGGTCCCACCGCTTCGACCTTCCCCGCTTCCAGGAGAACGACCTCGGAGGCGAGAGCCAGGGCCTCTCGCTGATCGTGGGTGACGACGAGGAGCGGGACCGCGAGCTCGGCGCGGACCCGGAGGATGCCCGCCAGGGCCTTGCGGGCGCGTAGGGGATCGAGGCCGGAGGTCGGCTCGTCGAGGAGGAGGAGACGCGGCCGGGCGAGGAGGGCGCGGGCGAGCGCCACCCGGCGCCGTTCGCCGCCCGAGAGGTGGCGCGGGTAGCGCGCGAGGAGCGGTTCGAGGTCGAGGGTGGCGACCAGGGCGTCGAAGCCCGGATCACGACCGGAACCGCGGGGGCGGCCGAAGCCGAGGTTCCGGAGCACCGAGAGATGGGGGAAGAGCGCCCCCTCCTGGGGGACGTAGCCCAGGTGGCGGCGCTCGGGGGGGAGGAAGATCCCGGCCGTGCTGTCCTGCAGCACCTCGCCTCCCACGGCGACCCGGCCGCGCGCCCGCCGCAGGCCGGCGATGGCCTCCAGGAGGGTCGTCTTCCCCGCCCCCGAAGGGCCGAGGACGGCGGCGGTCTCCCCCAACCGGGCGGCGACGGCCAGGGCCAGGCCGCCCTGGGTGAGGGCGAGGTCGATCTCGATATAGGAGGACGAGGCGGCCACCAGGTCCCCTAGCGGGAGAGGGTCCGGTCCCGGCGGTGGACCAGGGCCTCGGAGAGGACGAGGGCGGCGGCGGCCAGGAGGACCGAGATGGCGGCGAGCCCCAGGGCCTCGCGGTCGCGCCCCACCTGGACGCGCTGGAAGAGGGCGAGAGCCAGGGTCTGGGTGCGACCGGGGATGTTGCCGGCGACCAGGATAGTGGCGCCGAACTCTCCCAAGCCGCGGGCGAAGGCGAGAACGGCGCCTGCCGTCACCCCGCGCCAAGCGAGGGGGAGCTCGACCTCCAGGAAGACGGCGAGCGGGCCACGGCCCAAGGTCCGCGCCACCGCCGGCAGGCGCGGGTCGATCTCCTCCAGGCTGGAGCGGGCACTGCGCACGAAGAGCGGGAAGGCGACCACCGCCGAGGCGAGGACCACGCCGCGCCAGGTGAAGGCGACCTCGATCCCCAGCTCCTCGTAAAGCAGCCGGCCGAGGGGACCGGAGCGGCCGAAGAGGAGGAGGAGCCCGAGGCCCACCGCCGTGGGAGGGAGGACCAGGGGGAGCGACACCAGGGTCTCGACCAGCGCCCGGAAGCGGAACCGGGGGCGCGACAGGACCCAGGCCACGGCGAGGCCGGGAAGGACGAGGAGCAGCGTGGCCCCGGCGGCCACGGCAACGGTGAAGAGGACGAGGGAGCCGGCGTCGTCGATGGCGTCAGCCCCCGACGGGGGTCCACCCGCAGCCGGCCAGAAGGATTTCGGGCACGGGCGCAATCATAGGGAGCGGGGGAAAGGCGGGTCAACCGGCAGCGCGCCGACCCCGCCGACGCCGGCGATGGCTCACTGCAGTCCCAGCGCGGCTTCCAGGGCGTCGACGACCTCCTGCGCCCGGGGGTCGACGGGCGGCGCGAAGCGGGCGACGATCTCGCCGTTGCGGTTGACCAGGAATTTCTCGAAGTTCCAGCGGATCATGCCGGAAAAACGGGGATTGGTCGCCGGCTCGGTGAGAAACTTGTAGAGGGGTGCCTTGTCGGCCCCGAGGACCGAGATCTTCGAGAACATGTCGAACGTGATGCCATAGTTCTTCCGGCAGAAGGCGTTGATCTCGGCGTTGGTGCCGGGCTCCTGGCCATGGAAGTCGTTGGCCGGAAAGCCGAGGATACGCAGACCCCGGTCGTGGTATTTTCGGTTCAGCGCTTCGAGGCTGTTGTACTGCGGGGTGAAGCGGCAGTTGCTGGCGGTGTTGACGATGAGGACGACGTTGCCCTGGTAGCGCCGCAGATCGATCTCCTGGCCGGCCAGGCTCTTCATCGTGAACGCCAGGACCGGCGCCACCTCTTTCCTGCTCTCCAACGCCCACGCTGCGCTCCCGGCCAGCAGGCCGAGGGCCGAGAGGGCGACCGCGGTCAGCGATGACGCCTTGCTTGTCATGTTTGTTCCCCTAAAAGACAAGTGTAGCGCAACCGTTGGGAAGGGACACCCGGCCCGTCTCCGGCGGGCCCCGGCGGGTCAGGGCCGCTCGGTGGGCTTCTTCTCTCCCGGCCCGGGGAGCGGCGGCCGCCGCCCTCCCGCCGCCTCGGCTTCGAGGAGCTCCTCGACCGACTCGTAGCGGTAGAGGACCACCGCGCCGTTCGTGGCGAGGCCGCCGGTGTCCGCGGTGGGGCCGTAGGTCGAGTAGAGGTCGCGGCCGAGGAGGCGCAGATAGAGGGTGAGCTGGCCACGGTGGTGGGCGGTATGGGTGATCCGCCGGGTGAGGACCCAGGCGCGGGTGCGGTCGACGTCGAAGAAGCGGGTGGTCTCCTGGAACCAGTCGTCGGGCTTGCGGCGCAGCGCCTCCAGGCGCCGCTCCGAGGCCTCGGCGTAGCGGCGCAGGAAGGCCAGGCGGGTTTCGTCCGGCGGCAGCGGCGGCTCCCCGAGGTCGATCCCCAGCATGGTGCGCATCCAGAAGTCCTCGCTCATGCACTGGTGGACCATGTGCTCGTGCGGGCTCCGCGCCCGCGGATCGGGGCGGTAGGGCAGGTCGGCGTCGTTGAACTGCGACCAGACCGAGAGGGTCTTCACCCGTTCGGTCTCGTAGGTGTCCACCAGGAAGTCGTAGTGGCTCATCGCGGTCTCCTCCAGTGCTCCAGGTCTTGCGGAGATTATCTCATCGGCGGAGCTGGCGCAGGACCCCGGACACGATCTGCCGCGCCTCGGGGAGCCCGAGGAGGGCGCTCGCCGCGAAGTAGCCCACGCCGTAGACCCCGAGCGCAGAAATCCCCAGGAGCAGCGGATGGACCTCGCCGCGGGCGCCCAGAAGGAGCTTCACCCCCCAGCCGAGGGCGGCGCCGGCGAGGGCCGCCCCCCACAGGCGGGCGAGGAAGGAGCCGGGCAGGCGGACCGCCCCGATCCGCCGGCCGAGACCGCGCGAGAGAAGGAGGAACTCGACCCAGCCGGCGGCGCCGGCCGAGGCGGTCAAACCCGCCGCCCCCCACTTCGGGTCGAGCCCCAGCGCCCGCGGCAGGGGGAGGGCGCAGAGATAGCCCAGGCCGGTCGTCAGGAGGACCCGGACGACGGCGTAGCGGAGCGGCGTCCGGGTGTCGTGGAGGGCGTAGAAGGTCGACGAGTAGAGCCGCCCCAGGGTCGAGGCGAGGAGTCCCACCGCCGAGCCGGCGAGGATCGCCCAGACGTAGACCGCGGCGCTGTGGCCGAAGCGGCCGGTCTGGAAGAGGAGGCCGGCCACCACGTCGCCCAGGGCGAGGAAGGCCATGGCCGAGGGGACGACGAGGAAGGCGATGCGGCGCAGCCCCGAGGCCAGGCGGCCGCGCAGGTAGGCGGCGACCTCCTCGGTGCCCCCCGCCGCCCCGGTGGCGCGCGACATCTCGGGCAGCTCCGAAGCCGAAACCGCCATGCCGAAGAGGCTGACCGGCAGGGTGTAGAGGGTCTGCGCGTAGTTCAGGCTGGCGACCGCTCCGCTCCCCAGGAAGCTGGCGAGGATCTGGTCGATGTAGGCCGAGACCTGCACCACCCCGCGCGACAGGACGACCGGCCCGAAGCTCCGGAAGACCTCCCGGACGTGCGCCGAGCCGGTGTCGAGCGACAGCCTCAAGCCCCGCGCCAGGCGCAGCACGGTGGGGAGCTGCAGGGCGATCTGGAGCGCCGACCCGATCGTGGCGGCCACGGCGACGATCGCCGCCAGCCGGTAGAGGCCGCCGCTCCCCCGCCCGAAGGCGAGCATGGCGGCGATCATGGTGAAGTTCCAGACCACCGGCGCGGCATAGGAGAGGAAGAAGCGGCGATGGCTGTTGAGGACCCCCAGGCACCAGGCGGAGAGGACGAGGAGACCCACCCCCGGAAAGAGGAGGCGCACGAGGCGGATGGTCCACTCCCGCTTCTCGCCGGAAAAGCCGGGGGCGATGACGTCGATGAGGAAAGGGGTCGCGAGGACACCCAGGAGGACGAGGCCGGCGGTCAGAAGGGAGAGGACGGCGGCGATCACCCCCGCCACCCGGTTCGCCTCCTTCTCCTCGCCACGCCCAAGGAGGCCGGCGTAGACCGGGATGAAGGAGGCCGAGAGCACCCCCTCGCCGAACAGGTTCTGGAGGAAGTTGGGGATGCGCAGAGCGGCGGTGAAGGCGTCGGCGGCGTCGCTGGCGCCGAAGTAGTGGGCGAAGACCCGCCCGCGCACCAGGCCGGCGAGGCGCGACAGGAGGATGCCGGCGGCGACCAGGCCGGCGGCCCGCCGGGGCGGCCGGCCGGTCGGAGTTGACGCCGGAGGAGTCGGAGACGCGGTCTCGCTCATGCGCTCAAAGGAAGAGGAGGACCACTCCGGCGACGGCGAGGACCGCGCCGAGGATCCCGCCGATCCCGACCCGCTCGTGGCGGAAGAGGACCACCGGGGGAATGATGAGGATGGGGGTCAAGGCCATGAGGCTGGCGGCGACCCCGGTCAGGGTGCGCTGCACCGCGACGAGCGACAGGGAGACGCCCAGGAAGGGGCCGAAGAAGGAGCCCAGGAGGACCGAGCCGCGGGCGGGGCGGTCGGCCAAGGCGCGCCGGACCCCCGGCCAGCCGCCGAAGAGGGTGAGGATCACGGCCGAGCCGGCGGCGCCGACCACGAGCCGCACCTGGGTGGCGGCAAAAGGGTCGTAGGCTCCCATCCCGAGCTTCGACAGCACGAGCCCCGAGGCCTGCCCGATGGCGCCGCCGGCCCCCAGCGCGATCCCGGCGAGCGGGTGGCGGGGGTGGAGGTCGTCCCGGCCGTTCTCCCCGCTCGGCGGGTGCTCGTCGAGGATCGCCCAGGTGACTCCGACGACGGTGAGCGCCATGCCGAGGAGGGCCCGCCCGGAGAGGGTCTCGCCGAGGAGGAGCCAGCCGAGCAGGGCGGTCAGCGGTGGCGCCAGGGCCATCATGACGTTCGACAGGCGCGGCCCGAGGATCACGTACGAGCGGAAGAGGCAGAAGTCGCCGAAGGTGAACCCCAGGAGGCCGGAGAGGCCGAGCAGGACCCAGGCCCGGGGCGAGGCGTCCGACGGGAACGGCCGGCCGCGCAGCACGGCGCAGAGAGGAAGCAGGAGAAGGAAGGCGAGGACCAGCCGCAGGATGTTGACGGTGAGCGAGCCGATCCGCCGGGTCGCCGAGTCGAAGGCGAGCGACGACACCACCCAGCAGCTGGCGGTCGCCAGCGCGGCGAGCTGGCCGGGATAGGGGATCGGCATGGCCGGGGAAGCTTACTCGAAACTTCCGCCGGCCCCGCCGGCCGGCGCAGCGCTCCAGTGCTTGACGCCTGGCTCGGGATCGCTTAGCTTCTCTGCAAGCCTTCTCAAGTGACCGATGCCAGATCGAGGCCCTACTCTTGTCTGACCTGTTCGAGGCGCCGTCGTCTCTACCTTTGTTGCCCGTGTTGCCTGCAGTCTCCGACCGCCTGTCCCTCCACGCCTTCCTCCACCGCTTCTGCGCCCGGAGGGTGAGCACGCTCCGGGACCGCCTCCGGGAGGGGCAGTGGTGGGATCGCGCTGCGGAACTGGAACGTGAGGCCAGAGACTGGCTCGAAGAGAAAGACTGGGCGGAGAGCTGCGGCCGGGGGTTCCGCGAAGCTGCGGCGCGAGGAGAGATTTCTCTGGTAGTTTTCTGCTCCGCCGTCCTCCAGGCCCTCGACGCCTACCACAAGGAGCGTCGCCTCGAAGTTTCACGTCGCACCGTCGAGGTGCCGCTCCCGGAGGGCGGCAAAACCGCGTTCCTACCTCCTCCAGAGGCGCCGATTGCCAATCTCGTACCGGATAGCAGGCAACTCCCCCGCGAGACCGGCGACCTCAAGAACGACCTGCGGACCATCCTCAGGCTCTGGTGGCACTTGGTCGAACTGGAGGACCTTCCCGTTCAACCGCAATTCCGGCTCCTCCCGGCTCCTCTGTCCGCTGAACTAGGTAAGCGTCTCAGGACAGGCGACCTGCTCGTCGCTCTTGCCTCGCCATTCGGCCATCTCAACTATGAGGCAGCTGGGGACACCCAACGCCGCCACCCGGGCGATAGGAAGATTCCCTACCGGTTCGCCCGTCTCGCCTCCGGCTGTCTGGACGAAGCGCGGATTGCACTCGACGAGATCTTCTTTCGCTGCGCCGCGGAACGGGTGGACCTCCTCTGCGCCCTGGGCCGGCTTGCCACCCCTATCTGCCTCGACTTCTGCGGCGACGAGCTGCATAGCCTGCTTGTCGATAGTGGCGCCAACCTTCTCTTGGTGCCAGCGATGAGCCAGAGCATGGACCTGTTCCATGCTCTGGCTCGGGAGTTTGGCACTCATACGCGGGCGACAACCTTTGTCGTCAACAGCGACTGGCTCTTGCGACAGCTGGGACTGGTTCTCCCTGAGCTCCGGGCTTTGGCCTACGTCCCCGCCAAGGGAGGCCTCCGAACGGCTGGCAAGCTGCTTTCGGAGGAGCTAATGCTTAGGGTGTTTAGCATTCGTGAACTCGTCGGCCTTTCCGAAGCTGCTTCGTAGTACTACACTGGTGTTTAGCTGAGGCTCTCAATGTCAATCTCCTTTATCGACCTTCAGCCCTCTGAAGCAGTGAACCGGGCTCGAGAAGCCGTGAGGCAAGGCGACGATGAAGCTCTGGGAGCACTCGATCTGCATTTTCGACACGCCTTCCTGCGTTTCGCTCAAGACAGAGGAGCCGGTCCCGATGCATTGCGGGACGCACTATTCGCAGCCTGGCATTGGGTTGAGCGGGAAAAGCGCGAGCCCTGGCGGACTCAGTGGTCTTATCTCCTGGAGTTGCTCCGGGATACAGAAGATGTCCCAGCCCTGGCTGCGGAGCTGAGGTCACTCGGCACAGCTGACGGGAAGGCAGCGGCAGTGCTTTCTCTCCTGGCGAATGAGTCACATCCGCTCCGACCTTTCGACCTTGCGGACCGCCTCACGATGTCGCCTCAGCAGGTGGCGAACGTGTGTCGCCGACTCGAGTCCGCGGAGCTAATTGTCCGTCGACATGGGGGAGGCCGGGCGACTTGGATCTCCACAACTCGTCGCGGTGCTCAACTCGTGGAGCTATTGCCACTCATCGAGCGGCAAAGTCATGCCCGTACGGCGGACAACACCTCCCCTGATCCTGAAGAGGAGCAAACCGCTATCGATGCGGAAATCGACTCTCTTTGCGGCCTAGCATAATAGCAGGGGCGAAGATCAGGAGCGGAAACCCTCTTCGGCCTGGCGCCGGATCGCGCGGGCGAGTTCCTGGCTGTCCGAGATCTCGGGTCGGGAACCGGCGACCCCTTCGCGCTGCCAGTAGGCTACCAGCTCCGCGCCGGTCTTCGGGGAAGCTCCTGGCGTCCGGCCGGAGGAGAGCAGGCGGCGCGCGTACTCGGAAACCGGCAGGCCGAGCCGAGCGGCCTCGGCGGTGAGCTCGTTCTCCAGCTCTTTGGGCAGGTCCAGCGTCAGAGTCATCCCCATTACCCCGAGCGAAGTATAGCTTGTCGGAGACCTCCGGTACCCGATCGCCGACGATAGCGCAGGCCACGTCTTCCCCAAGATCCTTCGCAAGCTCAGGATGACTATAGGGGCTTTGCGGGGAGAAACCAGAGGAAAGACCCGGACTTGAGAGCTTCACAGCGCGCAGCGTAACCCAGGCAGATTTCGGTCACCGCGGCACTGCACACGGTCATTGCCGCACTGCGCACGGTCGTCGCGTGCATGTCCACGGTCATCGCCGCACTGCGCGCGGTCATCGCGTGCATATACGCGGTCACCGCCGCACTGCGCACGGTCATCGCGTGCATGTACGCGGTCACTGCCGCACTGTGCACAGTCATCGCGTGCATGCACGCGGTCACTGCCGCACTGCACACGGTCATCGCGTGCATGCACGCAGCCATCGCGCGGGGGCGCCGCCAGGGCGCTCTCTACTCCTTGAGGCTCGCCGGCCCGGAGCCCACCACGGCGAAGAAGAAGGCCGCGCCGAGCATGGAGAGGTTCTTCATGAAATTGATCATCTGCATCTGGGCGGCCTGCGCGTCCGCGATGCCCCAGAAGCGGTGCATGTAGAGGGTCACGGGGACGAGGAAGAGGACGATGAGCCAGGCGCCCCAGCGCGCCTTGAATCCCAAGGCGATCGAGAGGCCGCCGAGGATCGAGATGACGCCCGAGAGCGGCACCAGGACCGAGGGCATGGGCACCCCCGCGCTGGCGGCGTAGCTGATAGTCCCGGCTTCGAAGTGGTGCGGTCCCGACAGGATGAAGATGGCGCTGTAGCAGATCCTGCCCAGCAGGGCGAGGTACTTCATCACGTCCTCCTTTCTCGCACGCCTCCGGAGGCTCCCGCGGGGCGGGCCGGAGACGGGCCCGAAGGGGGAACAATACACCCGCTTCCCTGGCGCGGCGAGGGCAGCGGGTCATCGGCGGCGTGCAGCGGGTGGTCCGTTGTCCCGGGACTCTGAGTCATGGTCCCGGGACAACGACTCATGGACCCGATAAGGACGGTCGAAATCCAGGGGTTGAGACGGTTTTTCCGGGTGTCTGAGTCTCGGTCCCGGGACCACGAAGCATTGTCCAGGGAATCCGATTCATGGTCCCTGGACAACGTCTCGTGGTCCCGGGACGACGAGTCGTAGCCCCGGGACAAGGAGTCGTGGTCTCCAGACCTTGGATCGTAGTCCAGGGACTTTGGTTCGTTGTCCCGGGACAACGAGTCTTGGTCCCTCGATTCGGGTCGTTTTCCAGGGTTCGAGACCGTTGTCCCGGGACAACGAGTGAGAGTCCCGCGACCACGGGCCGTAGTCCAGGGACTGGAAACCGTTGTCCGGGGACAATGAGGGAAAGTCCCGCGACCACGAAGCATCGTCCCGGGGATTTGAGACCGTGTCCCGCGGCAACGAGCCGTGGTCCCGTGGCAACGAGCCGTCGCCTCGGGACAATGAGCCAGGATCCGCGGCGGTCGAGTCCTCGTGGAGGGAAAAAAGCGGGGGCGTGCCGAGCACGCCAGGCTGCCTGCTTGGCGGCCCGTTGGGCCGCCTGCTGCTGCTTGAGGTCCGCGGCCTGGGCCACCATCGCCGCCAGCTTGGCGCGCGGTATCTCCAGGTGCTTCAGCTCGTCGGCGTTGGCGACCAGCGGCGCGAGGAGGCGCTGCCAGTCGCCGACTTTGCCCGCCGCGGTGGTCTCCTTCTTGCGGGGCTTGGCCTTGGGGGTCTCCGTCGGCTGGGGGGTAAGATTCTCATTCTTCACGTCGTTCTCCTTCTGCGAGCCTCGCGGCTCAATGGGCCGGCACCGGAGGTGGCGCCGTCGTGAGCCGGAGTCTCGCAGCCGGGTTCTGGAGAAAGCGACAAAAACGAGGAGACGAATTTTAAAACTTTTTCCGCCCGGATTCTGGGGGGTCGCCAGGGCTCGGCACAGGAGGAGGGGGTCAGGGCGAATCGGCCCCGACGAGGGCCGCCACCTCCTCGTCGCTCAGGCTCTCGATCTGGGTGAGCAAGGCATCCTGGATCGCCACCGCGAGCTCCTTGACGGTGGGCGATTCGAAGAGCACGTGGAGGGGCAGCTCGAGCTGGAAGACCTCCTCGACCTGGGCGATGAACTGCGGCGCGAGGAGCGAGTGGGCGCCCAAATCGAAGAGGTTGTCGTAGAGGCCCACCGGCTGGCGCCCCAGGAGGTGCTGCCAGATTTCGACCAGGAGCGCCTCGGTCTCGGTCTCCGGCGGCGCGGCCGGCACGGCGGTGCGATCGCGGCCGGCTTCGGGCGCGGGGAGCGCCCGGCGGTCGAGCTTGCCGGTCGCGGTGCGGGGCAGGGCGGGGAGCGCCAGGTAGTCGGCCGGCACCATGTAGGCCGGCAGCCGTTCCTTCAGAAACTCGCGCAGCTCTCCGGCCGGCGGGCCAGGCTCCTGGCCGGCCACGACGTAGGCGAGGAGCCGGAGGTCGCCGGAAGCCGCCGGGGCGGCCACCACCGCCGCCTCCCGCACCTGGGGATGGCCGGCGAGCACCGCGGCGACCTCCTCCGGCTCGACCCGGAAGCCGCGGATCTTCACCTGGTCGTCGAGGCGGCCGAGGAACTCCATGCCGCCGTCCGGCAGGTGGCGCAGCAGGTCGCCGGTCCGGTAGAGGCGGGCTCCCGGCCCGGCCAGGGAGGTGGGGAGGAAGCGCTCCGCCGTGAGGTCGGGGCGGCCGTGGTAGCCGCGGGCGAGGCCGCGGCCGGCGATGCACAGCTCGCCGGGGACCCCGATCGGCACGGGGTTCCCTCCGCAATCGAGCAGCCAGACACGGGTGCCGGGAAGGGGCTGGCCGATTGGCGCCCCGCCGCTCGCCGGCGCGTCGAGGCGGCCGGCGGTGGCCACCACGGTCGCTTCGGTCGGGCCGTAGCTGTTGAGGAGCTGCGGCCGCCGGCCGGCCGCCTCGAACCAGGCCCGGAGGCGCTCCGGTTGAGGCCGCTCGCCGCCGAGGATGACCCGGCGGACGCTGGCGGGGACGGCGACCCGGCCGCTCGCCAGCTCCGCCACCAGGGTGTGCCAGTAGGCGGTCGGCAGGTCCAGGAGGGTGATGCTCCAGTCGCCGCAGGTGGCGAGGAAGAGGGCGGCCGAGCCGAGCATGGCCTCGTCGCGGAGGACCAGCGTGGCCCCGGCGGCGAGGCAGGGATAGATCTCCTCGCAGCTGGCATCGAAGGCCAGGGAGGCGAACTGCAGGACCCGGTCCCCCGGCTCCACGCCGTGGACCGCCACGGCGTTCCCGGTGAAGCGGGCGAGGGCGGCATGGTCGATCAGGACGCCCTTCGGCCGGCCGGTCGAGCCTGAGGTGTAGAGGACGTAGGCGAGGTTTCCGGGATCGGGTCCCGGCAGCTCGCTTGGCTTGCCCGCCGCTTCCTCCAGGCAGAGCACCGGCCCGGCAAAACGGACGAACCCGGGCGCCAGCCGCGCCAGGGTGACCAGGGCGGTGGCTCCGGCGTCCTCGACGAGCAGGGCGAGGCGCCCGGGAGGGAGGGCCGGGTCGAGCGGCAGGTAGGCGCCGCCGGCCGCGAGGATGCCGAAGAGGCCGACGATCATTTCCAAGCTGCGCGGGCAGCAGAGCCCGACGACGGTCTCCGGCCCCACCCCGAGCTGCCGCAGACGGCCGGCGAGCGCGGTCGATCGGCGGGCGAGCTCGGCATAGGTCAACGCCGTTGTTCCGGCCACCACTGCCACCGCCTCCGGCGTCCGCGCCGCCTGGGCCGCGAACATCTCGGGAACCGTGCGGGTCGCGTCTCCTACGTCCTCCCCGCTCCACTCGACGAGGGCCTGGTGGCGCTCGGCTGCGGTGAGCGGCGACAGCTCGGCGAGCGGCTGGTCCGGCGCGCCGGCCGCCCTTGCCAGCAGGCCGGTAAAGTGGCGGACCATCCGCTCGGCCGTCGTCGGCAGGAACAAATCGGCGTTGTACTGAATCCAGCCGGAGAGCGCCCCCTCCGTCTCCCAGAGCGCCAGGGTCAGGTCGAAGTTCGCCCTGCCGCCTTCATAGAGGTCGACCGGGGCGATGGCGAGGCCGGGCAGCTCGATCGTCGGCACGGAGAAGTTCTGGAAGCCGAAGTGAGTCT
>DASQPA010000272.1:0-52252 GCA_035644215.1 Thermoanaerobaculia bacterium
GAAATGCCCCCCTCCTGACCTCCCCCCTGATCCAACCCTCCCCCTCCCAGGGGGGAGGAACCCACCGCCCGCCTCCCTCGGAGCCAACGTTGGCGCCCGAGGGGGAGAACCTCCCCTCCCGGTCTGCCCGGCAACGCCCTCCTCACCGCGCCGTGTACAGCGCGATCACCTGCTCCAGCGTTCGCCGGCAGACGGGGCAGAACCCCACCTCGTCGCGGGTGAACATGATGCAGTCCTCGGTCGGCCGGTAGAACCCCTTGGCGTGGTAGCTCGCTCCCTCGAAGGCGCCGACCTGGCCGGAGTGCTGGTCCTGGTTCAGGAGCTGGGTGGCCCGCCCGCGCTCCTCGCGGAAGAGGGCGTCCATCTCGGCTTCCGGACGGTTGGCGGCGCGGATCGCCCGGCGGCGCTTCTGGACGTCCTTCTCGTAGGTCTCGAACTCGTCCTTTTTCCAGGGGGTGGGGACCGGCGTGCCGGGGGTCAGCAGCTCCTTCCATTTGATCTTCCCGGCATCGGCCACGGTGGTGACGTTCGCCTCCCAGGGCTCGACCGGCTGGCCCGCGGTCGCCACGTCCGAGGTGTAGTACTCGTCGGCCAAACCCGCGAAGTGGTGCCCGAACTCGTGGACGAAGACGTAGGGCGCCCACTCGCTGTCCGCGGCGACCGTGCTGTAGAGGTTGAAGATGCCGCCGCCGCCGTAGGTCTGGCCGTTGACCAGGATCTCCACGAACTCGTAGGGTGCGAAGGCGGCGACGTCGCGGAAGGCGCGGTTCTCGAAGGTCAGGACATAGCGCTCGGAGCCGAAGGTGTCGTAGGCCGCGCCCACCGGCGAGCGGTGGTGGACGCCGGTCGATGGGCGCGAGATCCCCGACTCGGGCGCCTCCGGACAGAGACCCCAGACGTTGAAATCGCTTCGGTGCTCCTTGAACGGCGAGGTGGCGAAGAGGATCTCGACCAGCCGCCGGGCGTCCTTCTCGAACTTCCCCCGCTCCGCCGGGGCATAGCCGTCGCCCAGGATGAGGAAATCGACCTTCGTGGCCGGGTCGCCACTCTTCTGCAGCGCGAGGAGCGGTCCGGGCGACGGCGGGCGCGAGCTGTCGACGAAGGGGGAGGCGGGGTCGACCACCGTCGTCCAGACCGGGTGGAAGTCGTTTCTCGCGTCGCGCTCCTGGAGCACGATCCGCACCGGCCGGTCCGGGGCGGGGAAACGCAGCGACTCCGAAAAGGTGCGGCTGGCCTCCTTGGCCTCGTCGGTCTCCTGCCACTCGCCGAAGACCGCGGCGAAACCGCGTGAATAGAGCACCCGGTTGGTGCCGCGGTCGATCACCTCGAAGAAGTACTTGCCGAGGTTGGTGTCGTCGAGCGGGCGGGCCGGGTTGCCCGGCCAGGGGAGCGGCTCCAGCACCACCCGGTCGAGACTGAAGCGCTCCTCGGTGGCGGAACCGGTGTGGTAGTAGTCGAGCCGCATCGTGCGCGGAATCGCCGAGAGGGCCGGGGATGGCGATGGCGCGGCGGCGGCAGCCCACACCGGAACGAGCAGAGTCAAAAGAACGGGCAGAGAGGTCTTCTTCATCTTTTCTCCATGGGATCGACGCGAGCCGCGGGCATTTTCGCATACCCATGCTCGATCCCTGTTATCGGCTACGAAAAGTCGAGAATGACAGTGCTATTTCATTGGCTACGAAAACCTGCTGTGGCGCACCCTAGATAGTAGAAGGTTCTCTATCGAGAAAGGAGAGATGAGATGAAGAAGAAGAAAGAGCTCCCCCGCCTGACCCTGAACCGCGAGACGATCCAGCAGCTGGACACGCCGGTGCTCCTCCGCGCGGTCATGGGGGGAGATCCGCCCTCGACCCAGATCTGCTGTCCGAGTAACGCCATCATCTGCTGATGTCGGCCACGAAGAATTTGAAATGTATGAATTTCTGCCGTAGCTACAAAAGGGTGGTCGGGGGCACCCTTTTATCTAGAAGCTTCCCGTTCCTTGAAAGGAGCAATCGAATGAAAAAGCAGAAGAAGGAATTGCCCCGCCTCAGCCTGACCCGCGAAACCCTCCAGCGCCTCGACGAACCGATCTTGCGAGCGCTGATCGGGGGCGATGGACCGCCCTCGACCCAGGTCTGTTGCCCGGTCCCGAACTGACCTCGCTTTGTAGAGTGCGCGCTCAGGGTCGGGTGGCCGGGTCGCCGAGCGACAGGATCCAGATGTCGCCCTCGTCGGTGGTCCGCACCGTGCACAGGGTCCGGTCGTCCGGCCCGGCGCTCGCGCTCATGTAGGAGGAATGAGCCGGTGGAGGGAGGAGAGTCCGCGCCTCGCCGCTCGTGGCGTCGGCGAGGCGAATCGAGCCACGGTCGAGAAACAGGATCTTTCCCGAGGGGAGGAACTCGGGGTCCAGCCCGGCAGGGGTGAGGCGGCGGTAGGTGTCGTCCGCCAGCGACCAGAGGACGATGCCGGGCACCGGCGACTCGTCCGGGCGCAGCAGGACTCCCGCCAGGGAGCGACCGTCCGGCGACCAGGCGGCGCGGGCGAGGACCTGGCCGCCCGCGGCCCGGGGGAGGACCCGCAGGCTCCCGGGGGCGCCCAGGGTCAGGAGGGCCGTTCCCAGCGAGCCGTAGGTGAAGCCGATCGATCGGCCGTCCGGCGACCAGAAGGGGTTGAGCACCGGCTGGTCCGGCAGATTCGTCACCGGGGTCAGGTTGCTGCCGTCGGGCCGGATCGTCCAGGCCTCGTACTTGCCGCTGCGGTTGGAGGAAAAGAGGATCAGGCGGCCGTCCGGCGACCAGCGGGGCGCGCGGTCGCGGGCGGGATCGTTGGTCAGCTGCCGGAGCTCGCTGCCGTCCGGCCGGATGAGGAACAGGTCCTCCTGCGGCGAGGAGGAACGGAAGACCAGCCACCGCCGATCGGGGGAGAGCTCGGCCGACCAGATCGCGCGGGCCCCCTGGAAGATGAGGGAGGGAGGACCCTCGGCCAGGCCCTTCTCCGGGTCGAAGCGCACCTGCTCGACGAAGCTCCGATCGTCGTTGGTGGCATAGAGGAGGAGGCGGCCGTCGCGGGAGAAGCTCGGCAGAGCGCTCCACTCCGAGGGGGTGGTGATCGGCTGCGGGGGGCCGAGGACCGCGCCCGAGCCCTCGTCGACCGCCACTCGCCAGAGGTTCATGCTGCCGCCCCGGTTGCTGGCGAAATAGAGCAGCCGGCCGTCCGGCGACCACACCGGGCTCCAGTTGTAGTAGACATCGTCGACCACCGGGACCGGGGTGCCCCCGGTCACCGGGACGGTCCAGATCGCCCGGCGGGCGCCCGGCTGCGCCAGACCCCAGTAGGCGATGCGCTGGCCGTGGGGGGACCAGGAGGGCTGCACGCCATCGGCGACGCCGAGCGACCGGCGGGCACCGGTCGCCGTGTCGACGAGGAAGATCTGGCTGCGCGAGTCGCGGGAGGCGGGATCGATGGCGGCCTCGGTCGCCACCGCGATCTCGCGGCCATCGGCGGACCACGCCGGGTTGAAGCCGAAGTCGGTCAACCGCCGCACCGATTCGCCGGTCGCCCCCATGAGGAAGATCCCGCCGCCGTCCCTTTCGGAGCGGAAGGCGATCTGCTGGCCGTTGGGGGAGAAGGCGGGCTGGGTGTCGTCGACCGGCGAGCTCGCCGTGAGGTTGATGGGGCTGCCGCCGGCCACCCGCTGGAGGAAGAGGTCGAAATTGCCGCCCATCGACTTGGCGTAGACGAAGTAGGTGCCCTCCGGCGAGAGGCTGGGGAACGTCTCGCGCCCCGCGAGGTCGGTCAGCCGGTTGAAGCTCTTCGGTGGGGGGAAGGCCGATTTGCCGCTCCGCGGCCAGACGAGGAAGGTGACCGCGCCGGCGACCGCGGCGAGGGCGAGCGCCAGGATCGCCCGCCGGGTGGCCCGCCGGCGGGCCCGGTCCCCGGGCGCGCTCCCGGTCGACAGGGTGGCGGACGCCAGGCCCTGGGCGCGGCGCAGGTCGACGAGGGCCTCGCCGGCATCCCGGTAGCGCTGCTCCGGGTCCTTGGCGAGCATCGCGGCGACGATCCGCTCGACGTCCTCCGGCACGTCGGGGCGCAGGCTCGACAGCGGCTCCGGGGAGCGGTGGAGCACGGCATGGACCACCGCCACGTCGGTCCCCCCGGCGAACGGCCGCCTCCCGGCGAGCATCTCGTAGAGGACGACGCCCATCGACCAGACGTCGGCCCGGGCGTCGATCTCGCCGCCGCGCGTCTGCTCCGGCGCCATGTAGGTGGGAGTGCCGAGGAACGAGCCGCTGCGGGTGGGGCCGGCCTCCCCGGTGAGCTTGGCGATGCCGAAGTCGAGGACCTTGACGACGCCGTCGCCGGTCAGGAAGAGGTTCGACGGCTTGATGTCGCGGTGGATGATGCCGTTGCGGTGCGCCTTGGCCAGCCCCTGGAGGGTCTGGGTGGTGATGTCCAGGGCCTGGGCGAGCGGCAGGGGACCGCGGGCGATCCGGCGTTCCAGGCCCTCGCCCTCGTAGAGCGGCATGGCGAGGAAGAGCAGCCCCTCGGTCTCGCCGATCTCCAGGATGGTGCAGAGGTTGGGGTGATCGAGGGCCGAGGCCGCCCGCGCCTCGGTCAGGAAGCGCTGCTTGGCGACCGGCTCCCGCACCAGCTCCGGAGCGAGGAACTTCAAGGCGACGGTGCGGCCGAGACGGGTGTCCTCCGCCCGGTAGAGCACCCCCATGCCGCCGGCGCCCAGCGGCTCGGCGATGCGGAAATGGGAGACCGTCGCCCCGGTCAGCACCGTGGTGAGGAAGCCGGAGCCGCCATATCCACCGCTCGACATCCGGGTCCCTCCCCCGCCGCCGGTCTCCAGGAGGGCCGCGTCGACGGAGAGGAGATCCATCCGCATCTCCTCGATCCGCGTATAGCGCGCCGCCGGGCTCTTGGCGAGGGCCTGCTCGACGATCCGTTCGAGGGCCGGGGGGAGGCCGGGCAGGAAGAGCGCGACCGGTGCCTCCTCCAGGATGGCGCGCGCCATCTCCTCGGCGCTGCCGGCAAAGGGGACCCCGCCGGTCAGCATTTCGTAGAGGATCACCCCCAGGGACCACACGTCGGTCCGGGCATCCGGGGGGGCCAGGGGGGCGAGGGGGTCTCCCCGGAGCTGCTCGGGGGAGCGGTACGCGGCATCGGCGGCATCGGTGGTGTCGGCGGCATCGGAGTCCACCAGCTGGACCCGTTCCTCGGGGGAGATCCGGACGTGGGCCGGTTCGAGGCTCCCGTAGACGACGCCCCGAGCGTGGCGGGCGGCGATCTCGGCGGCGATCTGCGCCGCGAGGTCCAGGGCTTCGGCGAGCGGCAGCGGCCGGCGCGCCAGCCGGGCCTTCAAGGTTTCGCCCGTGTCGCCGTTGCCGCCTGTGTCGCCGATATTGCCGATATTGGCCGTGTCGCCGATGGTCAAGGAGCTCTCCCGCGGCAGGAGGTTCGCTCTGCCTGAACCACTCTTGTGGAGGGAGAGGAGTCTACCAGAGAGGCCACCCCTCACCCCCCTACCCCCCTCTCCCGACCGCCCCCCCTGGCCCCCGGGAGAGGGGGATGAAAAAGCAGCCCTCGCGTCGAGGGCGACAGGGGCCTACGTCCCACGATCGGAGGCCGTGATACTCTTCCGGTTGCTTGAAAGAGCATTCCCTGATTCCTGACAGGAGGATTCCCATGTCGCGCAGGCTGTCGCTCTGGCTCGGGCTCATGCTTCTGCTTTTCCGCGGTGCCGCCTTCGCGGCCGAGACGGGTTCGGTCTCCGGGACCGTCCGCTCGTCCGACGGCGCGGCGCTCCCCGGCGCACGGGTCACCGTCGCCGGTCCGCTCCTGCCCGCCGGCCGCTCGGCGACCACGGGGACGGACGGCGCCTTCGACTTCCAACGCCTGCCCCCCGGCACCTACCAGGTGAGCGCCAACCTGGAGGGGATGGGGAGCGCGCGGCGGGAGGCGATCGTCGCCCTCGACAGCGATACCCGGCTGGAGCTGGTCCTGAAGGCCACCCTGGAGGAGGCGATCACGGTCTCCGCCGCGGCGCCGATCATCGACGTCAAGTCCGCCGAGGTGCAGGTCGACTTCACCAGCCCGGCGATCGAGGCCCTGCCCTTGACCCGCACCTTCAAGGGGCTCTTCCAGCTCGCGCCCGGGGTGGCCGAGAACCTGCGCCTGGCCCCCAACGCCGGCGGCTCGCGGATGGACAACACCTTCCTCTTGGACGGCATCAACGTCACCAACCCCGACTTCGGCGACATCGTGCCGGATTTCAGCGAGCTCGACGTCGAGGAGGTGGCCTTGAAGCGGGGCGGCGTCACCGCGGAGTTCGGCCGCACCGGCGGCATGGTGGTCAACGCCATCACCAAGTCGGGCACCAACCGCTTCGCCGTCGACCTGCGCTTCGAGGACCAGCCGGCGAGCTTCGTCTCGGCCAACCAGAATCCCACGGTCCAGAACACCCCCGACAAGAGCACCTTCGCCGGCGCCCTCTCCGGGCCGATCCTGCACGACCGCCTGTGGTTCTACGGCTCGGCGAGCCTGCCGCGGACCACCACCACCGACCGGCGCAACAACCTGGGGTCGGTGCCCGACTCGAACCTCGACACCGACGAGTATTTCGCCAAGCTCACCGCCAACCCGCTCGCCAATCACCTGATCTCTGCCTCCTGGCGGACGCGCAAGACGACCAACGGCAACGCCAACATCACCTCGACCGCCTCGCCCACGATCGGCACCAACGATTCGACCGAGTACAAGCTGGGCACCTTCGGCTGGACCTGGAACACCACGGCGTCGAGCTTCGCCGAGGTCAAGCTCAACCACAACGAGGAGGACAACGGGACCGATCCCCTGACCCACCTGGGCTACCGCCCGGCGTTCAACCCCGCCCGTCCCGACCTCATGGGCAAGTTCACCTCCACCCCGGACTTCCTCGTCGGCGGCGCCAACGCCGCCGGCCAGACGGTGGGCGGCTCGGACCTCGCGGTCAACAACGACGACTTCTCCCGCGACGAGGCGAAGGCCACCTTCCGCACCCTGCTCGAAGGGGGGCACGGGGTCGATCACGACCTGCGGGTCGGGGTCACCTACGAGCGCGACTCCGAGCGCCTGGAGCGGCTGGCCAACGGCTGGGGCACGGTCACCTGGAACCCCACGACCCGCCTCTTCACGGCGAGCTACGTTTCGGCGCAGCCGCCCCACACCGGCCGCGGCCGGACCTACGGCGCCTTCCTCCAGGACCAGGCGGTCCTGAGCGACCGGCTGACCGTCACCGCCGGGGTGCTCACCGACCACGACGACTACTACGGCGAGAGGCTGGGAGCGACCCCGGGGACGAAGACCCGGAGGAAGATCCTCACCTTCGACTTCTCCCAGGAGATCCAGCCGCGGCTGGGCGTCGTCTGGGTGCCGCGCAAGGAGCGCGGCGACAAGCTCTACGCGACCTTCGGGCGTTACTACAACGCCGACAACAAATCGCTCGGCCGCGCCGGCTCGCCCACCCGCCTCTTCACCACCCGGGCGACCTTCGACGCGACGGGCAGGCTGGTCTCCGAGGTCCCGCAGGCCAACACCCAGACCAAGACCATCGACCACGGCCTCGACCCGCAGTACACCGACGAGCTGGTGGCAGGCTACGCCGCCCCCTGCCCGAACGGCTGGTCGGCCGAGCTCTGGGGGATGTACCGGAAGGTCGGTAACATCATCGAGGACGTCTCGGCCGACGGTCTCGGCAACGGCCCCTTCCACGTCGCCCAGCTGCCCGGCGCCTACCGGCGCTACGAGGCGCTGACCGTCGAGGTGAACCGGCTGCCGCTCGCCGACAGCTGGATGCGGTTGACGATCAACGGCAGCTACACCTGGAGCCGGCTCTACGGCAACTGGGACATCGACTTCAGCTCCGCCGACTCGCCGTTCTACAACTCTTCGTTCATCCAGGACGGCCCGGGGGTGAAGATCACCGACAACCGTCGCGGCCTCCTGCGCGGCGACCGCACGCACGTCGCCAAGCTCTTCGCCTCGATCCAGCCGGGAGAGCACTGGCGGGCCGGCTCCTACCTCCACTTCCAGAGCGGCGGCGCCTGGGAGGCGCGCGGCCTGCCCGACGCCAACGTCTCGAGCTCCTCTTTCGTCCGCTACCTGGAGCCGGCGGGCTCGCGGCGGATGCCCTCCTGGTTCGACCTCGACCTCCTCGCCGCCTATGATTTCCCGCTCTCGGTGGTGGGGCTGTCGATCGAGGCGCGGGTCTTGAACGTCCTCAATCACCAGGTGCCGGTGCAGGTGGACGACCGCCTGATCCTCAATCGCGGCACGGTGCCCAATAACCCCAACTTCGGCAAGGGGACGGTGTTCACGCCGCCGCGGGCGCTGGTGCTGACGGCACGGGTGCGGTACTGACATGAGCGCCGGTTAGAGTCGAAGCGAGCGTACGGTAGAAGAGAGGGCTGGGTGGTCCTGTGGCCTCCCAGCCCTCCTGGTATTGCCGGCATGGCCGGCATCGCCGGCCGGACTCCCCTGGATCGCGATCTTCAGGGCTTCTCGCAGATCCTTGATGGCCCGGCACTTCGCGGTACGGAAGGCCGCAGCGGTCAGCCCCATCTCGGTCATGGCCTCCGCGTCGCCGCGCCCTTCGATCATCAGGAGCTCCATGATCCTGCGGCGTTCCGGTGACAGGCGTTCGATCGCCTGCAGGATCAGCTCCCGCTCGTCGGGCTCGGGTTCCTCCGGCAGACGGACCTTGCCCAGGAGCAGCGTCAGCCAGGCCTGCGCCTTGGGATCGTTGCGCTCGCGAACGATGGCCCGTCTCAAGGTCCGCCGCGCCTCGTAGCGGCTCATGGCGAGGAAAAACGGACGGATGTTCCGCACGGTACCGCGGCAACAGCACTCCCAGGCCATCATGAGGACGTTCTGGAAAACGTCTTCGAGCTGATTCTGGAGACCCGCCTTCCGCAGCTCGGCGCCGATGATGCCGATCGCGGCATCGCCGAGGCCGGCCAACTCGCGCTCCTCGGCGAATTCGGCCAGCGTTTGAACCACCCTCTCACCGGCGCGGAACTCATGGGCAGGATTCATGCGGCACCTCCGGGTGCGGGCTGCCTCGTCTCTCCTGGACTCCTTCGCCTTCTGAGCGAGAACGAAGCAAGGAATGTTCCACGACGATTGGAGAGGAGAGATCTGCCGTTCCTGGAGGGTGACCCTGCCGCGCGCCGAGGGATGGAGGTCACCGGCGTCCACCGCCGAGGACGGGTTGGGGTTCCCGTGACACCCCTATTGACTCCACATCCGACGCGCCGCACACTTGGTCGAGAACCTCGCGACCGGAGGTAGGGATGAGCTCCAGGGTTGAGGCAGGTCCGAGCGCTGCCGTCGAAACGCTCCTCGCCGAATTCAACGAGACCCTGCGGGTGGAGGGTCGGCCGGATTTCTCCCTCCTCGACCGGTGCCCTCCGGATCAACGCCAAGAGCTGTTGTCTCTGATGAACGTCTCCGCCCTCGCCTTCCGCGCCCTGGCGCCCGAGCGCAAGGCGTTCGCCGCCAGGGCCGGGAAGAGCACGACCTAGCACGGCGCGAGCCGGCAAGCTCACCCCTCCCGCACGATCCGCAGCACCGCCTCGCCATACTTCTTGACCAACGTCGGCCCCACCCCGTGGACGGCGAGGAGGTCGGCCTCGTCGGTGGGCTGGGCGGCGGCCAGGGCGAAGAGGGTGCGGTCGGTGAGGATCTTGAAGGCGGGGACCCGGCGCTTCCTGGCTTCGGCCAGGCGCCAGGTCTTGAGAGCGGTGACGAGGGCGGGGGAGACGAGGTCCGGCGCGGAGCCGGGGCCTTCCAGATCGCCCAAGGGGACGGCGATCTGCTGCGGCCGGCCGGTGCGGGACGCCGGGGACGCCGCACGGGCCGGCGGGGTCGTCGAGCCGGCCTTGGCCGGTTTTGCCTTCTTCGTCCGCTTCCTCTCGGCCGGCGGGCGCTCCACCGGGAGCTCGATGCGGGCCGCGGCTTCCGGGTCGCCGCGGTAGCCCGCGGGGGTCAGGGTGGCGCGCTGGAAGTGGATCTCGCGACCTTCCTTTTCGAACGAGTCCTCGGTCAGCTGGAGCAGGCCGGCCCGGGCGAGCCCCCCGAGCAGGCGCTCGACGGCGCGGCGTTCCAGGCCGCCTGTACCGGCGGCACTGGCGGGAGGGCTCGTCTCGGCGACCATCTTGAAGAGCTGCCCCGTCGTCTGTCGGTCGCGCTCCCTGAGGGCGGTGAGGATCTGGACGATCGTCATCTGCTCTTCCGGAGTCGGCGGACGGAGGTTCCGCACCGAGCAGTCCGAAGGCGCGCAGATGTCGCAGATCCCGCACGGCCCTCCTGTATCCTCGCGGTCGCCGAAGTGGCGCAGCAGGGCGAGCATGCGGCAGCCGTGGCCCTCGGCGTAGCGCGTCATCTGCTCCAGCTGGGCGAGCTTGTGGTCGCGCTGGGCGCGGTAGAGGGGACGCCAGCCGGCGGTGCCCTGGGTGGCGTTCTCCTCGGGGTCGAGGAGCGCCCCGCCGTGAATCCAGAGCTTCTCCAGGGCCTTCTCGAAGACCTCCTCGTCGAGCCCGGTCTTCTTGCGCAGCTTGGACGAGGTGACGGACTCGGTGCCGAGAGCGGCGTAGATCGATTCGAGGACCGCGGGATCGGGATAGTCGCGGCCGTGGAAGAACTCGTGGTTCCGGCGGTCGGCGAAGGAGTAGAGGAGGAGGGCGCGGGAGGGCTTGCCGTCCCGGCCGGCGCGGCCGATCTCCTGGTAGTAGCCCTCCAGGCTGCCGGGGAGGCCGGTGTGGATGACGGTCCGGACGTCCGGCTTGTCCACTCCCATGCCGAAGGCGATGGTGGCGACGATCACCTGGAGGCGCCCGGCGAGGAATGCGGCCTGCACCCGGTCGCGGTCGGCGGCGGTCATCCCGGCGTGGTAGGCGGCGGCCGGGGCGATCCCCTTGAGCTCCTCGCCCAGGGCCTCAGCCTCCTTGCGGGTCGGAGCGTAGAGGATGGCCGGCCGGCGCGCCGGGTCCTCGAGCATCCGGGCGACCATCTCCCGTCGCTCGCCGGGGCGGGCCTCGACGACCTCGATGGCGATGTTGGTGCGGCGGAAGCCGTGGATGAAGCGGGTGGCCCCGGAGAGGCCGAGCTGCTGGGCGATGTCGTCCTGGACCAGCGGGGTGGCGGTGGCGGTGAGCGCCAGGACCGGCGCCGGCCGGAGTTGCGGCAGGCGGCTGCCGAGCAGCCGGTAGTCGGGACGGAAGTCGTGCCCCCACTGGGAGATGCAGTGCGCCTCGTCGACCGCGATCAAAGCCGGCTTGCGCTTCGCCAGCATCTCCGGGAAGCCGGGGACGGAGAGCCGCTCGGGGGCCAGGAAGAGGAAGTCGAGGCGGCCGGCCAGGTAGTCGGCCGCCACCCGCCGCGACTCGGTCCGGTCGCGGCCGGAATGGATGCGTTCGGCGGCGAGACCGAGCTCGCGGAGCTTCGCCACCTGGTCCTCCATCAGGGCGATCAGGGGGGAGATGACCAGGGTCGTGCCGGCCCGGGCGAGGCCGGGGAGCTGGTAGCAGAGCGACTTGCCGGCCCCCGTCGGCATGACCAGGAGGGCGTCCTCCCCTTGCGTCACCGCCCGGCAGACCGCCTCCTGGAAAGGGCGGAAGGAGGGGAGATGAAAGACCGAGTGGAGGAGATCGCCCAGCCGGTCGGGGGAGGTGGTGGCGCGCTCGGGGCGCGGTGTCTGCAGGGTGTGCGGGGCCTGCGGGGAGGGCAGGGAGGATGGGGCGGTCCGGGCGGCGGTGAAGACCCGCTCCCGCGCCGCGGCTCCCTGGCCGTTGAACACCTCGCCCACCACCTCGCGCACGTAGGCTTCGATCCCCGAGAGGAAGGCGGGAAGCTGGCCCTGGCCGCGCTCGATGCGCTGCAGCTCGGCTTCCCAGCGGCCGGTCATCGCCGGGCTCTTGACCTGCGGATGGACCACCTCGATCAGCCGGATGCCCTTGTCGGTCGCCACCAGGGCCTTGCCCAGGCGCTCGACGTAGAAGCGGCGGAGGAGCGTTTCGATGATCTCCGCCCGGGTCGCCGGGGTCCCCAGGCCGCTCTCCTTCATCGCCTCCGAGAGCTCGCGGTCGTCCAGGGTGCGGCCGGCGGTCTCCATGGCGGTCAGGAGGGTGGCGTCGGTGAAGCGCTTGGGCGGCCGGGTCTTCTTGGCCACCGGGCTCACCGCGGTCACCCGCTTCGCCTGCCCGGCGGCGAGGCCCGGCGGCAGCTCCTGGCTCTCGTCCTCCTCCCGCTCGCTCTCCCCGGAGTCACCGTCCTCCTCTCCTTCCTTCTTCTCCTTTTCCTTTTCTTTCTCCTTCTCCCGTTCCCGCGCCTTCTGGCGCTCGGTCTTGAAGTCGAGCACCTTCCAGCCCATCCGCTCGATCGCCGTGCCGGTGCTCCCGAAGCGGTCGACGACCGGCTCGCCTCCCGTCTCGGCCGGCGAGGTGATGCGGGTGATCACCGTGGTGACCGCGGTCACGTGGTCCTCGTGCCAGGCGGAGAGCAGCCGGCGGCAGACGAGGTCGTAGAGCCGGCGCTCGTCCTCGGTCAGCGCCATTCCCTCGGCCCGGGTGGTGGTGGGGAGGATGGCGTGGTGGTCGGTGACCTTGGCGTCGTCCACGAAGCGCCGGGAGAGCGGCCGCTCTCCGGTCCCCGGGGCGAGCAGATCCACCGGCTCCCGATACGGTCCGGCGATCGCCCGCACCACGTCGCCCAGGGTGGCGGCGACGTCCTGCGACAGGTGGCGACTGTCGGTCCGCGGGTAGGAGAGGAGCTTCTTCTGCTCGTAGAGGGTCTGGGCGACCCCCAGGGTCTTCTTGGCGCTCCAGCCAAAGAGGCGGTTGGCGTGGCGCTGGAGCTCGGTCAGATCGTAGAGAAGGGGCGCCGGCAGCCGCTTGGTCTCGCCGCGGACCGACTCGATCTCCGCCGCACCGGTCTTCGCCCGCGCCACGATCTGGCCCGCCTCCCGGCCGTCGCCCGGCAGGCGCCGGGATTTCTCCGGCGAGGGGGGGGCGGACGCGGCGGCGCGGAACCAGGTGCCGCGATAGGTCGCCCCGGCGGCCGTCGGGTCCGGCGGAGCCGCCGGCGCGAAATGGGCGACGACCTCGAAATAGTCCTCGGGGACGAAGCGGCGGATCTGCAGCTCGCGCTCGACCACCATGGCGAGGGTGGGGGTCTGCACGCGGCCGACCGACAGGTTCTCGTCGAAGGCGAGGGTGCAGGCCCGCGAGAGGTTCATGCCGACCAGCCAGTCGGCCCGGCTGCGGCCACGGGCGGCATCGGCCAGCGGGTCAAGCTCGCGGCCCGGGCGGAGGCGCTCGAAGCCCCGGCGGATCGCGTCGGGGGTGAGCGAGGAGATCCACAGGCGCTCGAACGGCTTGTCGCTCCCCGCCGCCTCATAGATGTAGCGAAAGATCAGCTCGCCCTCGCGGCCAGCGTCCGTGGCGCAGATCACCCGCTCGACGTGGGGCGAGGTGAGGATCTTGCGCACCACCTCGAACTGGTCCCGGGTCTCCTCGGAGACGACGAGCGGCCAGCGCTCGGGGAGGATCGGCAGGTGCTCGCGACGGAAGGACCGCCACTCCGGCCGGATCTCGTGCGGCTCGGCGAGCCCCACCAGGTGGCCGATCGCCCAGGTCACCACGTAGCCATTGCCGTGCATGTACCCCTCCCCCCGCTTCTCCGCCCCCAGGACGCGGGCGAGATCGCGGGCCACGGAAGGCTTCTCGGCGACGACGGCGATACTCATGGCAGGAACATCTTACCGTCCTCCCGGGTGTCCTGTATGCAGGTGATGACTGCCTGCTGAGGGTCTGCCTGTATCTGCTTACGCTGGCCCATTGTCCCGGGAGACGGGCCGTATCTGCTTACGATGGCCCATTGTCCCGGGAGACGGGCCGTATCTGCTTACGATGGCTCATTGTCCCGGGAGACGGGCCGTATCTGCTTACGATGGCTCATTGTCCCGGGAGACGGGCCGTATCTGCTTACGATGGCCCATTGTCCCGGGAGACGGGCCGTATCTGCTTACGCTGGCCCATTGTCCCTGGAGACGGGCCGTATCTGCTTACGATGGCCCATTGTCCCGGGAGCTGGGCTGTATCTGCTTACACTAGGCCAAAGTCTCTGGAGCTGGATTGTCTCTGCAGATGGGGGCGGAAGCGGCGGCCGACCGCCCCGCCCCCCTCGATTGTGCCTTCCTTACGCCTGCTGGTGTCGCGCGCGGATACGGCCGACCTGCTCTTCGGCGCCCGGACCGGCCGCTTCGAGCAGGGTAGCAAGGGCGAGAGGCGAGCGGACGATCGCCTCCAGCAGGTGGAGTCCCTCGGCCCATCGCGGCTCATAGCGGTCGAACCAACCGGCAACCTGGGGTCCCTGCTCGCCGTACACCGCGACCAGAGGGTAGCCCTCCGAAGCCGCCCCTTCCTCTATATGGAAGAGCGGCTCGCGGTCGAGCACCGGAAGGAGCACGGAGAGGAGCCGCGCCGTCTCCAGGTGCCAGAGGACGGCGACGGGAGGATCGCCAATCGCCAGATCCTCCCACAGCCTGAGGATGGCGACCGCCCCGGGCTTGCCGGGAACGGGCTCGATCTTCCAGGGACCGGCGAGCTCCGCTTCGGCGGCGGTCAGGACGTCGTCCTGCTCCCGCAGGCGGGCCAGGTAGTCGGGGGCGAAGGCGTTGGCGAGGGGTGAAATGGACGGACTGGTAGACTGCTGCTGGTGGCGCATGGACTCTTTCTCCTTGCGTTGCCTGGGGTCGACGGAGTTGCTGCTCTGTCGGCCCCGCTTGGTTCTGAGGGAGAGGGACGGCCCCTCTCGATGCGGGGAGGCTAGCATAAGAGAGGCGGAAGAGGAAGGGGGATTCCCCATCCAAGACTTTTGTCGAGGGGATGAGGTAGTTCGGGACACAAATCGAAGGATGTCATCGATATGGCGGTAACCAAAGGGCACGGAAATCCGGATTGGATACGTGAGGAAATCGTCCTCGCACTGGACCTGTATTTCGACTGTCGCGGGCGGATTCCATCGGCAAGTGACCCGAGAGTTCGGGAACTCTCTGAGGTACTCCGAGCCTTTCCTCATCACAGTGCTGCGGCTACTAGAAGGGAGTCATTTCGCAATGCTGATGGAGTGGTGTTCAAGCTCCAGAACCTCCGGCAGGTTGATACAGGGAAAGGGCTCGGTCATATATCCCGCACAGACCGGGAGGTCTGGGCAGAGTTCGGCGTCAGCTCCGAACGTACCAAGGCGTACGCACAGTTGATCAGAGCAGGTATTGAGGTGGTGGGCGAAGTCCTGGAAGAGTCTGCCGCGGACGAGGTATTCGCAGAAGGCCGCGTCGTAACAGAAGCACACCTCCGGCGCGAACGAGATCAGCGACTACGTGCGCGGCTGATAGATCGTAGACGCAGCCAGTCGAAGTTGAGATGCGAGATATGCGGCCGAGAGGAGGCGCCTGGTAACCCTACGCTATCCCAAGCGATTTTCGAGGTGCACCATATCGTCCCTCTCGCAGTGGGCGCCGAGCGAAAAACCAAGCTCGCGGACATGGCGCTTCTATGTGCGTGTTGTCACCGGATGGTCCATCGTGCGATAGCGATCAAGCAAATCTGGCTGTCGATTGAAGAAGCCAAGAAGTTCATTGAGGGCGCCTAGGGACCCCTCATCAACCAGGATCACGGCTGATATCTCGCATCGCCTTTTGGTCGAAATCGTCACATAGCCGAATCCGTCCTGCGAGCTCAGTCAAGTCCCACTTCCGCCGCACCCGGACCAGCTCCTGGAGGGCCAGGTTGAGAAGCTCTTCTTTGGTCCGAGCGCCGGTGAGGGCCAAGGCTTCTTCCACCAGTTTGTCGTTCAGGACTACGTGGATTCTCATTTCGACCTCATCCGGCGAAGAGCATCCCTGGGAGCGCTGGCGTCCTCGCCGGCTTCTTTTCCCCCGCCCAGATCCTTCGTGGCTCGCTTAGGCTCGCCCTCAGGATGACGATGCTCTAGGGCGCCACGCCGAAGTGGCTGCGACGATCAAGCATCAAGTCTTCGCCCGCAGGCCAGCCAGCTCCGCGCGAAGATCTTCTGGAGGGTAGTTCACCACCGGGATCCCATGCTTCTCGCACTCCGCAGCGAACGTGAAACGATCGACCCCTGCCAGTTCCGCCGCGGCTCCGGCGGAGATCTCATTGGACTGAAACATGAGCAGCGCAGCGTAGAGCTTGATGCGCTTGGCCAGCTCTATCGGATCGTGGTCGATCAGGTACTGATCCGGAACCTCTAGGATGATCTTCATGGACCTGTAGCTGTGAAACGGACCCTGTGCCTTATCACGAAGCGCGCAGTTCCTTGAGCACTTGTTCGGCGTCGATCAGCCGACCGGCCTCGAAATCTTCCTGAGAAGCGACAAGAGCTTGGTGAAGGGCGGCCCGGTCAGCCGGGTCGAGCCAGTCTCCAGGATCGAGGGGCTGGAGATCAATCTCAGTGCCTTCAGGAAGTTGCGTCGGCTCGTCCAGCAGGAGCCGACCGTCGTGCACATGGGCTTTCAGAGGCATGTTCAGAAGGTACCACAGGGAGTAAGGTAGGGCCACTGCTCTTGCCGAACCTCGGCACCGGTGGCCGGAGGCGGTAGAGACGGCCCAGGTCCTGAACGATATCGCCTGGGCGTCCACGGGGACCGCGGGCCGTCTCCGCCGGGGCAACGCCCCGGCCCGTCCGCCTGTCGAGGGCCATCGAGAGAGGGGAAGACGCGTGTAGGGAACGGCAAACCCTATCCGGAGACGTCCCGCGGTCCCCGTGGACTGCGAAGGATATCGTTCAGGACCTGGGACGTCTCTACCCCCTTCGTCGGTCCTCTGGTCGTAACCCAGGCGTTCTCCCCGACCTCCGCCCCCCTACCCCGGATAGATCACCACCCGCCGATATGGCTCCTCCCCCTTGCTCTCCGAGGTGAGTCCCTGCTGCTCGACGATCTGGTGCTGCAGGCGGCGCAGGTAGTTGCTTTGGGGGGAGAGCTCGACCGGGTGCCCCTGCTCCAGGACCTCCTCGATGCCGTCCTCGACCTCGCGCAGGGCGGCTTCGTCGCCGGCCAGGTAGTCGCCGACCGAGAAGGCGCCGCGCAGGAAGTTCTCCATCTGGGTCACGGTGTTGCTCTTCACCACGTAGAGGGGGACGCCCTTGGCCACCACGTCGCGCAGCTTGCGCGGCTGGCGCCGCTCCTGGGACTTGAGCGTCAGGACGAGGTCGGCCTCGTCGGGGTCCTCGACGATGTAGGCCGGCACTCGGAACTTGCGGATGGCGCGGTCGAGCTTGGCCCGCGAGACGGCGTAGGGGAAGATCCGCACCGTCTTGCCGCGGGGCCGGCGGCCACCGCCGCCATTCCCTCCATTCCCGCCACCCGGCTCCAGATCCTCGCCGGGCTCCCGCTCGGCACCGCCCGCCAGCCCGGCGGCCCAGGGGCCGGCCGGCGCGCGGGGCTCCGCGCGACCCCTGCCGACGGAACCCGCGAACGGCCCGGCGGGACCGAGGGCACCGGGAGCGCCGACCGGGCCCGGCGGCCGGATCTCGACGCCGCCCTCGGGGGTCCGCACCCGCACCTCCGGCCGTGGCGGGATGTCGCGCAGGAAGCGGTCGACCACCTCGGCCACGTCGGGGTGGACGGCCAGGGTGTCCTTGTCCTGGATCTCGATCACCACGTCGAAGGTGGGCGGGGCCTTCCTTTCGAGCACCGTCTTCTGGGTGCCGCGCCGCCGCGCCTCCTCGTCCGACAGGGTCACCGCCTGGATGCCCCCCACCAGGTCGGAGAGGGTGGGGTTCTGCAGCAGGTTAGGGAGGGTGTTGCCGTGGGCGGTGGCGATGAGCTGCACCCCACGCTCGGCGATGGTGCGCGCCGCCAGGGCCTCGGCCGAGGTGCCGATCTCGTCGATGACGATGACCTGCGGCATGTGGTTCTCGACCGCCTCGATCATCACCGCGTGCTGGTGGTCGGGAGAGGGGACCTGCATGCGGCGGGCGCGGCCGATTCCCGGATGGGGGATGTCGCCGTCGCCGGCGATCTCGTTCGAGGTGTCGACGACGATCACCCGCTTGCCGAGCTCGCCCGCCAACACTCGCGCCGCCTCGCGCAGCAGGGTGGTCTTTCCCACCCCCGGGCGGCCGAGGAGGAGGATCGAGCGGCCGCGCTCGATGACGTCTCTCAAGATGTCGACCGTGCCGAAAACGGCGCGCCCCACCCGGCAGGTCAGACCGACCACGTCCCCCACCCGGTTGCGCATCGCCGAGATGCGGTGCAGGGTGCGCTCGATGCCGGCCCGGTTGTCCTTGCCGAAGCGGCCCACCCGCTCGACGACGTAGGCGATGTCCTCGCGGGTCACCGGCTCGGGCGAGAGGTCGACGCCGCGCTCGGGGAGGCGGGCCTCGGGCAGGCGCCCGAGGTCGAGCACCACCTCGATCAGCGGTTCGGCGCCGCTCCTCTCCTCCAGGGCGCGGCGAACCGGCGGCGGCATCACCGCCAGCAGGAGCTCCAGGTCGTCTGTCATCTGCCGTTCCGCCACGTTCATCCTCCTCCCTAAGGCTACACCCCGGGCGGAACTTTTTCCTCCCCGGCAGCGTAAGGGAAGAGGACAGGAGGAGAGAACCATGAGGAAGACGAGCTTCTACGCCCTCGCTTGGGTCGTCGCCGGAACGATCGGCGGCATCAGCGCCATGATCGCGAGCCCCGCGGCCGCTGCGGCCGAGACCTTCAAGGAGCACTTCGAGCACACCTACCCGCTGACCGCCGGGGGCGCCTTCACCCTGAAGGACGTGAACGGCGCGGTCTCGGTCACCGCCTGGGATCGGAACGAGGTGCACGTCGTGGCCGAGAAGGAGGTCAAGGCCGCGAGCGCCGAGGAGGGCAAGCGGCGCCTGGCCGAGCTGCGCATCGAAGCCAACGCCAAGCCGGGCGACCTGCGGATCGACACCCGCTTCCCGCACCAGAACGGCGGCGGCTTCTGGAGCTGGGTGGGCGGCAACGGCGGCAGCGCCGCGGTCTCCTACAAGATCGAGGTCCCGAGAAGCGTCCGGGTGAACGTCGAGACCGTCAACGGCGCCGTCTCCGTGCACGGCACGGCGGGCGACCTGCAGGCCGAGACCACCAACGGCGCCGTCCAGGTGTCGGGAGTCCAGGGGAAGATCCACCTCGAATCGACCAACGGCGCCATCTCCGCCGTCGACACGGGGGGCTCGGTCGTCGCCGAGACCACCAACGGCAGGATCGAGGTCGAGCTCAAGCACGTCGCGCCGGGCGGCACGATGAGCTTCTCGACGACCAACGGCGGCATCAGCCTGAAGGTGCCGCACGACATCCAGGCCTCGATCTCCGCCAGCACGACCAACGGCCATGTCTCGACCGATCTGCCGGTCCAGGCGCATGGCAAGACGAGCAAGCACCACCTGGACGCCGACGTCAACGGCGGCGGCGGCCGGCTCGAGCTGTCGACCACCAACGGCAGCATCGACATCACCGCCCGGCAGTAGGCGGGGGGTCCCCCTTATGACAGAATCCCCTCCTTCCGGAAAGGAGCGGGATTCTGCGGAGAGTAGGAGTGTTTGGCTGGGGAGTCGTGGCGCCGCGTTCGCCCAACGTCGAGGCTTTCGCGGCCAACCTCGACTCCGCCGCGAGCTGGCTCACGCCTTTCCACGGCTTCGGCCCCGACAACTTCCTCGTCGGGATGCCGGAGTTCTCGTTCGCCGACTACAAGGGGTGGATCTCCGAACGCTTCCACTCCCACCGCTTCCACCAGCTGGAGGAGAAGATGGACCTGCCGACCCTCTACGCGGTCGGCGCCTTCATCCAGGCCCTGGGGCAGAACCCGGGGCTCGAGGCGGAGCTCTCCCGGCTCGGCCCCCAGACCCACGTCTACATGGGCACCGGCCTGGGCAGCCTGGGCACCATCGCCAATGCCGCCCTGAAGCTCGACCGGGCGCAACTGCGCTGGGACCGCTTCTGGGGAACGCGCAATCCGGCTCTCGCCGCGGCGGCCGCTCCGCCGCCGGGCACCGCTCCGCCACCCGAAGCGCCACCGGTTCCCGACACCGTGCCGCTGGACGACCGCGAGGAAGCCGAGCGCGCCTGGTGGCACCACTGGGCGGCGGGATCGCCCGACCTCCACGCCTACCTGGCGGAGCTGGTCCAGATCGAGTCGCTGTCGGTCCACGGCGACGTGGCGGTGGGCAAGATGAGCGTCTTGAAGGAGAAGCAGCGCCGTCACCTGCAGCTCCAGAGGCGCTGGGGGTGCCCGGAGCCGCCCTGGCGCTCGGTCTCGGCGAACCTGGTGTGGAACATCCACAACACCCCGGCCTCGCAGATCTCCATGCTCGGCCACATCACCGGGCTCGCCTTCGCGCCGGTCGGCGCCTGCTCGACCTTCGGCGTCGCCTTGAAGCTCGCCTTGGACGCCATCGACCGCGGCGAGGCCAAGGCGGTGGTGGTGGGGGCGACCGATCCGCCCCCCCATCCGCTCACCGTCGGGGCCTTCTACAACGCGCGGGTGATCTCCGCCGACGCCGCGGTCTCGAAACCGCTGACCGGCCTGCGCGGCACCCATGTCGCCGGCGGCTCGGTGCTGTGGATCGTGGGCGACCTGGAGCATATGCGCGAACGAGGGTTCCGGCCGCTCGGGATGGAGCCGCTGGGCGTCGGGGTGAGCTCCGACGCCGACCACATCATCACCCCCTCGGTCGACGGCCCGGTCGCCGCGGTGCGCCAGGGGCTCCTGGCGGCCGGCGTCCAGCCGGCGGAGCTCGCCTCCTGGGACCTCCACGCCACCGCCACCCCCGGCGACTACCTGGAAATGGAGATCCTGCGCGGGATCGTCCCCGGCTCGGTCCTCGTCACCGCGCGCAAGGGCACCTTCGGCCACGGCATGGGGGCCGGCGGGGGCTGGGAGCTGACCGCCCAGTATCTGGGCCACGAGCGCGGCCGCCTCTTTCCCACCCCGCTCACCTCGGCCGAGCTCAACCCCGAGATCGCGCGCCTCCACGCCCTCTACGTCCTCGACGAGCCCGCTCCCGTTCCCCCCGGCCCGGCCGGCAAGCTGTCGATGGGCATCGGCGGCATCAACGCCTGCGTCGTCTCGCGCCCCTGGTAGAGGGAGCGCCCGGGGCGGCGTGGAATCCTTGCACGCCGGCAAAGAAAAAAGGACACGGCGCCGTGACACCGTGTCCTCGACCCGACAAGCGGGAGAGATGAACCGATCCTCAGGACCGCGGTTTCGCGGCCTGGACCTTGGAATCCCCGTTTCAGCCTAGGGATGCTTGCTCAGACGTGCTCGGTCGAAGGGTTGATCACCATCTCCCGCGGCCGCCACCACCACCGCCACCCTCCCGGGAACCTCTCCCCATCCCACCACCGCCGCCGCTGCGACCGCCGCCGCCACCCCCACCGCCCTCGGTGCGCGGCCGCGCCTCGTTGACGTTGAGCTTGCGGCCCTTCAAGTCGCGCCCGTTGAGGCCGTTGATCGCCGCCTCGGCCTCCGAGCGCTCCGGCATCTCGAGGAACCCGAAGCCCTTGGACTCGCCCGTCACCTTGTCCTTGATGATGGTGCAGGAGGCCACTTGCCCGAACTCCTCGAATGCCTGCCGCAACTCGTCTTCTGTCAACCGGTAAGAGAGGTTTCCTACGTAGAGATTCATCCATGTCTCCTTTGTCTGGGTCCGCGCCAATTCTTTGCAAAAGTTTTGCCACCCGGGCGAGGGCCTCTGTGCCCCTACTCTCCCGGGCTCCTCCCCACCCAGCGGACCGCCGAGCGCATTATGGCACTCCAAGAAAGAAAAGGAAGCTACCCGGCCTCCGGGTAGAGCTGCCGGTAGCTGTCGGCGAGCACGAGGATCCGCTTGACGTACCCTCTCGATTCGTCGAGCGAGAGGTTTTCCAGGAAGGTGTCGAGGCGGACCCCGGGACCGGCCTGCTGCCACATCCTCTCGATCCGGTTGGGGCCGCCGTTGTAGCTGGCGAGGGCGAGCTCCAGGTTGCCGTGGAAGTCGTCGAGCAGCTCGCGCAGGTAGGCGGTACCCAGGCGGAGGCTGATCCGGGGGTCGTAGAGGTCGGCGGTCCGGTAGGGCAGCCCGAGCCGGTGCGCCATCTCCTGGGCGGTCGGCGGCATGAGCTGCATCAGGCCGCGCGCCCCGGCGCGGCTCTCGGCCTTGGGATTGAAGGCGCTCTCCTGGCGGATCACCCCGGCGACCAGCCAGGCGGGGAGGTGCTCCTCTGCGGCAGAGGCGCGGATCTCGTCGCCGAACTCCAGGGGATAGTAGGCGTGCAGGATCTCCTCCGGGACGCTCGCCTGGTAGGCGGTGCCGAGGGCGGGGAAGGCCTCGCGCAGGGCGAGCAGGCTCTGCGCCCGCTCCGTCGGGCCGCCGCGCCGGCCGAGGATCAGGGCCTTGAGCGCCAGGAGGTCGCGGCGGTTCGCCGGCTTGCCGACGATCGCCATCTCGCGCTCCGCCAGGTCGTCCAGGCCGAGGTCGGTGAGCAGCCGGGCGCGCGCCAGGAGGGGGTCGATGCGCCAGGGGCCGGCGCTCGTCATCCGCGCCGCGGTCCAGGTCGGGCTGACCGCCTGGCCGAGCCGCGCCAGCGCCTGCCGGCCATAGAAGTCGGCGGTGTCGCTCGTCGCCACGAGGTTCTCGTCGAGAGCCCGCGCCCGCTCCGCCTGGCCGGTGCGCTCGTACGAGCGCGCCTGCCAGTAGAGGCCGCGGTGCGCGTCGGCGCTCTCGGGGTAGATCTCCTGAAGCAGCGACCAGGCGGCGCCGGCGCCGGCGTCGTTGCCCGTCCGATAGGCGGTCCAGCCGCGCTCCCAGAGGGCGGCGGCGCCGGTGGTGTCGGCGGGATCGAGGCGGCGCAGGGCGCGCAGGGTGTCGAGGGCCGGGTCGGCGAGGCCGGCCGCCTGCAACCGGTCGTAGAGCTGCCGGACGGTCGCCGCGGTGACGAAATCCCCGGCGCCGCCCAGGCGGAGGGCGTTCTTCAGGTGGAGCGCGGCCTCTGCGAGGCGTTCCCGGCGGGCCGCGGTGGGGAGTTGGACGATCGCCCGGCGGGTCCGCCGGCGGGTCGACTTGCCGGAGCCCGAGGCGACCGGCGCGACCGACGTGATCGCGGTCGCCGACGAGGCGAGGAGGGCCGCCTCCGCCCGAGCGCCTTCGAGGCTCGCCTGCTCGGCGGTGCTCCCGCCGGAGGTCCCCGCCAGCAGCGCCAGCGCCTCCTCGCCCCGCCGGGCCGCCAGCAGGGCGCGGGCCTTGAGCAGGCGCCACTCGACGTCGCGCGACTCCTCGGGAACGCCTTCGAGGGTGGTCAGGGCGGCCGCCGGCAGGTGGCTGCCGTCGAGGAAGGAGAGGGCCCGCTGCTTCACCTCGCCGCTCGACAGCAGCTGCCGGTCGGCCTCCCCGGAGAGGGCGCGGAAACGCTGGCCCACCGCCAGGGTGGAAGCGGAGAGCGGCGCCTGGATCAGCAGGCGTCGCCCGGCCTCCTTGAGGACCGCGTCGTCGCTCTGCTCCCCGCCGAGCTGCCAGGCGAGATGCTCGAGCTGCGTCGCGGCCTCCCCCTCCACTCCTTCCTGCCGCGCCGCCGCGATCAGCGCCAGGACGCGCTCGTCCTCGCCATGCCGCCGGGCCAGCTCCGCCGCCTCGACGTAAACCTGGGGCCGCAGGGGCGACCGGGGGCAGGTGGCGAGGAGGCGCGCGTAGGCGGCAACCGCCACGTCGAGCTCGCCGCGCGCCGCCGCGGCGGTCGCCAGCAGGTAGAGCCGCCAATCCTCCAGCGCGCCGCCGGGAGTGGGGCTTGCCGCCAGCAGCTCCTGGGCGTGGAGGAGGTCGTGACCGGCATAGGCGTAGAGGCCGGCGACCAGGAGGGCGCTCGCCCGCTCGCCGGGGTCCGCGTCGGCGATTTTGTCGAGAAGTTGGCGCGCGCCTTGCAGATCTTTCGTGCGCAGGGCTCGGGCGGCCGCGGCATAAAGGGTGGGAGTCAGTGGGCCGACAAGACGCGTCTCGGCCGCCCGGCTCGTTTTTTCGATCTTCCTCGGTGGGTTGCGAGCGCTGAAGCTCTCGACGAAGCTGGGGGTGAGCAGGACGGCGAGGAGCAGAGCGACAGGAACGACAAGAGCGCGTTGAGCTTTCACCACACCTCCGAAGACGAGCGCGAGCTGAGCTGTTCGGCGAGCGGTGCAATCGCCCGCCGTGTGGGTACTTCTGCAACAGGCATTTACGGACTTTCATTCCTCCCCATCCAGATTTGTAAAAAATGGCGCTATGCTTCGCCCCGCGGGCGGATGGCGGCCCGTTTTTCTGAAGCGAGGTAGCGATGGTCCGTGAGCGCAAGGCTGCTGCTGGTTGCCTGATTCGGGGGGTGCTCGCCGCGGCGCTCCTCCTCGTCGTCGTCGTCGTCGTGATGACGTTCTGGGTCGGTTCGGCTCCTGACGTGACGGTGAAACCGGGGGCGAAGGGGATCGGGCGGCGCACGCCGATGGCGGTCCACCTGAACGACACCGGGAGGGTCGAGAAGCTGCGCGTCGAGCTGGTGCAGGGGCAGGACGTCACCCCGATCGCCGAGCAGGACTTCGTCACCCATCCCGCCTGGGCCTTCTGGCGGAGCGCGAGCCCGGCGGACTTGACCTTCCAGGTCGGCCGCGACACGGTCAAGGGGCTGCGGTCCGGCGAGGCGACGGTCAAGGTGACCGCCGAGCGGGCGGGCAGCTGGCTGCGCCGGCCCGAGCCGGTGGTGCAGGAGGTCAAGCTCCCGGTGCGCCTCGCGCCGCCGACCGTCGGTCCGGTCTCGGTCCAGCACTACGTCGCCCAGGGGGGCTGCGAGGTGGTGGTCTACCGGGTGGGCGAGAGCGCGGTCAAGGACGGCGTGCGCTCGGGCGACTGGTGGTTCCCCGGTTTCCCCATGCCCGGCCCCGACAAGCAGCTGCATTTCGCTCTCTACGCCGTCCCCTGGGACACCGGGGACGCCTCGGCCGTGCGGCTGGTGGCGGTGGACGACGTGGGCAACGAGGCGACGGTCGCCTTCGTCGACCAGTTCTTCCCCAAGCCGGTGAAGACCGACGTCATCCAGGTCACCGACGCCTTCCTGAACAAGGTGGTGCCCGAGATCCTCGGCCAGACGTCGGAGGTCCGCGACCAGGGCGACCTGGTGAAGAACTTCCTGGCGATCAACGGCGACCTGCGCCGGAAGGAGGCCGAGGAGCTCAAGGCCCTGGCGGCCAAGTCGGCGCCGCAGTTCCTCTGGACCCAGCCCTTCCTCCCCATGCGCAACGCCAAGATCACCGCCGCCTTCGCCCAGCGCCGGACCTACCTGTACCAGGGCAAGCAGATCGACCAGCAGACCCATCTCGGGTTCGACATGGCCTCGGTCCAACGTGACGCGGTGCCGGCCTCGAACAGCGGCACGGTGCTCCTGGCGCGCTTCTTCGGCATCTACGGCAACGCCGTGATCATCGACCACGGCTACGGCCTGATGAGCCTCTACGGCCACCTCTCCTCGATCGCGGTGAAAGAAGGCCAGCACGTCGACCGCAGCCAGGAGCTCGGGCGCTCGGGCCAGACCGGCCTCGCCGGCGGCGACCACCTGCACTTCACCATGCTGCTCCAGGGGCTGGCGGTCAACCCGGTCGAGTGGTGGGACCCGCACTGGATCCGCGACCGCATCGCGCGCAAGCTCGGACCGGCGTTGAAGTACAACGGGTAAGACCAGCCCCGCCGGCGCAGGGCAGGCACGGGGGCACGGCCCCTACCTGCCCTGCGGCTACCTTTATCTATCTCTTCGGTTCGAGGCAGGGCAGCGTAGGGGCAGAGCCCCTGTGCCTGCCCTGCCTACCCGAAACCTCCAGGGCACATACGGTACAGTTAGCGCCCATGCGCCACCGCCGCCTCCTCCTGCTGGCTCTCGGGGTCCTCTTCCTGGGGACCCCCGCCCTGCCTTCCGCTGTCGCCGGCAGCGCCGAGGTCGCCCGGATCGACCAACTCCTCCGCGCCGCCTACCCGGCGGACGAGCCGGGGGCGGTGGTCCTGGTGGTGCAGGACGGCCAGGTGCTGCTGCGCCAGGGGTACGGCATGGCGAACCTGGAGCTCGGCGTGCCGCTCCGGCCGGAGATGGTCTTCCGCGTCGGCTCGATCACCAAGCAGTTCACCGCCATGGCGATCCTCAAGCTCGCCGAGCAGGGGAAGCTCGCCCTGGACGACGACATCACGAAGTTCCTCCCCGACTACCCGACCCACGGGGCGCGGATCACCTTGGACCACCTGCTCACCCACACCTCGGGAATCCCGAACTACGTCTTCCTCCCGGAATGGGTGCGGACCCTGCGCGACGACCGCACCCCGGCCCAGCTCGTCGACGTCTTCAAGGACCAGCCGGCCGAGTTCGCGCCGGGGGCGAAGTGGGTCTACAGCAACTCGGGCTACGCTCTCCTCGGGGTGGTGGTCGAGAAGGTGACGGGCAAGAGCTACTGCGACGAGCTCGCCGAGACCCTCTTTACGCCGCTGGGGATGTCCCACACCGCCTGCGACGTGACCACCGCGATCGTCCCCAACCGGGTCTCCGGCTACGAGGGGACCCCCGGCCACTACCGGAACACCGGCTACATCAGCATGACCGAGCCCTACGCCGCCGGGGCGCTCGTCTCGACCGTCGACGACCTCGCCCGCTGGGATCGCGCCCTGGCCTCCGGCACCCTGCTGCGCCGGGACCTCCTCGACCGGATGTTCACCTCCTCGCACCTGAACGACGGCCGGGAGACCCGCTACGGCTACGGCTACGCGGTCTGGACCTACGCCGGGCACCGGGTGCTCGACCATGCCGGTGGGGTCAACGGCTTCGTGGGGGAGATCCTGCGGATGCCCGACGACCACCTCCTGGTCGTCCTCCTGTCGAACAGCCTGGAGCACACGCCGCGGCACGACTTCCTCGCCTTCCAGATCGCCACTCTGGTCTTAGGCCTGCCGCCGGGAGCGCCACGGAGCGTCGATCCCGCCCGCCTCGACCGCTACGCAGGGGCCTACCGGATCGACGGACAGACGGCGGCGATCGTCACCCATGAGGGCGACCAACTCTTCTTCCAGCGCCTGCCCGGCCCGCGGAGCGCCACCGTGCCCCTGGCCGGCGACGAGTTCCTCCTCGGCGGCAACCTGGACCGCCTGCGTTTTACCGCCGACCCTTCCGGCAAGGTCACCGGCCTGGTCTTCGAGCACCACTACGGCGGCCCCGAAACCGCGGTCCGCGCCAACGAGCCGCTCCCCGGAGCGGCGGCCCGGGTGCCCTGACCCCAGCACCGCGCCCAGCCGCACGCCACGTTCAAGCTCCTGTTCAACGCGCTGGCGCTGCCGGGGTTGACGGAGGAGGAGCTGCGGTAGGCGGCCCTTGGCGCTAGCTTTGGCTTCGAGAGGGCCGGGCGCTGAGAGCCTTCTTGGGGCGAACGGTCCGAGGCAGGGCAGGGGCGCGAGCTGGCGCGGATCCGCGACCTCCAGTTTCTCGGCGGCGAAGCTCGCGGTCTTGCAATCTTCGATGACGAGGGAAGAGAAGGGTACCGATCGATTGAGAATTTCGTAGCGCTCCGTACCGGCCGGGGTGAAGGCGAGCCGCGTGGTCGTGAGCTCGATCTGGACTCGGGTGGGCACGTGCCAGAAGGTCGAGATCCAGACCAGCGGCAGGAGGATCAGGGTGGGCAGCGCGAGCCAGAGGAATGTTCGAGAAAGGTTTTCCGCTCGTGTAGCGCGTCGTTGGCTTTTCGCTGTGGCCTTCATCTCCACGCCGCCCGGTGGTAGAAGAGCACCTCTTTGGCGAGTTGGAGGTTGTTCTCATCGTAGTAGCCGGAAAGCTCCAGGCGGTACTCGCCTTCCGGTTGGCCCTTGGTGTCCCAGCTCAGGGTGAAAGGGCTGCCGGCCTTCTCTTGGTTCTGCGGCCGCTGGTAGACCTCTTTGTCTCCCCGATAGATCTTGCCGGTGACGTGGGCTGCGCCGTTCGTCTTGAACGTGAAGCGATAGCCGCTCGCAGCCGAAGGAGGCTGGGCGTGAAAGAGCGCTGCCGGTGCAACCGTCTCTTGCTTGGAAGGATCTTCCTGGTGCAGGCGCACGACGACTCCCAGGTCGTCGGGGGTGACCGAGGGCAGGTTCCGGAGCACCGGCTCCGTGGGCCAGGTGAATTCGTTGAACGCCCCGGGGCGCCAGGGTGCTGGCGGCACAACCTTGTCGAGCCAGTAGTAGGTGGTTTTAGGCCGCGGCTGGCGGACGATGATGAAGGCAGGCTCGGCCGCGGGAAGGAAGAACTTGAGACGCAACGCCTGGGGCCAGGTGGGGCTCGGCTCGCGACGAGTGCTGATAGGAGCTCGACTTCGTAGCCGGAGACCGGCTTGGGTTTGAGACCTTCCCAACGGTTGCCACGTTTCTTGTACTGGAGGGCGGGGGCGTATTGGGCCAGGAGCGGCAGGGCGATGATGAGGAGGACCACAGTGATCGACCGCCCGCACCGTACATTTACAGGTCCCCGGTCATTCCATTTCGGTTCTGCTCTCGTAGGGTAGAAAATACCTTTTCTTCGTCATGAAAGATAAAGATCAAGAGGCGTGATCAGGGCTGGCGTCGGGAGTCGCGGGAACAGCGGAAGCCGATGTTCTTCGCCATGGCTGTGGGTTCGTACGAGGACCGGTTCGAAGATTGCAGCTCTCTGGGTGGACTGTCGAAGGCGCCCCCCCGCACAACGCGGTCCGTACCTACACTGGGGCCCGAAGGGTCTGTGTCCGCCCCGCTGGGATAACTGCTGTAGTCTGGGTTTGATATAGGTTCGGTGTTATCGTCATACCAGTCGGCTACCCATTCCCAGACGTTGCCGTGCATGTCGTAAAGATCCCAAGCGTTGGGCTTTCTTGTGCCCACAGGATGCGGTGCTCCGTCCGAGTTCGCAGAATACCATGCGTACTCGCCGAGGCTTTTCACGTCGTCTCCGAAAGACCAAGCTGTCGGTCTGCCGGCACGCGCAGCATATTCCCACTCTGCATCAGTGGGAAGTCGGCCGCCTAAGTACTCGCAGGCCTTCTTTGCGTCCTCCCAACTAACTTCGGTCACTGGTAGCTTGGCCTCGCCCTGGTGTCTAGGGTGGACGCGGCGGTACTGCTCGTTGGTGATCTCTCTCTTGCTTATCCAGAATTCGCTCAGCGCAACTTCATGAACCCCTTTCAAGTAGATATAGGTCTCCGAAGGGTACTCGCTCATTTTGAATTTACCGGCGCAGATTCGGACGTAGGTGACGCCGTTTTCGGTGAATTCTTCTTCACCAGTAACGCAAATTGCCTTTCGCGGCGGCGCCACCGGCTTGGCCCCCATGGCGGTCTCGACACCTGAGGGCTGCTCGGCGGGAGCCGCCGGGGGGGCCGCAGCGGCGCCGACTGTGACCAGGGGAGTGATCTTCTGGATGGTCCTGGCCGGGACCCCGGCCTTGGCGAGGTCGACGACAGAGGTGTAGGGGCGGCCGGCGATAATCTTCTTGGCGGTCGCCGGGCCGACTCTCGGCAGGGCTTCCAAGTCCTTCTGCGTGGCCGAGTTGAGGTCGACCGGGACGGCCGAGGAAGCGGCGGCCTGGGCGGCCAAGGGAGCGGCGGTCGGGTGCTCGCCAAGCTTCCCACCCCAGCCGAGGACAGCATCCCGAGCCACCAGGGCCTTGACGGCAAAGGTGAGCTGAGGGTCCTCGTCCATCACCACCCCCACCACCTTGCCTCTCCGCAGCACCGGAGCGCCGGAGAAACCCTCCCCCACGGGTTGGTCGAGCTGCAGGAAGTTGCCGTCCGGGCCGGCAAAGGTTCTCCGCAAGGTGAGGGGGGACGTCGCCATCCGGGGGAAACCGAGCAGGAAGAGGTCCTCACCTCGTTGAAGCTGGGCTTCGGTTTCGAAGCTTAGGGCCATCACCCCCGCCGGGAGCGCACCGCGCACCTGGAACATGGCCAGGCCGCGTGAGTTACGGGATTCCATCTGCACGAACGCGGCGGGAAAGCTCTCGGTGGGGTCGACCGCAAAGGTCACATCGATTGGCTGCATTCCTTCGATTACGTGGGAGGCTGTGACGACCGTGGCCCTGTCGCGATCGAGGCCGACAACGAAGCCGCTGCCCCGCACCGGCGTGCCGTTGCGCGTACCCGAGATGCGCACCAAGGCGGCAACGCCACCAGGCACGTAGAGGACCGAGCCATCCTTCTGCCGAACCCGTTCTTCGCCTGGCGCGGGGGCCGACGGGACAACCGGCTTAGGATCCCGTGGCAGATCATGCTTCGGCTGTAGTCGTACAAGGGGACTGGGCGCGACTGAAGAGTGCCACTGCCGCCAAAGGAGGATGGTGGCAATAATGAGGCTCGCGGTGAGAATCGCCGCGATTGTAGGGCTTCGGAAACGGCGGAGGGCTCCTCTACGATCATTCCTATCGGCGCCATTCTCCCGGGAAAGCGTAACCTTGGAGGAGGCAGACCCTCTCGTTATCGGGGAGGTTGGCGGTGAGACCGAAGCGGCGCGGCGGGCCTTCTCTGGTTGCAGCACCTGAAGGACCTGCTCTACGATGAAGGGGAGCCCCCTGGCAGTCGACGCGGCCAGGCGATCGGCGAGGATTGGCGAGTGCGCCACAATCTGGACCGCGGTCATGTTGTGCCAGACCGGCAGCAAGACCTTGGAGCGCTCCGATGTCTCCCGTGCGAGCAGCGCGTTGAGCTCGCGCTTCGGCCACTCCCTGGCGAAGAAATTCGGGCTAAGGATGACGACGCCGAATCGTGCCGTGGCGAGCCCGCGCTCGATGACCTCCCGCAGGCTGTCGCCGAGTTGGAGGACGTACTCGTCGTACCAGACCGTGAGGCCACGCTGCCGCAGAGCCTCCGCGAGAGGACGGGCGACCTCCTCGTCCTCGTGCGCATACGAGATAAAGACATCGGCTTGGCCGATCTCGGGCGTCATAGTCTGCACACGAGCTTAATGCTTTCAGGAGAGCTGAGGCTATCCCTATTCCCGAGAAGGGCAGCGAGATCCCACGAATCGGGCACAGCGACCGGGCCATCCGGCGCGCCCATGGCAGCAGCAGAAGCAGGGGAAGCAGGGCGAGGAAGATGCGGGGCAGCTTGGAAGAGTTGAATCTAACGATGCTCCGGTTCCTTCCAGTTCTCCCGAGCATGCCAGATCCGTAGGATGCGCACCTCGCTGGGCAAGATCTGGTAACGGATCAGATAGCCGCTAGCCCCGAAGGACACGGGAAGCTCGCGCACGTCGAGGCTTGAGCCGGCGGGTGTCCGGACCCCCCGTCCCATGTGAGGCTGTTGCGCGATCAAGAGAGAGGCAGCCTTGATCCTCACTGCCGCCCGCCGGGCGGCGTCAGGATTGTTCCCTGCAAGGAACTCCCGCAGGCGGGTGAGGTCCTGGCGCGCCAGGGAGGTGAAGACGAGCTTCACTTCGTCTCGGTGCCCTCCCGGCCCCAGGTGTCGAGCCAGGCGAAGACCTCCTCTGCCGGTACGACTTCGCCCCGCTCCGCCGCTGCGATCGCCTGCTCGGTCTGGCGCCAGCGCTCGAGCTCCAGCCGATGGCGGCCGACATACTCGCGGAGCGCATCTTCGATCACCCAGGCTCGAGGGCGCTCCATCTCGGCGGCGATGGAATCGATCTCGGCGGCGAAGTCGGCGGTGACTTGGGCGGTGAGAGTCGGCATGAGGCACCTCGATAGGTCAGCAAACGGATGCTACCACGGCGGCCAAGGGACCAAGTGCTCTCCCAGGCGCTGTGTTGCCGCTGCCTGCCGCCGGGGGTGACTTGACAATACCCCGGAGGCATGCGAATATGCCTCTCCGCCCTGGAGACAGGGTGCGCAGCTAAATGGCGCGGGGTGGAGCAGTCTGGTAGCTCGTTGGGCTCATAACCCAAAGGTCGCAGGTTCAAATCCTGCCCCCGCAACCAACTTCCGGAAATTCAAGGCCACGCGGCTCGCGTGGCTTTTTCCTTTTGGGCTCACCTACTTCGGGGTATCGGGCAGGGCCACCGGCGCCTCGCGCCCCGGCCGCCGGTTCCGGCCCTCCTCGTCGCTCAGCCGGTGGGTGAGGAAGCTCACCCCGATCATCAGCAGGGCCGAGATCCAGAACGGGGAGCGGATCCCCATGTGCTGGAAGCTCCAGCCGGCCCAGAGCGGCCCCGCCACCTTGCAGATCCCGCCGAACGCCTGCTGCACCCCCATCACCTGGCCGATCTCCCCACGCGGGCTGCGCCGCGAGACGAGCGCGGTCGTCGCCGGGAAGAGGAGGGCGGTGCCGATCGGCACCAGCATCGAGACCAGGACCAGCGGCCCGTAGCCGCAGGGCAGCCAGCGCCAGCCGGGCAGCGGGTCGGAGCAGGAGCGGACGAAGGGGTAGAGCGCGAAGCCCGTCACCATGGCGATCGTGCCGACCCTGAGGACGGCGAGCTCGCCGTAGCGCCGCACGATCGGCCCCAGGAGGATGGCGCGCATGACCACCGAGACGGCACCGATGTAGATGTAGAAGTAGGGGATCGTCTTCTCGGTGACCCCGAAGCGCTCCCCCAGATAGAGCGCCAGCATCGAGCTCATGGCGGTGAACGCCATCATGCCGACGGCATAGACCCAGATGAGCGCGGAGACCGGCGTCGTGGGGTTCGTCAACACCTCTTCCAGAGCGCGGGCGAGCGGCCGGCGGGGACGGCTCGGAGTCCCGTCCTCCAGGTCCTGCCGCTGCGGCTCCGGCAGCCAGTACCAGGTGAAGACGATGTTGACCAGACAGAGGCCGGCGGCGAAAAAGCCCGGTGCCCGCGGCCCGAAGCGGCCGGTCAGGAGGGCGAGGCCGGGGCCGATCATCACCCCCACGTTGGTCGCCGCCGAGAGCCAGCCCAGCCCCTGCGCCCGCTCCTCCGGCTCCATCGAATCCGAGATGTAGGCCTGGGCCACCCCGGTCGTGCCGCCGCCCGCCCCCTGCACCAGGCGCGAGGCGAAGAGCAGCCAGAGGTTGTTGGCCATGGCGAAGAGGACGAAGGCGACCGCCGAGCCGAAGAGGCCCAAGAGGAGCATTGGGCGGCGGCCGTAGCGGTCGGAGAAGCGACCCCAGAAAGGCGAGCTCACCAACTGGGCGAAGGCGAAGCAGGAGAAGAGGGCGCCGATCATGCCCGGGCTCGCCCCCAGCCGCTTGGCGTAGAAGGGGAAGAGCGGCACGATCATGAGGAAGCCGATCTGGTCGATGAGCGCGGTGGTGATCAGCACCCAGAGCTGGCGGAGCGAGCTGGATTTAGCAGGCATGACAGACCCTTGCAGCCATCATCCGCGCGCCTCCCGCCGGTCTTCGAGCAGGAAGGCGGCCGCGGAGGCGGCCATGAGGAGGACTCCATAGACCGCCGCCATCCCCAGGTCCTGGAGACGGAGGCTGCCCAGGATCTCGATGGCGATGGGGCGGGTTTCGTAGGTGTAGAGGACGATCGAGGTCACGAGGTCGCCCAAGGCGGCGATGAAGGCGAGCCCCGCTCCGGCGGCGAGGGCCGGCCTTAGGAGCGGCAGGGTGACCCGGAAGAGCCGCCGCCCGGCGCCCGCTCCGAGGGAGGCGGCGGCCTCTTCGAGGGCCGGGTCGAGCTGGGCGAGGCCGGCGAGGGCCGCCCGGCCGGTGACCGGCAGACTGCGCACCAGGTATGCCAAGGGGAGGATCACCGGGGTGCCGATGAGCACGAAGCGGCCGAGGAACGGCTGGTGGACGCTGAAGGTGACCGCGAGGGCGATGGCGAAGACCGTCCCCGGGATCGCCCAGGGGAGGGCGACGAGCCATTCGAGGCTCCCCCCCAGCCGGCCGCCGAGCCGCCGGGCGGAACGGGCGGCGGCGAAGCCGAGGGCGAGGGCGGCCAAGGTCGCCGCGGTCGCCATCCACAGCGAGTTGACGACCGGCCGCAGGTGCTCGGGGTCGGAAACGAGCCCCTGGTAGTTGCCGAGGTTCAAGACCGGGGGAATCGCCTGGGCCGTCCAGGTGAAGGGGGGGACGAGCGAAAGGAGGAGGAGGACGGCATGGGGCAGGAGGAGGAGGGCGGCGAGGAGGTAGCCGGCGACCGCCGCCGCCCCTCGCGCCCGTCCCCTAAGCCGCCGCCGGGCCGGCGCCACCCCGCGCACCGCTCCCGCCACCACCCCGCCGATCTGCGACCGCTCGCTCCGCCGCATCCCCCAGAGGCCGACCAGGGCGAGGGCGGCGAGCATCACCGTCTCGACCTCGGCCATGCCCATGTCGCCGTTCAGCTTCGAGGCCACGATCTGGGTGGTCATCACCCGGAAGCCGCCGCCGAAGACGTAGGGAGCGGAGAAGGAGGCGAGGGCGGTCATGAAGGTCAAGAGGGCAGCGCCGGCGAGGGCCGGGCGGAGGAGCGGCAGGGTGACCGCGAAGAGCGTCCGCCGCCGGCTGGCGCCGAGCGAGGCCGCGGCCTCCCCCAGGGCGGCGTCCAACCGCTGCAACCCCGCCCGGGTGAAGAGATAGAAGTAGACGTACATCGAATAGGCGTGGACGAGGAGGATCGCGCCCCAGCCGTTGAGCCGCCAGGGCGGGTTGTCCAGCCGGAAGAGCGCCATGACGGCGCGCGACACGAAACCGCTCTCGCCATATAAGAAGAGGAAGGCGATGACTCCGACGAGGGGCGGCAGGGCCACCGGCAGGGCCACCACCGCGCCCAGGAAGCGCCGGCCGGGGAAGTCGGCGCGCTCGAAGACGAAGGCGAGCGGGATGCCAATCAGGGCGGCGAGGGCCACCGAGGCGCAGGAGATCCAGAGGCTCCGCCAGAGGGCCATCCACTCGTCCCGCCGGGCGAAGAAGGCGGCGAAGGAGGCGAACGACAGCCGGCCCGGGAGACCCAGGGCCTGGAGCAGGGTGAGGAGGAGGGGATAGCCCACCAGCCAGGCGAGGAGGAGGGCGAGGACGCCCCCGAGGAGGAGGACGGTGCCGCGGCGGCCCTTCACGTTTCCCCCTCCGCCCGCCGGAAGATCCAGGGCGGGATCGGCGCGTTCGGCGCCAGTGCCACCGCCACCGCGTCGCCCTCGGCCGCCGCCCCGGCGGGGGCCAGCACCTCGATCTCCAGGGGTCTCTCCCCGGCGAGCGCCACCTGGTAGTAGGTCACCGGCCCGGCGTAGCGCCGCTCGGCGACCCGGCCGGCCAGGGCATTCGGGGTGTCGGGTGCGACCAGGAGCAGCGACTCGGGGCGGACGATCAGCTCCGCCAGCTCCCCCGGCGTCCCCGGAGTCAGCTCGGTCCCTCCGACCACCATCCCGGGCCAGACCGGGCTCCCCGGTCCGTCGAGGCGCACCGCGCCCTTCCCTTCGGCACCACGCTCGAACCGACCGGGCAAAACGCTCGCCCGGCCCACGAAGGTGGCGACGAAGCGGGTGGCCGGCCGGGCGTAGAGGTCCTCCGGCGTCCCCACCTGCTGCAGGGTGCCGCGGTAGAGGACCGCCACCCGGTCGCCCAGGTGGAACGCCTCTTCCTGTTCGTGGGTGACGAGGAGGGTGGTGATCCCCACCCGGCGGATGGCGATCCGGAGCTCCCGGCGGGTCCTCTCGCGCAGGGTGGGGTCGAGGTTCGAGAGCGGCTCGTCGAGGAGAAGGACCCGCGGCTCGGGGGCGAGAGCGCGGGCCAAAGCCACCCGCTGCTGCTGGCCGCCCGAGATCTGCCCCACCCGGCGATCCTGGAACCCGGGCAGCTCGACGAGGGCGAGGGCCTCGGCCACCCGGCGCTCGACGGCGGCCCGGTCGAGCCCCCGGCCGGCGAGACCGAAGGCGACGTTGCCGCCCACCGTCAGGTGGGGAAAGAGGGCGTAGTGCTGAAAGACCATGCCGAAGTGGCGGCGGTCGGGGGGGAGGCGGGTGACGTCCTCGCCGTCGACCACGACCCGGCCGGAGTCGGGGACCTCGAAGCCGGCCACGCTACGCAGAGCCGTGGTCTTGCCGCTGCCGCTGGGACCCAGGAGAGCGAGCACCTCGCCCTTCCCCACTTCGAGCGAGATGCCGGAGAGGACCCGCTCCCGGCCGAAGCTCTTGTCGAGCTGGTCGAGATGGAGGAACGGCGGCGGCATGGGGTGTTCTACGGCTCGGCGGGTCCGAAGTTCCTACCCCGCGGCCCCATGGCCGCGGATGGTGCGGTCCCAGGTGATCATCCACTCCTTGCTGTGCTGCTCGACGAGGCGGCTGTCGAATGGGGCCGGTACGAAGTCGTGGAGCACCTGCTGGGTCCAGGGCGGCAGCTGGGCGGCGGGCAGGTCGGTGCGCGAGGGGAGGCGGAAGGCCTCGCGCGCCGCGAGCGCCACCGCCTCGACCGAGCCTACCCACTCGATGAACGCCTTGGCCTGGGCGGCATGGCGCGCCCCCTTGACCAGGCCGATCGAGTCGTCGATGACCGGCGAGCCGCTGGTGGCGAAGCGGAAGTCGAGCGGTGAGCCGCGCTTCTTCTGCCAGAGGACGTCGGTCAGCTCCCAGACGGTGAGCAGGCCCTCCCTGCGGTTGAGCTTCTCCAGGAGGAGCGCCGGGTTGAGCTCGTACTCCTTGGTCTGGGCGTCCAGCCGGCGCAGCCAGTCGAAGCCCCGCTGGGTGTCGCCGGTCTCTGCCACCGAGCGGGCGAGGATCATGCCGAAGAGGGTGCGCAGGGTACCGCTCGCCAGCGGGTCGCGCATGAGGATCTTCCCCTTCCAGCGCGGATCGAGGAGGTCGTTCCAGTCCTTCGGCGCCTGGTCCGCGGGGACGACCGTGGCGTTGTAGACGAGGACTGGCGCCGTTCGGTAGAGGCTGAAGAAGAGGTCGCCGGGGCCGCGGCTCCCCTCCGGCACCGCCGCCGCCCAGGCCGGCCGGTAGGGGGCGAGGAGCCCTTCGGCGGCGCCGCGGGCGAAGATCTGCTGTGGCCCCCCGTACCAGATGTCCGCCTGCGGGTTGACCGCCTCCGAGCGCACCCGGTCGTAGACGTCCTGCGATCCCATGTCGAGCCAGCGGACGTCGACCTCCGGATGGAGCTTCTCGTAGGTCTTCTCCATCAGCATCAGGAGGTCGCGCCCATGGGGGGAGTAGAGGACCAGGGGGGTGCGCCCCCCGCCCTGCGCGCAGCCGGCGAGGGCCAGGAGGGCCACCATCCCCAACCCGCCGGCCCACCGGCGGGGGTACTTGCCGAGTCTCTGGATCATCGTGGGTCCCCCCGGCCGGAGGGGCCGGGGAAGAGGGGGCAGTGTATCGCTTTCAGACCCTGGGGAGAGGAGCCGGAAGAAAGGTCGAGCCGGACCTCTCCAAACTCCAGAACCGCAAGATTCGCGTTTCCGGTACTCCCGTCTACGAGGTCACGATCACCGCGAAGGGCGACGTCGCGAACGTTCGCGTGCTGAAGTCGAGCAATCTCGGAATCGATGCGGAGGAGATCGCGGCGCTTCGGCAGTGGAAGTTTCGCCCGGCGACACGGAACGGCAAACCCGTGGCGGTGTATTACACGCTGACGGTCAACATTCACGTCCGTTGAGCGGATTCTGGAGTCCCCAGAGGGCCCTCTCGCCGGCCTCGGTTCCACTCTCCGGCCTTTGTAGTACACTTCGTCCTACACCGAAGGAGAACCGCCATGCCCACCAGCGTTCGACTTGACCCTGAAACCGAGCATGCCTTGGAGCAACTGGCTCGCAGCAGGTCGGTGTCCAAGTCCGAGATCGTGCGGCAGGCAATCGAGCTCCTGGTCTCTCAGGAGCGGGAGGCTCCCCCGTTTGATCGCGTCGCGGATCTGATCGGCTCTGTGCGAGGTGGGCCACCAGATCTTTCGGAAGAGACGGGCAAGCGCTTCCGCCAACTTCTGGCGAGCCGGAAAGGATGATCCTCCTGGATGCCGGTCCGCTGGTGGCGCTCCTCCATGCGGACGACAACCATCACCAGGAATGCAAGGAGACTTTCCGGTCTCTCGCGGAGCCACTGGTCTCTGTCTGGCCGGTGGTCACTGAGGCCATGTACCTTCTCGACTTCTCGTGGCGAGCCCAGGATGCTCTATGGGAGTTCCTCGAGCGCGGTGGAGCCACCCTCCTCCCCCTGGACTTGCAAGATCTGGCGCGTATGCGTGAGTTGATGAAGAAATACCATGATCTTCCCATGGATCTCGCCGACGCGGCGCTGGTCCGAGTCGCAGAGCGTGAAAAGATTCAGCGAGTTTTCACCCTCGACCGCCGCGATTTCTTGCTGTATCGGCCGGAAGGGATGGGGCGTTTCCAGATCGTGCCCTGAGGCTTGAGACTCAACCGCTCCACCGAGCGGGCGTGGCTCACAGCATGGGCGCCACCTGCCGGCATCCTCGGACCAGAGGTGGTCAGGTATAGGACCAGCGACTCGCACGGAGCAGAAAAGCGCCGGGGAGGTCGTTCTTCTCCAGATAGGGGAGGACGGCCGGGGTGACGAACCCCAGGAGAACCTTAGATTAGACCGGCTGCTCGACATTAGCGGGGGGCCACCGGCCGCTCGGACTCTCTCTCAGGTCGTCCATGGTATGCTGGGCCAAGTCCCGAGGGGCTTGACTGCACGAAGAGGTGAGACCTATGCCACTACCCAACCCGGTGCTTCACTCGGCTGGCGCGGCTGAGCCGGCGGTGGCAGATCGGGAGCTCTCTGCCTTGGCTGAGGAGTGGAAGAGGACGCGGCCAAAGGCAAGTAGCTCGATCGTCAAGCTGGCAATGCACCCAGCGTACCAGCGCATCATCGGCAAGGGACAGGCCGCTATACCGTTTATTCTTCGCGAGTTGGAGAAAGAGCCCGATCATTGGTTCTGGGCTTTGTCTGCCATCACTGGCGAAGATCCTGTTGCCGAAGAAGATCGCGGTGATTTTGAGGCCATGGCGCGCGCGTGGATCAAGTGGGGAAAGCTGAGTGGATATCTCCGATGAGGATGTGTCAGTACTTCTAAACGTTTTTTTCCAAACCTCAGAAACTCTCCCTGGAAGGTCACAAGCAGGAAGGCGGTCACTTACAACTGCATGGGCTGGGCTATGCAGGAGACGCGGAATTGGTGGCCGGTCTACTACTACTGGCCTCCCGGGGCCGTGCGGGAGGAGACTGTAGAGGCCTGCCGTCAAGCGTTCGAGACCCGAGGATTTGAAGTGTGCTCCAGCGCTCAGCTCGAACCGGGATTCATCAAGGTTGCCATCTATGCTCAGGGTGCGGAATTGACGCATGCAGCGCGTCAGCTTCCGAACGGTAAATGGACCAGCAAGCTCGGGGATCTAGAAGACATTGAGCATGACACCCTGGAAGCGCTGGAATGCGAAGAATACGGGAAAATGGTCTTGCTAATGCGTAGGTCCGAGATCTGACGCCCCGCCGTCCCCTCACCGCCCGCGGTTCCACCCCCCCACCCCCGGCGGCGGGGCTTCCGGCAGCTCGCTCCCGGGTCGGCGGTGGAAGAGGGTGAGCTCGCCGCCTCCGCCTTCATCCGGAAAGCGCGCGACCTCTTCGTAGGCGCGCCAGAACCAGCGGCGGTCGAGGAGGGGGGCCATGCGGCCGCGGGTGTGGTAGATCACCCAGGTCGTGGGACGGAGGAGAAAAGCGCCGGGGAGGTCGTTCTTCTCCACATAGGGGAGGACGGCCGGGGTGACGAGCCCCAGGAGGTCCTGGACCGGCTGCCGGCTGTAGTAGCCGAGGACCCCGATCTCGACATAGGCGACGGCGTCCTCCGGCTGCGAGCGCTGGTGGAGATAGAGGGCGGCCCGATGGTAGGTCTCTAAGTAGGGGTAGCCGTGGTAGATCGAGAACCAGCCCCAACTCGCCGGCAGGAGGGAGAGGCCGACCGGCAGGAGCAGCAGGGCCGAGACGACGAGGCCGGCCCAGCCCCCCCACCGCTTCCAGGCCTCCCTCCCCACGGCACCGGCCGCGAAGGCCACACCGTAGAGGGCGGCGAGCACGACCGGCACCGCGTACCAGGGGAAGAAGGGGACCTTCATCAAGGGATAGAGCCCGGCGAGGGCCAGGCCGAAGAGCGAGAGGAGCCGCCCGGCCCGGCCGCCGGCGCGGAACAGCGGCACCTGGCCGAGGGCGCCCAGAACGGCGAGGCAGGGCCAGAGCGCCCCGGCGTGGCGGTCGAGGAGGGGAACCGCGCGCGGCCAGAAACCCATCCCCGCCGGCCCACCGGCATTCGCCGCGGCCATGGTGTGCTTGGCGAGGAGGGTGTTGGGGAGCGGGCTGCCGAAGGCGTGGGCGGCCAGGGCCGCGCCCAGGGCGATCACCGCTCCGGCCACCAGGCCGTAGACCCAGGGCAGACGCCGCCGCTCGGCCCAGAGGAGGAGCCCGAGGATCGCCGTTCCTACCGCCGCGTCTGGCCGCATCCAGACCGCAAGCCCGGCCGCGAGCCCTGCCCCCCAGGTCATTCCCGGCCGCTCGCCGAGCTGGGCGGCGAGGAGGAGCAGGAAGAGGGCCGGGAAGGCGCCGGCGCCGTGGCAGACCCATAAGAAGGAGGTCAGGAGGACCAAAGTGCCCCCGAGGGCGCCCTCGGCCGCCCGCCCCCGCCGCGCGGCCCCGGCGAGGAGGAGGATCGCGATCCCCAGGAGCGAGGCCCCGGTTACGACGGTGCCCAGGGTCGGGATGGGCAACCGGGTGAGCACGGTGAGGCCGGCGAGGAGCAGCCCGAGCCCGGGTTCGGTGGTGCCGAAGACCCGCTCCCCCGGGTTGAAGACGAAGCCGTGGCCGTGGGCCAGGTTCCAGGCGTAGCGGTAGGTGATGAAGAAGTCGTCCAGCGCCTTTCCCGCCAGCCGGGCGGAGATCCCGGCGGCGAGGAGGACCCAGAGAAGGAGCAGGGCGACGAGGAGGGGCCGGCCGCGGGCCCCCGCCTCACCGGTTGAAGGGATATTCATTGATCCAGTGGAAGCCGCGGCGGAGGAGCGGGAACGGGGATTCGTCCACCCGGTGGAGCCGGGCGCGGATCTTCTGCCCGCCGAGCGTCCCTTCGACGGAGAGGAGTCCGGGACCGAGGGTCTTATAGGCGAGAGTGGACTTGGTTCTCGGGTCCTCGCGCGGCGTCACGACGAGCGTCCCCTGCTTGGGATCGATTTCGAGGTTGTAGCGGTGGCGCGAGTCGTCCATGAGATGGAGGCTCAGCTGGCGGCTCGATTCGACGACCATCCGGCGCCAGCGGGTGGCCTCGGTGACGAGCGGCGGTCGGGTCGTCCCGTCGAGCTCCATAAAGTCGACGTTCCAGATGCCGTAGAGGGGCGACCGGGGGGCGAGATCGCCGGCGGTCCGGCGCGTGGTCGCGGCCCGGTTGAGCATCAGGAAGACGAAGACGACGACGAGCCCCGTGCGGAGGGCGAGCGTTCCTCGATGCGCCCAGGTCCGGCGGAAGAGCGGCCGGTCGGGAGCGGGCCTCACCCGGCGATTGAACAGGAAGAAATCGGCCAGCCGTCGCAGGTCCGGCAGGACCAGGAAGACCGCCATGGCGAGCAGATGGAACGAGTACAGCTTGACCGGCACGTCATAGCTGAAGTTGAGCACCACGACATTGCTCATCACGGTGAGGCTCAAAAGCGCCCCGAGGAGGGTGGTCCGGCGGAGCGAAAGGAGGAGGCCGCTCACCATCTCCGCCGCGCCGCTGAAATAGTTGTAGCTCTGAGAGGCGCCGAGGAAGGTCCAGAGGATCCCCATGGGCGAGGCGTCGCCGATCGGTTGGATGAGCCGTCCGAGCGTCGGATTGGGGAACTGCGATTTGATCACCTTGACCCCGCCGTAGCTGATCATCGCCGAGGCGAGCGAGAAACGGACGAAGACCCGGAGCCAGGCCAGGAGGCGCGCGTAATTCTTCCGTTTCCGGTCGAGGGCGGTCCACAGGACCGTCGACGCCACGGCGATCGCCAGGTAGCAGGCGATCTGCACGTAGTTGAAGGTGGTGTCCCCGCTGCCGTTGGGGAAAATGGTGATGCTGAGGTGGCAGAACCGCCGGCCCACCCAGGGCACGAGCGTCTCCCACAGCGCGTCGTACTTGTCGGCGACGACGTCGACATAGGGGATCCAGCCCAGCGGAAACGGCAGGTTGTAGAGGAGGAGGTAGGAGAAGGCGAAGCGGAAGAGGAGCCGCCGGGCCGGGCTCCAGTCGGCGGCCTCCTCGGGAGAAGAGCCGGGTGCCACGCCGCTCTCTCCTACCGGCTCACCGATTGAACGGATACTCGTTGATCCAGTGGAAGCCACGGTTGAGGAGAGGATACGAGGACTCCTTCATACGATGCAACCGAGCCACGACAGGCTGGCCCTCGAAGGTCCCCTGGAGGAGGAGGGTCTCCGGGCCGGTCTGCTGGTAGGAGAAGGGATACTTGGTCTTTGGATCGTCCCGCTTCGCGAGCTGCAGCGTCCTCTTCTTGGTGTCGATTGCGACGGTGTAGCGGCGGCGCGAGTCGTTCATGAGTTGGATACTCGCCATCCCCGGGTAATCGAAGGCCACCCGCCGCCAGCGATCGAGATCGGTGACCAGCGGCGGTCGCGCGGTGCCGGCGACGGTGATCTCGTCGACGTTCCAGATGCCATAGAGCGGCGGCTTGGGGGCGAGCTCGCCATAGAGCTTCAGCCCCTCGTAGGTCTCCTGGATGGACAGCCAGACGAAGGCCAAGACGAGCAGGGTGCGCAGGGCGCGGGTTCCGTGGTGGAGCCACCTGCCGGTGAAGAGCGGGCGGTCGACCGCCGGTGCCACCTCCCGGTTGAAGAGGAACATCCCGGCGAGCCGCCGCAGGTCCGGAACGACCAGGAAGGCCGCCATGGCGAGCAGGTGGAGGGAGTAGAGTTTGACCGGCACGTCGTAGCTGAAGTTGAGCATGACGACGTTGGCCATGACGGCGATCGTCACCAGGGCGCCCAGGAGGGTGGTCCGGCGCAGGGTGAGGAGGAGGCCGCCCAGCATCTCGGCGGCGCCGCCGAAGAAGTTGTAGCTCCGAGAGGCGCCCATGAAGGTCCACAGGAGCCCCATGGGGGAGGCATCGCCGAACGGCTGCAGGAGCCGGCTGAGCGTGGGGGCGGGGAACTGGCTCTGGATGACCTTGGCCGCGCCGTAGCCGATCATCGCCGAGGCGAGCGAGAAGCGGACGAAGGTCCGGAGCCAGGCGAAGAGCCGGATGTACTGCGTCCGCCGGCGGTCGAGGAGGGTCCAGAGGAGGGTCGCCGCCGTCGCGATCGCCAGGTGGCAGACGAGCTGCACGTAGTTGAAGGTGGTGTCCCCGCTGCCGTTGGGAAACACCGTGATGTCGACGTGGAAGACCTGCTTCCCGACCCAGGGCACAAGGAGCCGCCAGAGCTTCTGGTACCACCCCGCGGCGACCGCGACGTAGGGGATGTAGATCAGGGGAAAGGGCAGGATGTAGAGGGCCAGGTAGGAGAAGGTGAAGCGGAAGAGGAGCCGCTTCCCCGGGCTCCAGGGAGGGAGGTCTTTCGCCGCCCGTGGGGACGAGCGGAACCGGAAGAGGCGGGCGGGCGGGGTGGGAGCTTTCTCCTGGGGCAGAGTCCGCTCGAACGTCTCGAAGGTTTCCATGGAGCCTCCGCTAAGGGATACCCAATCTTACCACCGTGGGTAGGCGCGGCGGCTGGTCGCGTTCAGGGCCGCGGTGGACCCGCGGCGCGCAGGGTCACGCTGGGATTGCGGGCGAAGCGGAGCCACCGCGGCAGGTGGTCGTTCAGGCCCATCAGGAAGCGGAAGGATCGCGGCGATTGGATCCACACCAACTTCCACCGCAGGGCGAGGCTCGGCTGGCGCAGCGCGGCGAAGCGGTTGACCGCCGCGAGAGCCCGCCGCGCGTCGTCCCACTCGCCCGCCGAGCAGGCGCGCACGTAGTCGTCGAGCGAGACCTGGAAGAAACGCGGCGCGACGTCGTCGCGCAGGTAGAACCGCATCATCCGCGGGTCGTCGGGGAGAAGCGCGGCGAGCTTCTCGCAGAAGCAGAGGCGGCTGTCGAGAAATCGGCCCGCCGCCGAAGAGCCCGAGTCGTGGACGCGGAAACGCACCAGGCTGCGGTCGAGGAAGACCTGCTCCCAGCCGCTCCGAAAGAAACGCAGGAAGAGGTCGTCGTCCTCATAGCCGCTCAAGGCCTCGTCGAAGCCGCCGACGGCTTCGAAGGCGGTGCGGCGCAGCAGGCTCGCCGACGGCAGCACCATCAGGTCGGCCCGCACGCAATCCGCGATCGTGCGCTTGGGATGGCAAACTCCGAAGGCGCGGAGAAACGCCCGCGTCACCAGGAAGCCGTCGCGGTCGATCTCGTCGAAGTCGCTGTAGGCCCAGCCGGCGGCGGGGTTGGCGAGGAGCGGCTCGACCAGCGCCTCCAGGTGCTCGGGGTGCCAGATGTCGTCCTGATCGAGAAAGGCCAGGTAGTCGCCCTCGGCGGACCGGGCCGCGAGGTTGCGGGCCGCCGACTGCCCACGGTTCGCCTGCCGCAGGACGCGGATCGGCAACCCCGTGGGCGCCAGGCTCGTAAGCTCGTCCAGAGAGCCGTCGGTCGAGCCGTCGTCGACCACGATCAGCTCATACGGCGGCAGCGACTGGCCGAAGACGCTGTCGAGCGCGGCGCGCAGGAAGCGGCGGCCGTTGTAGACCGGGACGATGACCGAGATCCGCGCCAAGCTCACGGCGCTTTCCCCTTTTCCTCTTCCTTCCAGGTGGGCGCCAGGCCGCCGACCGGATAGCAGCGGGCGCGGCGCTGGCTGGCCTCGGCGGTGAGCGGCCAGGCGACGGCGCCGGGCGCCACGTCGGCGACCTTCCGCGCCAGGATCTCGGCGCCGGCGAAGACCGGCAGGGTCGGCATGCCGAGGAACTGCTGCCGCCACTCCGGCCCGGGGAGCAGAGTCGCGGCCCCGCCCTCCGCCGTGGCGAGCACCTCGAACCCGGTTTCCGGGCCAAAGAGCACGCCGAGCGCCGCCGCGGAGAACCGCCAGAAGTCGTTGGGCTCTGCGTGCGGCGGCCACGCCGCCGGAACGTGGTGGTAGGTCAGGCCCCCCGGCTTGAGCACGCGGTTGATCTCGGCGGCGACGAGCCAGGGTGCCACCACGTGCTCGAGCATCTCGGCGGAGAACACGGCATCGATCGATTTTTCCGCCAGCATCGAGCTTAAGCCATGGCAGTCGCCGACGACGTCGACCCGCGGTCCGGGATGGATGTCGAGACCGATCACGTTTCCGTGGAGCCATCGGCTGGAGAGCGGCAACGGGTCGCCGGGCGCCGCCGCCGACCGCGCGCCGAGCTGCAGGATTCTGCCGCCTCGCGCGTTGGCGAGATCCGCGAAACGTCGGAGGATGGGCGACACGCCGGTCATGTCGCCCGCGTTCTGCGGCAGCGGCGGGAGTGGCCCTTCCGGCAGATCGAGGGTGAAGCCGGCCGAGCCGCCGTCGGTCTCGACGCGCAAGCACACGGGGTGCCCGGCGGGAACCGCCAGGTAGAGGGCAAACCCGGCGTGGCGGACGTGCTCGTGCGCGGGATAGTGCGTCAGAAGATCGGGCCGGTCGCGGAAGCTCTCGGTCGCGACGCTTCGGCCGCCCGCTTCGATCGCCAGTCGGCGGACGCGGTGCTCGAAAGCGTGCACCCAGCCGCTCAGATAGAGGCCGTGCGCGTCGCACCAGAAGTGGTCGATCCAGTGCGCCACCCGGACCTGCGAGGCCGGAGGCGGCGTTTCGCGGAACACCGAGATGCCGCGCTCGTCGAAAAGCAGCGAGGGGTCGCGCGATGGTTCGCGAGAAAAGGCGCCCTCGGCGAAGCAGTCGAGCCCGATCGGCACCCGCCCGCGCGTTCTCTCGCGGAGCGTCGCGATAACCGCCGCGTCCGCAGCGATCGGCGGGGCGTCGGCCGCGGCGAGAGCCTCGACGCCGAGAAGGAAGGTGGCGCCCGGCGGCGCGGCGAAGGGAGCGAATTCGAGACGCAGATGTTCATCCGGCCGCAGATTTTGCGGACGGAGGGTCGCCACCCGCTCGCCGAGCGCCGGCTCTTCGGCGATCACCAGCAGACGGAGGCGTTCCGCGGGCTGCCGCGCGATCACGTCGAGCGGCAGCCGCAGCGCCGCGAACCGGGCAGGAGCCGCCACGAAGCGCTCCGCGATCATCAGCCCCGGCGCGGCTCTTCTCCCCGGGGCGGCCCGCTGGAGCGCGAGCCTTTCGTGGTCGCGCGCCGGGCCGGCGAGGAGGGCGGCCGCCTCGCCGCCCACCTGTTCGAGCCGCCGGCGCACGGCGCCAAACCCTTCCGCCGCCTCGGCCGCCCGCCCCCGCTGCAGCGCCAGCATGGCCAGGCAATACCTCGCCTCCAGCTCCAGGACGTTGTCTTGACGATCGCCTTCTGGCGCGGCTGAATCGAGTTGCGCCGCCACGCTCGGCGCCAACGGCTCGGCCATCCCCAAGGCCCCCGCGTGCACCAGCCGGATGAAAACGCGCTGCCGCGCCTCCTCGAAGGCCTCCCGCGGAATCTCCCCGCGTTCCGCCTGTTCGCCGAGCGCCCGCAGGTCACGGAGCGCACGGTCGGCATCGTGCCCGGCGAGCGCTGCCGGCAGCAGCACCCGGCTGCGCAGCAGGACGGCCTCGGTCTCGCCGTCGAGCACCGCGGTCGGCGTGCGTGCGAGGATCGCCTCTGCGGCCGCGACGGCGGCGGCAAAGCAGGCGGCGGCCTGCTCCGGCCGCTGGTGCCCGTTGAGCTCCAGGATGCCGGAGAAATACCAGGCGCCCGGCAGGTTGAAAGAGCCGCGATCTTGAGCAGTCGCGCTCTCCGGCCGTTCGAGATCGATGCCGAAACGCTCGCCGTAGAGCTTTGCCAACCGCTTGCGGCTCACCGCTGCCGCGGCGTGGTCGCCGGCGTTGACGCAGTCCCGGAAGTGGCGGTAGGCGAAACCGCTCGCCAGCGCCGAAGTCGGCGGCGCGCTCTCCGCTCGCGCGTCGAAATAGCGCAGGAGAGGCGAGCGGTCGGTGCACGCGGCGGCGATCGAATCGAGCCCGTGCGCCGAGCGCGCCGCGAAAGCGACCAGCGTGGTCGGCGAGGCCTCGATGCGGACGGCCGCGAAGCCCGCGGCGTCGAGCACGCGGGTCAGCACGGTGCTGTCATAGAGCACGAGGTGGAGCCCCGGGCTCAGGGCGCGGACGAGATCGCCGGGCGCCGCGGCCGCGTGCACGCCGTCGAGGTTGGGGGTGGTCAGCACCAGGAGACCTTCGGGAGACAACCGCTCGCCGATCGCCGCGAGGAGCGCGTGTGGGTCCGCCACGTGCTCCAGTACCTCCGAGCAGATCGCCAGATCGAAAGGCTCGCGGCTCTCGCCGCCCTCACGGCGGAGATCGAGTGCGGAGCTCAGGTAGGCGTGAACGATTGGGAGATCGAGAGCCTTGGCGCCCTCCGGGGCGAGGCCCGAGGGGTCGACGCCCACGACCTCCCAACCGAAGGTGAAGCGGGCGAAGTCGAGCATCAGGCCGAAGGCGCAACCGACGTCCAGGCAGCGCCGCACGGAGCCCGCGGGCAGCCGCAGGAGCACCGGAGCCATGGGGTCGAAGCCGAAGGCCTGCTCGACGTGGTAGTCGCTCCCATGGCTGCCCGCGGTCGCGTAGTCCGGCACGGCGAGCTCGGTCAGGAAGGCGGCGCCGCAGGCGCAGCGCACCAGCGTCACTCGATCCCAGCCGGGCAGCACGGGGTCGGTCGCCAGCACGAGAGTCTTGGGGCCGGCCTCCCGGCAGACGGGACACGGCCTTTGCACCTCGCCATGAAGCCACTGGATGCTCATCGGAAGGCTGCACTATACAAGAGCTTCTAGTGTAGTGGGTCTTGCAGATCGGTCCTTAAGCCGGGTGTCCGCGGCGCCTCCTCCTATCGTCATCCTGAGGGCGAGTTCCGCGAGCCAGAAGGATCTGGGAGGGGGGAAAAGAGGCGCGAAGGCGGAAGCTTCCCCCGCCCAGATCCTTCCGTCGCCAAGGCTCCTTCAGGATGACTCTCCGGGGGGGGCCGCGAAAAAGGCACCGAACTTCCGACCCACTACACTAGGGAGGCGGCTGGGGCGGGCAAGAAGAGCGCAGGGACAGAGCTCCCCCGCCGCCCAGGTCCTTGGGTCGCTAAAGCTCCCTCAGGATGACATCCTGAGAGGGATCGTCGGCATGGATTCAGTGACCGCCACCCTGCTGGCGGTCATCGCCAGCCTGCATTCGGTGACCGCCACCCTGCTGGCAGTCATCGCCAGCCTGCATTCGGTGACCGCCACCCTGCTCGGCGGTCATCGCCGGCCTGCATTCAGTGACCGCCACCCTGCTGGCAGTCATCGCCATCTACCCCGGTAGCAGGCGTCGAGGAGGGATCCGCTCGTCCCGGAGATTGCCTCCGGCAGAGGTCCGGCCGGTGCGATAGACTAGCCGCCACCGGACCTCCCACCCTCCGCCATGGCCAAGCCCTTCCTCACCCCGGACGCGAAACGGGCCCTCTCCGAGGCCGTCCATGCCGTGGAGAGCGCCTGCGGCGCCGAGCTGGTGATCGCCGTGCGCCGGCAGTCGGGGTCGTACGTGGACGGCGCCCTTGCCGGCGCGATCGGTGGGGCGGTGGCGGTCCTCGCCTTCCTTCTCTTCTCCCCCTGGACCTTCCGGCTGGAGTACTTCCTCGTCGACCCGGTGATCTTCGGCCTCCTCTCCGGGGTCTGGGTGTCGCGCAGCCCGGCTCTGTTGCGGCTCTTGACGAGCCGGCGCTCGCGGCGGCTACGGGTGGGGATGGCGGCGCGGGCGGAGTTCGTCGACAAGCACGTCCACCACACCTCGCGGCGGACCGGCATCCTTCTCTATATCTCGCTCCTCGAACGGGAGGCCGAGCTGGTGGCCGACTCCGGGATCGACGCCGCCGCGGCGACCCCAGCCTGGCAGCAGGCGATCGCCGGCATCCAGGAGGCGGTGCGGCAGGGGGAGGATGGAGTCGCCGTGGCGGCCCGGGCCCGCGCGCTTGCACCGGCGCTCGCGCCGCTCTGCGCCCGTGTCGAGGGCCAGCTCAACGAGCTCGAAGACGAGGTGGGCGAGTGAGGGGATCCGGTCCCCTCCGGCGCGCCCTGCCGCTCGCCGGGCTCGTCTTCCTCGCTCTCCTCCTGCTCCTGCCGGCCGGCGCGGCGGCCCGGCCGGGGGGCGGACAGGGCTACTCCGGGGGCGGCAGCGGAGGGAGCGGCGGCGGGGGAGGCGGAGGCGGTGGCTGTGCCGGCTTCCTCATCCAGCTCTGGTTCGAATTCGTCTTCGCCCACCCGCTGATTGGGATTCCGCTGACGATCGTGATCCTCATTGCCGTCGTCAAGTACAACAAGGGCAAGCAGGGCGAGCAGCACTGGGATTCGAGTCCCTCGGCGGCGCGCGTCCCTCCCCGGGTGCCGTCGCAGCCGCGCGACCTGGAGTCGATCCGCGCCCTCGATCCGGACTTCTCGACCGTCCTCTTCGAGGACTTCGCCTACGACCTCTACGCCCGGGCGCACGAAGCGCGGAGCGACCCGGCAGCCCTGGAAGCCCTCACGCCGTATCTCTCCGAGACGGCCCGGCGGAACCTCGCCGCGCGCCAGCCGGCCGGTCCGGTTTCGGCGGTGGTGGTGGGCGCCCTGCGGGTGATCGGGGTCTCCCTGCCGCAGCCGGGCGGGCCGGTGGGGGTGGTCCTGGAGTACGAGGCCAACGTCACGGTGGGGGCGTCGGGGGCCGAGCGCACCCAGTACCTCCGCGAGCGCTGGAGCCTGGTGCGCGCCGCCTCCGTGCGCAGCAAGCCGCCCGACCAGGTGGGCTCCTTCCACTGCCCCAACTGCGGCGCCCCGTTCCAGAGCGCCGGCGGCGGCCGCTGCTCCTACTGCAACCAGGTGGTGACCGACGGCCGCTTCGACTGGAGCGTCCAGGCGATCACCGTCCTCGCCGCCGAGGCCCGCCCGCCGGCCCTGACCGGCACGGTCGCGGAGGTCGGGACCGATTTCCCCACCGTTTTCCACCCGCAGGTGGCGGCGCGCCGCGCCCAGCTCCTGGCCGACGATCCGGCGGCGACCGACGAGGCGCTGACCGCCCGGCTGCACCTCCTTTACGACCAGCTGAACGCCGCCTGGACCCACCTCGACCTGAAGCCCGCCCGGCCCTATGTCTCGGACAGCCTCTTCGAGTACCTCCAGTACTGGATCGACGCCTACCAGAAGCAGGGCTTGCGCAACGTCCTCGACGGCATGCGCATCACCCGCTCGGTCGTCGCCAAAGTGGTGCGCGACAAGTACTTCGACTCGCTGACCTTCCGGCTCTGGGGGACGGGGCACGACTCGACCGTGCGCCAGGACAACGGCCAGGTGGTGGCCGGCAACTCGCGGGCCGACCGCGCCTATTCCGAGTACTGGACCCTGATCCGCGGCGCCGGGGTGCGCGGGGCGCCGAAGACCGACCGCACCTGCCCCAACTGCGGCGCTCCCCTGACCACCAACATGGCGGGCGACTGCGAGCACTGCGGCGCCAAGATCACCCGTGGCGATTTCGACTGGGTCCTCTCGAAGATCGAGCAGGACGACAGCTACGCGGGCTGAAGGAGGACGATGTGACCCGACGGAGATCTCCGATCGTCACCGTGGCGGCCCTCGCGGTGCTCGCGCTCCTCCTCCTGCCGGCCCTGGTCCTCGCCCGGCCCGGCGGCGGCCACACCTACCATAGCTCGCCGAGTCACAGCTCGCCGAGTCATAGCCCCAGCTCCTCCGGCAGCTCCGGGAGCCATGGCTCCGGCAACTCCTACAGCCGGCCCTCCAGCTCCTCGCCCGCCCCCATGGTGTACACCCGGAACCGGCCGTCCGGCGGGGGCAGCCTCTTCGGTGGCTGCCTGGTGTTCCTCGTCCTCCTGGTCCTGGTGCTGGTGATCGTCGCGGTGGTGATGGCGCAGCGGCGGAACGCAGCGGTCCCCGCCCCGCCGGCGGCGCGGGTCCCCCCCGACCTCGATCGCATCCGTGCCCTCGATCCGGAGTTCTCGGCCGTGCTCTTCGAGGACTTCGCCTACGACCTCTATGCCCGAGCCCACGAGGCGCGGAGCCACCCGGCGGCCCTGGAAGCGCTGGCGCCCTATCTCTCGGAGGCAGCGCGCATCGACCTCGCCCAGCGCCCGCCGCTGGGAGCCCCGGTCTCCGGCGTCGTCGTCGGTGCCCTCCACGTCGCCGACCTCGCTCTGCCCGCGAACCCGCCCGCGGGGCAGGTGGTCGTCGTTCTGGAGTACGAGTCCAATCTGACCGTGGGGACGGGAGCCGCCGCCCGCACCCAGTACCTCAACGAGCGCTGGACCCTGGTGCGCAACGCCACCGTGCACAGCAAGCCCCCCGAGCAGTTGGGCTCCTTCCACTGCCCCAACTGCGGCGCCCCCTTCCAGAGCGCCGGCGGCGGCCGCTGCGACTACTGCAGCCAGGTGGTGACCGACGGCCGTTTCGACTGGAGCGTGCAGTCGATCGAGCTCCTGGAGGAGGAGGACCGGCCGCCGGCCCTGACCGGCACGACCGAGGAGGAGGGGACCGACTTCCCCACCGGCTACCACCCCGAGGTGGCGGCCCGCCGCGCCCAGCTCCTCGCCGTCGATCCGGCGGCGACCGACGAGGCCATCACCGCCCGGCTGCGCCTGATCTACGACCAGCTGAACGCCGCCTGGACGAACCTCGATCTCAAGCCGATCCGGCCCTACGTCTCGGACAGCCTCTTCGAATATCTCCAGTACTGGATCGACGCCTACCGGCAGCAGGGCTTGCGGAACGTCCTCCAGGGCATGCACATCATCAAGATCACCCTGGCCAAGGTGGTGCGGGACAAGCACTTCGACGCCCTCACCTTCCGCTTCTGGGGGACGGGACGCGACACCACCGTGCGCCAGGACAACGGCCAGGTGGTGGGCGGCAACCCGCACGCCGACCGCGCCTACTCCGAGTACTGGACTCTGATCCGCGGCGCCGGGGTGCGCGGAGCCCCCACGACCGATGCCACCTGCCCCAACTGCGGCGCCCCCCTCTCGACCAACATGGCGGGCGACTGCGAGCACTGCGGAGCGAAGATCACCCGCGGCGACTTCGACTGGGTGCTGTCGAAGATCGAGCAGGACGACAGCTATACGGGGTGATCGGAGCCCTCACCCCGGCCCACAGGGGGGCGTTCGGGACTTTGGGCCAGCGTAAGCAGATACGGCCCATCTCCCGGGACTTTGGGCCAGCGTAAGCAGATACGGCCCGTCTCCCGGGACTTTGGGCCAGCGTAAGCGGATACGGCCCGTCTCCCGGGACTTTGAGCCAGCGTAAGCAGATACGGCCCGTCTCCCGGGAC